>JAEUJP010000190.1 GCA_016793725.1 Myxococcaceae bacterium | reverse complement strand
TCGGCGTCGAGGGCCGCCCGCTCGTGCAGCGCCACGCACCGAAGACCGGTCTGCCGCTCGCCGCCGGCGCCGACGGCCTCGCGGTCTCGCTCGACGGCTGGCTGTACTTCACGCCGCTCTCGAGCCGACGCCTCTACCGCGTGCGCGCCGACCACCTCGCTGCCGGCAACACGCACGTCGAAGACCTCGGCGACAAGGGCTTCGCCTCAGACGGCCTGCTCGTCGACGCCCAGAACCGCCTCTACGCGACGGACGTCGAGAAGGGCGCCGTGCGAAGGCGGCTGCCCAGCGGCAAGTGGGAGCTGCTCGCCCGCGGCGAACCGCTGAGCTGGCCCGACACCATGACGCTCTTGCCGAGCGGTCGCCTTCTCGTCACAGCGACCCAGATTCACCGTGGCGAAAATGTACGTGCCCGCGACGAGCGCACCCGCGCGTTTCACGTCGTGTTGGTTCGACTCCCCCCGGGGTGAAGGCCGGGGGCCGCGAAGCCCGAATTCGGGCAGGCGGGTAGGCGTTCATCGCCCATGGGCGTTTGAGTGCGGGCGGGCTAGTCTCGCTCGCCCATGCGTGCCGTAAATGTCTGGCTCGCCACCGCGCTCGTTGCGTGCGGCGGCAATGTCGGTGAGACGCTCGTCCCCACCCCGTTCGACGTCTCGACCCTCTCGACCCCGATGGCGCTTCAGGCCTCGCCGAGCTTCGCCGACGAGCGCGGCGGCGGCGTCTTTCTCGACGTCTCGGGCCGGCCGGTGCGCGTGCGCATCGACGGCACCGCGTACCTGCTCGAGAGCCACCCCGGCAACCCTGTCGCGCCCGGCCCCGCCAGCGCCGTGTGGCCCCTCGGGCCGTTCTCGTCGGTCGTCGCCACCAGCAAGGGCCTGTTCGTCGCCGAGAGCGGCTGGCTGATCGCGCCGCCGTGGCGCGAGGTGCTGCCCGCCGACGGTCTCGTCGCCACCGCCGTCGGCGACAACGGGGTCGCCTGGCTCGCCCACTCGAGCGGCCTCTTCAAGCTCGAGGGCGGCGCCCTCTCGGAGCTGAAAGAAGAGGGCCAGAGCATCACCGGCATCAACGCGCTCGCCATCGGCCCCGGCCACAACGGCGCGCTCTCGGTCTGGTTCGCGCGCGGCGAGAAGCTCAGCTACGCCGAGCGCACCGGCGCGACCGCCTTCACCATCAAAGACAGCCGCATGCTGAGCCCCGACCTCATGGGCGGCATCACCGCGCTCGCGGGCCTCACGCCGAGCGCCGCCTCGCCCGGCGAGCTGTGGGCCATCACGCAGAAGAAGTTGTGGCGCTTTCACAACGCCGTCTGGGCACCGTACGAGCTGCCGAAGGCTCCGAAAGAGCTCAAGGCCGCCGGGCGCATCTTGTGGCTCCGCGCCGGCGACGGCCTGTTCCGCTACGACGGCGACGCCGCCTCGTGGGGCGAAGCGCGCGGGCTCGCCGCCGTGCCCACGCTGCTCGCCACCGACGCCGCCGGCGCCGCCTGGGTGCGTGCGGGCGAGGCCACGCTCGCGGTCACCGACGGCATGACGCCGCGCGTGCAGGGCCTCTTCCAGAACGAGAAGGTGTACGGCACCGAGGCGCCCATCGTCGCGCTCGTACCGCTCAGCGCTCAGCCCGAGGGCGTGTTCTTTCAAGTCGACGACGGCCTCGAGACCGAGGTGAACGTGATGGCGGCGCTGCCCGGCGAAGGCCGGCTCGCGAACACGCTCTACTTCTCGATGGGCGGCCGCGAGGCCGGCGGCGCAGTGCGGCCTGCGTCGTTCATCACGCTGCCCGACGGCCAGCACCGCATCACCGCCACCGCGCGCTACCCCGGCGGGGTGCTCGCGAAGCGCGCCGTGCACTTCACGCTTCAGTCGGGCGCGATGGGCACCGTCTCGTTCGCCACCGACATTCAGCCCATCTTCGAGGCGCGCTGCGCGAACTGCCACACCGAGGGCCCCGGCCGCGACCTCACCACCTATGCGCTGTGGCAGACGAACGCCCAGGTCATCGTCAACGCCGTCAAAGACAAGCGCATGCCGGCCGACGGGCCGCTCGACCCCTCGTTCATCCAGAAGATCGCCCGCTGGGTGAACGGAGGCATGCTGCAATGAGACGTCTTCTTCCGTTTCTGCTCCTCGCCGCGTGCGACGTGACCGTCGTCGAGCCGCCCCCCGACCCCATCGACGAGTGTGAGGGCCTCAAGGCGATGGCCGTCAAGGCGAGCCCGCCGCTCGTTCGCGTCAACGGCGCCACCACGCTGACCGCGACCGGCGGCAGCGGCCGCTACACGTATTCGGTCGCCATGGGCGGCAGCGGCGGCGAGGTGCGCGGCGCCCGCTTCGTCGCCGGCCCGACCCCGGCGATGGACACGCTGACCGCCTCCGACGACTGCGGCAACACGGCGACCCTCACCCTCGACGTGCGCGCGGCGTTCGACGTCTCGCCGGTGCACGCCACCGTGCGCCCCGGCACGAGCTTCACCGTCGTCACGAACGGCCTGCTCGGCACCGCGCGCTACACGCCGCAGGCGATGGCGTCGGGCGGCTCCATCACCCAGGCGGGCGTCTACACCGCGGGCGCATCGCAGGGCCTCGACCTCATCGAGGTCGAAGACCTGGGCAGCGGCGAGCAGGCGGTGCTCCAGTTTCGCGTCAGCACCACCGCCACCTTTCGCGCCGCGCCGGCCCGCCTCGCCGTGCCCGCAGGCGCGAGCGTGCCGCTCGGCGTGAGCGACGGCACCGGCGTCGTCACGTGGACCAAGACGAGCGGCCCCGGCACCGTCACGGGCTCGACGTTCACCGCCGCCGACGGCGACACCGGCACCGCCGTGCTCAGCGGCAGAGACACCTTCACGAACGAGACGACCACACTCTCGGTGCGCGTGCTCGAAGAGCTGCAGCGGCTGACGCGACCGCACGGCCGCCTCACCGACGTCGGCAACATCGTCACCGGCGACTTCGACGGTGACATGATTCAAGACGTCGCCGTCGGCGTGCCCGAGAGCGACCTCGCGAAGCCCTCGGGAGGCGCCGTGTTCGTCTTCAAGGGCTCGGCGACCGGTCTGCCGATGGCGCCCACCTGGGTCATCACCGGCGAGACCGACACGTCGCAGCTCGGCGCGGTCATGGCCGCCGGCGACCTCGACGGCGACGGCAAAGACGAGCTCGCCATCAGCGCGCCGGGCGCCGACATCACCGGCGCCGACTCGGGCGCCGTGTTCCTCTACCGCTTCACCGCCGAAGGCCCGAAGCGCATGCGCGACCCCATCTCGGGCCTCACCCGCAACGCGCTGTTCGGCGCGGCCATCGCGATCGCCGACGTCGACGGCGACGGCGATGAAGACCTCATCGTCGGCGGCCCCGGCTCAGACCTCGCCCCGGTCGCCGGCATCGCCGCCCGCGGCATCGTCGACGTGTTTCTCGCCACGCCGGGGCAAGAGATCGCGAACGAGGGTTCGATTCGCCTCGGCGGGTGGGACACCGCGGGCGACGGCACGTTCACCGCGCGCACCAACCTGCGCTTCGGCCGCGGCCTCGCCGTCGGTGACCTGAACGGCGACGGCCGCGCCGACATCGCGTCGCTCGGCGCCATGCAGCCCCCCGCCGGCGACGGCGGCGTGCAGCGCGCCCAGCTCGCCATCGGCGTTCACTTCGCCCGCGAGGCTGCGCCGCGCTTCCCCGAGCGGCCCGACCTCTACGTGCTGCCCGCGAACCTCGCCGACGGCGACGAAGGCAACGGCCGCCTCGCCGTGGTGCCCGCCACCAACGGCCAGCCCGCGCTGCTCATGATCTCGCTCGAGCGCACCGACAGCCCGAACCTCGCCATGATCGATGCCGGCACCCCGGGCGGCGCCAACGCCGGCGGCGCCCTGTTCTTCGACCTCACCGGCCGACCCGCCACCGGCGGCACCGTCACCCTGCCGGCGTTCGTCGACCGCACGGCCGCCTTCGCCCGCATCTACGGCGACCAGGGCGGCATTCAGGCCGGCCGCTCGTTCGCCGTCGCCGACGTCGACGGCCAGCCCGGCCTCGAGCTCGTGCTCGGCGCCCCGTACGCCGCCGGCCCCATGAACGCCACGAACGCCGGCAAGCTGCTCGTCTACCCGCTCGTGAGCGGCGTCGCGAACCGCCCGCTCGACTCGCGCACCGCCGCCCGCGGCTCCGTGCTCGGCACCGCGGTGGCCGCGTGGGCCCCCGGCACCGCGCGCGGCATCGTCTCGCTCGCCTCGCGCGCGAACACCCAGCACGGCGACTTCACCGGCCGCGTCGACGCGCTGCTCGGCTCGGGCCCGCTCGCGTCGTGGGCCGTCACGTCGGCCGACCTGCCCGCCAGGGTCGCGAGCGAGCAGTTCGGCCTCGCCGTTCGCGTCGCCGCCAGCGCCGGCAAGGTGCGCGCGCTCGTCGGCGCGCCCGGCTACAGCGGCCCCGACCCGAACGGCTTCGGCGGCGACACCCTCGTCGGCCAGGCTACCGCGTACGAGCTCGGGCAGGGCGCGAGCCCGCGCCTCGTACACGAGGGCGCCGTCACGTTCTACCGCCCCGACGCCGGCGCCGCCCCGCGCTTCGGCGGCCGCGCCGCCGCGTTCGACGTCGCGTTCACCGACTTCGACGGCGACGGCCGGCAAGACTTCGCCGTCGCCGTGCCCGGCTTTCAGCAGCCCACCGCCACGAACACCGACTACGCGCAGCTCGACGGCGGCGGCGGCTGCCTCGCCGGCGCCACGCTCGGCGGCGTCAGCGTTCACACCGTCGCCGCCGACGGCACCAGCCGCGAGGCGTTTCGCGTGTGGGCCGGCGCCGCCATCGCCGGCTGTGACGCCGGCAGCTGCACGCGCGCCGCGCTCTCGCGCACCGGCATCGCGGGCGGCTTCGACTTCGACAACGACGACAAAGAAGACCTCGCCGTCACGCGCACGTCGGGGCTCGAGATTTTTTCGGGCCGCGGCCTCGACGACCCCACGCTCGCGAAGCTCACCGCTGCGTGCGGGTCGACGTATTCGCTGCCTGCGACGCCCGGCAACACGTACGGGCCCGTGCCGCTCGGCGACCTCGACAACGACGGCTGCGACGAGGTCGCCGTGCGCTACGGCACCATCAACCTCGGGGTGACGCCCGACCCGCTGCAGACCCCGAACGGCGTCGTCATCGTGTTCGGCGCCTCGGCGGCCGGCGCGTGTGGCTCGCACACCGTGCCCACCTTCTTGCGCATCTCGGGCGAGCCCGAGGTCGGCCTCAACTCGATGCAGCTCGGCTTCGGCGTCGCCTTCGCCGGCCGCGTGCTCGGCGACGCGCGCTCGTTCGTCGCCATCAGCGCGCGCCTCTACCCGTACCTCGGCGTCGCGCAGCCGACCGTGCTGCTCTTCGACGTCGCCCAGCTGCTCGCGCGGCGGCCCGCGGTGGGCGGCGTGCTCGTCGGCGCCGTCGGCGACACGCTCACTCCGATTCCCGTCATGTACGGTGAGCGCGCCCCCCAGCTCGGCCGCGCCCTGCACGGCAACGTCGACCTCACCGGCGACGGCGTCGTCGATCTCGTCGTCGGCGCGCCGGGCGCCAACGTCAACGGCGACGGCAGCGGCGCCGTGTTCGTCTTCGCGGGCGGCCCCGGCTTGAACGGGCCCCGCGAGTCGGCGCTCACCCTCGTCGGCGATCACCGCGAGCGCGGCCTCTTCGGGCAAGACCTGTCGCTCTTCCCCGGTGGCGCCGGCCTGCCTGCGACGCTCGGCGTCGGCGCGCCCGTCAGCTACCGCTCGGGCACCGCCAACGGCGCCGCGTTCATCGTGCCGCTCGACTTCTGAGTTTCTGGTCGCTGCACTCCCGTTTCCGCGCCAGAGGCGCGGGGCTACCGGCCCCGGCCGCGACCGAAGCCCCGGCCACCCCCGCCGCCCCGGCCGGGGTTCGCCGGCTGCGCGTGGTGGTACCCGCCGCCGCCGCCGCGCCGATACCCGCCGCCATACCCACCGCCGCCGCGGTAGCCGCCGTAGCCCCGGTAGCCGTCGTACCCGCCGCGATAGCCGCCGTAGCCGCGGTACCCGCCGGAGTTGCGCCCGACGTAGCCGCGGTGCCACCCGCCGTAGCGGCCCCACGAGAAGCTCTGCACGTACGGGCGGCGGTAGCGGCCGTACGCGAAGCTCCACGCGGGCGCGCCGGTCGAGAACCGAACGCTGAAGCCCGGAGGCGCCAGCGGCGCCCACGCGACGTTGCCCATGCTGTTGTAGCGCCAGTCGACCCACGCCGGCGCCCACTGCGTGTGCGGCCACCACACCCAGCCGTAGCGCGGCGACCGGTGCCAGCGGCCGTAGTGGTACGGCATCGAGCCGAACCCATACGTCGTGGCGAACTGCCAGCCGCCGGTCGTCGCCACCCACTGGCCGCCGGTGGTGTACGGCACGAAGTCGCCCCCGACCACGGCCGGAGCGGGCTGCCACACGCGGCCGACGCCGGGCTCTTCGTACCAGGCACCGTACGGCGACAGCTGCGCCTCGAACTGCGCCTGCGTCGGAGCCTGCGCCGGCGCCTGCTCGGCCGGCCACTGCGCCCAGTCGCTCGAGCCGTCGTCTTCAGGCAGCGGCGGCGCCACCGCCTGCCAGTCGTCGGCGTCGATGTCGCCATCGCCGTCGAGGTCGGAGTCTTGAGCGAACGCGCCGGCCGACAACAACAACCCGAGCGAGACGAGACGGGGGAACATGCGTCGAAAAACGGGCCGGCCGCCCGAATATTCAACCGCGCCTACCGCGTGCGAAAGACCTCGAGCTCGGCCCGGTGCGGCAGCCCCGGCTGCGCCCCGAGCCGCATCGTCTTGAACGCGGCGGCGGCGGTCGCCACCTCACACGCGGCCTCGAGGCCGTGCCCCGCGGCGAGCTCGGCGGCGAGCGCGCCGGCCATCGCATCGCCTGCGCCGGTCGCGTCGACAGGCTCGATCTCGAGCTCCGCGAACCAGCGCTCGAGGTTCGGGCCGACCAGCAGGTTGCCGCCCGGCGCTCCGACGACGGCGAACTTCGCGCCGCGCTCGCGCAGCTGGTGGCCGGCCTTCGCCGCCGACGCGCGGTCATGCACCTCGACGCCGGTGAGCGCGCGGGCCTCGGCGACGTTCGGGCGAATCACGTGCACGCCCCGGAGCAGCGAGTCGGGCAGCTCTCGCGGCGGGGCAGGGTCGAGCACGACGCGCGCCCCGGCGGCGTTCGCGAGCCGCACCGCCGTCTCGACCGCGGCCTGCGGCACCTCGAGCTGCAGCAGCACCACCTTCGCCTCGGCGAACAGGTCGGCTGCCGCCACGACGTCGCGCACCGTGACGAGCAGGTTCGCCCCCGGCGCGGTGTGAATCTGCTTCTGGCCTCTGCCCTCGACCATCACCAGGGCCGCGCCCGTGACGCCGAGCGGGTCGTGGAGCACGTGCGACACATCGATGCCTTCGGCGGCCAGCGCCGACACCAGCTCGGCCCCGCGCGTGTCGGCCCCGACGCGGCCCACGAACGCGACCTTCGCACCCAGCCGAGCGGCGGCGACGGCCTGGTTCGCGCCCTTGCCGCCGGGGCCCGAGTAGTAGGTGTCTCCCTCGACGGTCTCGCCGACGGTGGGGAGCTTCGAGCCCTTCACCAGAAAATCGGTGTTGGCTCCGCCGATGACGAGCACGTCGACTGCCATGCACAACGTTAACGGGGTCGGCCTACAATGCGCCGTCTGATGCGCGCCGCCGTCGTGTCGCTGGTGCTGGTCTCGAGCTCGGCGTGGGCGCAGTGGCTGCCCGGCTTCGCGCAGCGGCAGGCGGTCGACGTGAGCCACGCCACGGCGCTCAGCGACTTCCAGGTGCTCGTCGTCGCGGGCACGGCGGGTGCGCGGCCCGGCTGCCCCGATGTGCGCTTCACCTCGGCCGACGGCGTCACCGTCTTGCCGCACTGGCTCGAGTCTGGCTGTGGCACGCCGGCGACACGCTTCTGGGTGCGCGTGCCGGGCGTGACGGCGACCACGCGGCTGTGGCTGTACTCGGGCAGCGTCACGGCGGCCTCGACGAGCAGCCCCGCGGCGGTGAACCTCTTCTACGACACGTTCGACACCGACCCCGAAGATGGTGGCCGGTGGTCAGACCTCTTCCGCCTCGATGGCTCGCGCGCGAACGAGCTCGTGTGGCAGCCCGACGCAGGCGAGCTGTGGCTCACGACGGCCGCGGCGCAGCTCGGGGCCGGCGCGACGTTCGCGACCATCGACCCGGCGTGGGAAGACGGGTGGGCGGTCTCGTTTCGGTTTCGTGTCGGAGGCGGCACTGGCGCCGACGGCCTTTCGCTCGGCTTTTTTCACGCGGGCAACGACGGCCGGGGCAACTCGCACGCCCTGAACCAGCGCGGCTACGCGGTCGAGGTCGACGGCTTCATGGGCCCTCTCGAGACGACGGCGAACCACCTCGCGGTGGTGACGACGCTCGACGCCGATGCGGGCGAAGACTTCGAGCACCACGCGCAGTACGACACGCCCGTCACCGAAGATGACGAGTGGCACGGCCTGCTGGTCGAGTTTCACCAGGGCAGGCTGACCGTCTCGCTCGACGACGCCGGCGTGGTGCTCGACCACACGCGCACGTGGAGCAAGGCGAACCGCAAGCTCGTCTTCGGCGCCGGCACCGGCGGGCAGACGAACGTGCACCGCATCGACGACGTCGTGCTGCGCAAGGTGGTGCGGCCGGCTCCGATGGTGACGGTGGGCGCGGTCGAGGGCTTCGACGCTGGCTCGGTGGCCCCCGACGGAGGCGTGACCAACGCCGGCCCGTTCGAGCTCGCGCTCGTGACGACCGAGCTGAGCGTCGAGGCCGGCGAGACGAGCTCGCTCATCACCGTGAGCGTGCGCAACGCGAGCCACCTCGAGGTGCCGGTGCCGGCCGACCTGCCCATCACGTTCACGAGCACGTCGGCGCGCGGCGGCTTCTTGCAGAAGTTCGGAGACCCGGCCGACCAGCCGTTCACGGTGACGCTCGCGGGCGGCGGCTCTTCGACCGGCGTGTACTACCGCGACTTCGCCGTCGGGGTTCAGACGCTGACGGCGACCGCGCCGGGGCTGATGCCGGCGAACGCGCCGCTCGAGGTGAAGGCCGCACCGCCACAGGGGTGTGGCTGCGGCTCGGTGGTTTCGCTGCTGCCCGCGCTGATGGTCGCCGTGCTGCGGCGACGGGCTAGTCGTTCGGAATCACCTTCAGCGCGATGAGCAGCGGCACGATGACCGCGACGATGGCTTCGCCTGCGATGAGGCCCGACGCGAGCGGCGCCGAGTACGCGTCGGACGACTTCTTGTCTTTCTTTTCCCACGCGTAGCCGAGCAGGCCGCCGATGAACATCATCGAGATGACCGAAAAGGGCACGAGCATGCCGATGCCGATGCCGGTCGGCGACGGCACCCACTTCTTCAGCTCTTTTTTGCCCTCGAGCACGGTGAAGAGGGCGCCGAGAACGATGAAGACCACCATCGCGTGCACTGCGTACTTCGGCAGCGCTTCGGCGCCGCGCTTCAAGATGACGGCGAAGCCGGCCCACCGCGCGCTCGCGGGCGACGCGAGCTTCGCGTTGTCGCCGACGATGCCGTAGGTCGAGGCGAGAAACGGGTACATCCACGCCACGGCCGCCGCGCCGATCGGCACGCCGACGAGCTGCATCACCGTCAGCTTGCCCGGCGTCGAGCCGATCATGTGGCCCGCCTTGTAGTCTTGCATGATCGCCTCGGAGTCGGTCGCGATCGTGCCCGTCGTACCCGACGCCACCATGTTCGCGTTCAGGTTCCCCGGCAGAATCGCGCCGAACACGCCCTGCATCACGTTCGACAGCGTGCTGATGGGGCCCCAGTTCGTCTCGCCCAGCGCGCGCAGGCCGATGAGCATCAGCGGCAGCGAGAACAGAATCGCGAGCACCGTCACCCACGGCGCGATGCCGAGGTTCACCCACTGCACGACGATGAGGCCCGTCGCCGCCAGCGCCACGCCGACGCCGATGGTGCGCAGCGAGAGGTCGCCCGTCGCCGCCTTCGCCCCCGTGAGCGCCTTGAAGCTGCGCACCAGCACCTGCCACTTGAGCACGAGCGCGGTCAGGCCCCCCGAGATGAGAATGCCGACGCCCGGCCACATCACCCACAGCAGAATGTCGCCCTTCTTGAACGTCTCGGCCGTCATCACCGCCCCGTCGGCGTTGATGATGAGGCCCGCCTTCACGAGCACCAGCGGCGCGATGACCCACGACAGCGTCGCGCCGATCATCATGCTCGCGTTGATGCGAATGCCGACGAGCGCGCCCGAGCCGAGCGCGAGCAGGCTCCACGCGAAGCCGGTGCCCGTCTTCTTCAGCATGTCGTGCGGCACGATGAACGCGTCGGGCAGGTACACGTGCTCGTTGCCGGTGAAGCGCTTCGCGAGGCCCTTGAGAATCAACCCCTCTTCGCGCACCGCGAAGTGCAGGCCCGAGAGCAGCGTGCCCAGGCCCATCACCTTCGCGGCCTTGCGCCCAGACTCGTCTTTCGAGTCGAGCACGATGAGCGTCTCGCCCGCCGCCACGCCGTCGGCGAACGTCAGCTTCTCGTCGACGATGTAGTGCTGCCGCAGCGGCACCGCGAGCAGCACGCCGAGCAGGCCCGCGAACGTCAGCCACATGAACGACTGAACCGGCGTCAGCTGCAGGTCGAAGCCCGCCTTCGGGTTCGCCCGCAGCATGTCGAACGCCGCGAGCAGAATGCACATGAACGCCGTCTGCGACGCCGACGTGCCGGCGGTCTGAACGATGTTGTTCTCCCACCGGTTGTACGAGCGAGACGCGAGCCCGAGAAAGAGGAAACCGAAGAACGCGGCGACCACCGACACGTTCGGGCCGAAGCCGAGCTTCAGCACGATGTACGGGTACGACGTGCCCATGATGCCGGCGACCACGATGCCGACGATGACGCTGCGCGGGGTGAGCTCCTGCACGGCTGCGGGCTTCGTGCCGACGATGTGCTGCGACTCGCCGCCTTCGCTCTCGGTGCTCATGCCGCGCGGGACTAGCGTTTTCTCGAAACACCGTCGAGGATTTACGGCCTTGCGCGCAGCCCCGACGTTCAGCCTCATCTGCCTCGCCGCCTGCTCTTCCCCAATGGCCCCCGACGCCGGGGTCGACGCCGGCAGGCCCGGCTGCTTCGACGTCGTCACCGGCCGCGAGGCGCTCGTCTGCCAGCGGTGGGAATGTGACCGCAACAACCTCGACGAGGGCTCGTGGTCTGGCAGCACCTCGGCGTGCACCCCGGGCGACCTGTCGCTCGACTCCCGCGAGGCCGCCCTGCGCCTCATCAACCTCTACCGCTTTCTCGCCGACCTGCCCGCCGTCGAGACCTCGGCGCAGCGCGACGCCGCAGCGCAGGCGTGCGCGCTCATGATGCACGCCACCGGTCGCCTCGACCACCAGCCCGACTCGGGCTTCGCCTGCTACACGCCCATGGGCGCCCAGGCCGCCGGCAACAGCAACCTCTCGCTCACGCCCGCCATCGAGGCCGTCGACCGCTACATGCAAGACTTCGGCAACGCCCAGACGCTCGGCCACCGCCGCTGGCTGCTCGCCACCTCGCTCGGCCCCGTCGGCATCGGCGGCACGCCCGGCGCGAGCTGCCACTGGGTGTCGGGTGGCACCGGCAACGTGTCGCGCCGGTTCGTCGCGTGGCCGCCGGCGGGCCCCGTGCCGCTCGCCGCGCTCGACTTCACGAAGGTCGCCGAGACCGGGTGGAGCGTTCACGCGTTCAACAACGCCGACGACCTCGCCGGCGCGCGGGTCGCCGTGCTCGACGACGGCGTCGATGCGCCGGTCGACGTCACCGAGCTGCAGGCCGACTACGGCAGCCGCTGGGCCGTCTCGTTCAAGCCCCGCGGGTGGGCCCCGAAGGCCGGCCACGAGTACGTCATCAACGTGACCGCTCCGGCCATCAACGCGAACCCCATCGTCTACACGGTCGAGGTCGTCGGGTGCCCGTGAAGGCCGCGGTCTACGAGCCCGAGCTCGGCACGTACGTCGACGGGGCCCTGCGCCCCGGCGCTCGGCTGTGTGTCGGCGAAGACGGGCGCATCGTCGCCGCTGCACCGCCCGGCGCCGAGGTCGTGAAGCTGCCCGGGCGCGCGCTGTTCCCCGGCCTGGTCAACGCCCACTCGCACGCGTTTCAGCGGGTCTTGCGCGCGCGCACCGAGCGCGTCGCGAACGGCGACGACTTCTGGGCGTGGCGCGAGCTGATGTACCGGGCGGCGTCGACGCTGACGCCCGAAGAGCTGCACGCGGTGTCGCGGCTCGCGTTCGTCGAGATGGCGCTCGCCGGCGTCACCGCGGTCGGCGAGTTCCACTACGTGCACCACCAGCCCGGCGGCCAGCCGTACGCCGACGTGCACGAGCTCTCGCGCGCGGTCGTGCGCGCGGCGCGCGACGCCGGGCTGCGCATCGTGCTGCTGCGCGTCGGCTATGCGCGGGCCGGCTTTCAGGCCGCTCCGAA
Organism: Myxococcaceae bacterium; assembly: GCA_016793725.1. Classification (GTDB taxonomy): domain Bacteria; phylum Myxococcota; class Myxococcia; order Myxococcales; family Myxococcaceae; genus Xiheicaenimonas; species Xiheicaenimonas phototrophica. The sequence goes on along the minus strand of JAEUJP010000190.1, from coordinate 28,535 downwards.
CCCGCTGCAGGCGCGCTTCATCGAGCCCGACGTCGACACGTATCTCTCGCGCACGCTCTCGTTGCGCTTCGACGACCCGCTCGCGACGGTGGGGCTGGCGCCGCACAGCGTGCGGGCGGTGCCGCGTGAGTGGCTCGAGGCCATCGCGAAGGTGAAGGGCCTCACCCACATTCACGTGGCCGAGCAGCCGGCCGAGCTCGTGGCGTGCCGGGCCGAGCACGGGCTGCACCCGGTCGAGCTGCTCGAAGAGGTGGGGCTCCTGCACGCGACGGCGGTGCACGCGATTCACCTCGAGCCCGAGCACGAAAAGAAGCTGACGAGCGTGTGTGCGTGCCCGTCGACCGAGGCGAACCTGGGCGACGGGGTCGTGCCGGCCGACGTGCTGATGGGGGCGGGCGTGCGCCTCTCGCTCGGGTCAGACAGCCAGGCGCGCATCAACCTGCTCGACGAGGCGCGCCTGCTCGAAGACAACCTGCGGCTCGTGCGCCGGCGCCGCGCCGTGCTCGACGGGCCTCAGGGGCTGGGTGCGCGGCTGTTCGCGTGCGCGTCAGAGAACGGGGCGAAGGCGCTGGGCCTGCCGACCGGGTCGCTGAAGGCCGGCGCGCCCGCCGACTTCTTCACGCTCGGCGTCGACTCGGTGAACGCCGCCATCTTCGGCCAGGAGCCCGTGCGCGACGTCGCCGTGCAGGGCCAGCTCATCGTGCGCGACGGGCAGCACGTGCTGCACGAAGAGGCGAAGCGCGGGTTCGAGGCCGTGGTGCGATCACTCGCTCAGTGAGCGCAGCTGCTTCTCGAGCAAGAACACCTTGCCGCCGCTGCGGCCGAGCACGTCTTCGTGCGGCTCGCAGAGGGTGGCGCCCGAGACGCACGAGTCGTGACCGAGCTCGGTGAGTGCGCCGCCGTTCGAGCGGTAGACGACCTGCTCGACCCACTTCAGCTTTGTGCCGCACGGGCTGAGCAGCACGCTGCTGCACGACGAGCTCGGGTCCGACTCGGTCTCGTAGTCCGACTGGATGTACACGTAGTCGTCGCGCGTGCCGCGCACGTCGAGCACGTTTCTGCCGAGCAGCTTCGCCTCGCCAGTGCCGACCTCGATGAACCCGAAGTGCAGGTCAGACACCCGCGCCCAGACCGTGTCGCCGCTCTTTCGAAACTGCGACACCACGTCGCCCGAGCGATAGCTCGCGACGTCGCTCACCACGCCGTCTTTGATTCGCTTCACGCCGTTGCGCGGCGAAAAGACCGAGCCACCAATGGTGCTCACGAAGACCGAGCCATCGCCCGAGACCACCAGGCGACCGGCTGAGTGCTCGGATGCGGCGATGCACACGTCGGGCGTCGTGCCGGTCAGGTGGCGACACGCCGACGTGCCCGATGACTGCACCGGCAAGTACCAGAAGTCGTCGATGCCGACGCCGTCGATGTCGTAGGCCATCACCTCGATGCGCGTCATCGCGCCGCTCGCGCTGAACGCCAGAATCGCCTCGCTCTGCCCGACGAGAAACGAGTTGTCGGCGAAGACGCGCAGCCGCGACAAGGTGTCGACCTCGAGGTCGGCGACGCGCTCGACGACCCCGCCGCGCACCCGGTCGATGCGCTTCGCCTTCCAGTCGTACCAGGCGAGCTCTTCGCCCAGCGCGTCGATGACGGGCGTGGCGTCGAAGCCGCTCAGCACGACCTCGGGCTTCGGCGAGGTGCGCGGCGGGGCGCTCCGCGGGCCGCAGGCACTGCAGACCAACACGAGAGCCACCACGATGCGCAGGTTCATGGGTCTGCCCTACAGCAGGGGTCGTACCGCGAGAGTCTGGCCCTTCTCGCGGGCTTGACGCCAGCACCTGTGCAACAGGCTGCACACCGTGCACCTCGGCCTCATGGTACGACCGCAAGCCGTGGCGCCGAACCTCGAGAAGCTGCTCGCAGAGCTGGTCGCCGTCGACTCGACGTCGACGCTGCCGAACGCACCCGTGCTCGACGTGCTCGAGCCCCGCCTGAAGGCCCTGGGCCTCACCACCGAGCGGCACCGCTACCGAGACGAGCAGGGCGTCGAGAAGGCGAACCTCATCGCGACGAACGGCGGCGGCCACCCCGAGCTCGCGCTCGTCGGCCACAGCGACTGCGTGCCGTACGACAAGACGTGGGCCGAGGCGCTCACGCTCACCGAGCGCGACGGCAAGCTGTACGGCCGCGGCTCGTGCGACACGAAGGCGTTCGTCGCGTGCACCGTCACCGCGCTCGAGCGCACGAAGGGCCGGCTCAGCAAGCCGCTGCTCGTCTGCTTCACCGCCGACGAAGAGGTCGGCTGCTACGGAGCGAAGCAGCTCGTCGGCGCCGGCAAGGCCAGGAGCCGCCGCTGCATCATCGGCGAGCCCACGTCGCTCGTACCGATTCGCGGCAACAAGGGCTACTGCCTGGCCGAGCTCGAGTTCAGAGGCAAAGAGGGCCACAGCGCGTACCCCGAGAGCGGGGCGTCGGCCATCTTCCGCGCGGCGCGGTTTCTCACGCGGCTCGAGGCGTACGCGCTGGGCGAGCTGCGCACGGTCGGCGACCCGCGGTTCGAGCCGCCGTTCACGACCGTCAACACCGGCGTCATCGCGGGCGGCAAGGCGAAGAACATCATCCCGGGCGAGTGCCGGGTGACGCTCGAGTGGCGGCCCATACCGTCGCAGCCGGTCGAGCACGTGCTGACCGCGCTGAAGGGCATCGAGGCCGCGTGCCGCGCCGAAGACCCGGGTTTTTCGCTGACCGTGAAGCCGCTGCGAATGGACCGGGGTTTCGAGACCGCCGCCGAGGCCGAGGTGGTGAAGTTTCTCGAGGTCGAGAGCGGCAACCCGTCGAGCACGGTGGCGTTCGGCACCGAGGGGCCGCAGATGACCGAGCTGGGGTCGGTGCCGGTCGTGTTCGGGCCGGGCGACATCAAGAACGCGCACCAGACCGGCGAGTTCGTGCCGAAGGCCGAGCTGCACCGCTGCGCCGAGGTGCTCGAGCGGGCGCTGCTGAAGTTCTGCGCGTGATGGGCTAGACCGTACCGCCGACCGCATGCGCCGCGCCTCGCTCCTCACCGTCGTCGCCCTGTCCGCGTGCTCTGCGCCGGTCATCCCCGATGCGGGGGTGGTCGACTCGGGCCTGCAGGCGGTCGACAGCGGGCCGCCTCCGCCGTCGTGCGACTCGGCAGAAGACTGTGCGGCCGCCGGCTTCCCCGGCGTGTGCCGCGCGGGCGTGTGCCGCCAGAACGTGCCGTGCAGCGATGATCTCGAGTGCGGCATCGGCGAGGCGTGCGCCAACCGCACCTGCAGGTTCGTCGGCTGCACGCGCGACGAAGACTGCCCCACCGGCGCCTGCCGCATGAACAGCTTCACCTGCGTCGAGTGCGGCGCCGACAGCGACTGCCCGTTCAACAAGCCGCGCTGCCGGCAGTCGACCCAGACCTGCGTCGAGTGCGTCGACGACTCGAGCTGCCCCACGCCCGGCGCGTCGTATTGCGACACCGCGAGCGCCACGTGCAAACACTGCCTCGTCGACCAGCACTGCCCGAACAGCCTGCGCTGCATGGGCAACACGTGTGTGGGGGTCGGCGTCAACGGCCAATGCCCTCCGGGCACCGCGTGCGGTGCGGGCCTGACGTGCGTGAACGTGAACAACAACGGCACGCCGACGCCGACGTGCCTCACGAGCTGCAACGTCTACCAGCCGCAGTGCGCTCAGGGCGAGATCTGCTACGCGCTGAAGTACTCGAACGGCAACTCGTTCGTCTTCGACCTCGGCGGCCTGCTCGGCGTGTGTTTTCAGGCGGGCGCCGGCAAGAACTACCGCGACAGCTGCGACTACAACTGGCTCACCGGCGGCACGTGCAAGGCGCAGTTCATGTGTATACCCGACTCGGCGCTGACGTCGACGTGCCGCGCGTTCTGCGACCCGGGCCAGACGAACGCGTGCCCGGCGCCCGAAATCTGTCACCCGTTCCCGGGCGACTTCAACGGCCGCCAGTTCGGCATCTGCTACAACGACACGGGCTGGGGCGACCGCTGCACGAACGACGCGCGCTGCCGGCCGAACCAGTCGTGCCAGCCGTGGGACGACCCGTCGACCAACGACTTCCTCGCGACCGACACGGGCACGTTCTGTCAGTACAGCGTCGGCACGAAGCCCGGCCTCGAGCCGTGCGCGAACACGGTGCTGCCCGACGCCGGCGTGCTCACGGCCGACAAGAGCTGCAAGAGCGGCACCTGCCGCACCGACGGCACCACGGGGTTGCCTCCGTACTACTGCTGGTCGGCGTGCGAGAGCGACGTCGACTGCAACATCGGCGCGCGCACGGGCACGTGCGACACGCGCTACCCGTTCAACGCGCCCGCGGGCGTGGCCCAGCTCTACGGCTGCCGGCCCGGCTGCGACTCGCACGCGTCGTGTGGTGAGTACGGGCCCGACGCCGGCCTCGCGTGCACGCTCCGGCTGTCGACCCTCACGCGCAACTCGGGCCTGAAGCTCGAGTGCGGGCGGTCGCCCGACGCGGGCTTCGGGGGGCCAGGCGCTTCGTGCACCCTGGGCTCGCAGTGCCGCTCGGGCATGTGCTCGGTCGACGACGCTCGCGCCGTGCGCCGGCTGGGCTACTGCCTCGAGGCGTGCCGCACGGCGGCCGAGTGCGCGCCCGAGAACGACGGTGGCCTCGCTTCGGGCCCGCTCGACTGCCAGCCGAACGTGTACCTGGGGTCCCGGGGCCCCGACTTCGTGGCGAACACGCCCGACGACGTGCTGTCGGTGAAGCGCGTGTGCAGCGGCATCGCGTGCAACGAAGACGAAGACTGCTCGACCGACGGCGGCGCGCGCTGCGTGCCCGACGTGAGCCCCTTCGACGCGGGGGCGTACGTGCTGCGCTGCAGGCCGCCGTCGCAGTTCGGCACCCGCGAGGGTGGGGTGCCCTGCATCGCCAACACCGACTGCCGCTCGGGCGCGTGTGGCCGGCTGACCGCCGACGGCGGCCAGGCGTGCTACCGCGCGTGCGACACCGCGACGGGCCTGTGCCCCGCGGGGCTCAGCTGCCAGCCCAACGCGTACCGCTTCACCTCGACCGGGGGCAGCCCGGTTCTGCTCGACGGTTGTGCCCCGTGATGACGAAGACCGCGAAGAAGGTCGCGAAGAGGAAGACGCCGCCCGCGAAGAACGGCAAGAACGGTCGACACACGACCGCCAAGGCGCGGCGCAAGCCGCCCGAGTCGCCGTCGCCACCGGGGCTCGACCTGTCGGCGGCGCGCACGTCGGCGTCAGAGATGTCGTGGGCGCACTTCGACCGGCTGGTGCAGCAGCTCGCGAAGACGGCGGGCAAGTTCGACCCCGACGCCATCGTCGGCGTCGCGCACGGCGGCGTGTTCGTGGGCGGCGCGCTCGCGAGCGCGATGCAACGCGAGTTCTACCCGGTGCGCCTGTCGCGCCGCAGCCGCGACCGCGGCCTGCGCGGCAACCCGAAGCTCAAGGGCGTGATGCCGAAAGAGCTGAAGGGCAAGAAGGTGCTGATCGTCGACGACATCGCGTCGTCGGGCGACACGCTCGAGCTCGCCAGCGCCCACGCGAAGAGCGTCGGCGCGACGAAGGTGGGCACCGCGGCGCTCGTCTGCCGGCCCAAGGGGTTTCAGCCCGACTACCACGCGCTGCGTGAAGACACGTTCTTCGTCTTCCCGTGGGACTACGCGTCGGTCGTCGAAGAGCCGCGCTTCGAGCTGTGATTCTCGGCACCGCCGGTCACGTCGACCACGGCAAGACGTCGCTCGTCAAAGCCCTCACCGGCATCGACACCGACCGGCTGCCCGAAGAGAAGCGGCGCGGCATCACGCTCGAGCTCGGCTTCGCGCACCTCGACTTCGGCGGCACGCGCATCGGCGTCATCGACGTGCCGGGGCACGAGCGGTTCGTACGCTCGATGGCCGCTGGCGCCGGCGGCATCGACCTCGCCCTGCTCGTCGTCGCGGCCGACGAGGGCGTGATGCCGCAGACGCGCGAGCACGTCGACATCTGCCAGCTGCTGGGCGTGAAGGCGGGGCTCATCGTGGTGACCAAGGCCGACCTCTTGCCCGGCCTCGGCGAGGGCTGGCTCGACCTGCTCACGGCAGATCTGCGCGCGCTGACCGCGGGCACGTTTCTCGAAGACGCCCCGGTGCTGCCGGTGAGCGCGAAGTCGGGCGACGGGCTCGAGGCGCTGAAGGCGGCCATCGGCGAGCGGCTCGCGCCGGCGGCGCGGCCGAGCGAGGGCCCGGTCTTTCTGCCCATCGACCGCGTGTTCACGGTGAAGGGCTTCGGCGCGGTCGTCACGGGCACGCTGCTGTCGGGCCGGCTCGAGCGCGACGCCCAGGTCTCGCTGATTCCCGGGCTCGAGGGCCCGTTTCGCGCGCGCACGCTGCAGGTTCATGGCGCGGCGGTCGACGTGGCCTCGGCCGGCCAGCGCGTCGCGGTCAACGTGCCGGGCATCGAGGCGGCGCAGGTGAGCCGCGGCATGGTGCTGGTGCGGCACGACGAGCTGAAGCCCGCGCGCGTGCTCGACGTCGAGCTGACGCTCTTGCCGTCGGTCGCGAAGCCGATCGGCCGCCGCACGCGCCAGCACGTGTCGCTCGGCACTGCGCACGCCGACGCCGCGGTGCGCCTCGTCGACGTGAGCGAGCTGCGCCCCGGCGAGACCTGCTTCGCCCAGGTGCGCGTCGCGGAAGCCCTCGCCGCGCTGCCCGGCCAGCGCTTCATCATTCGCGGCGCGCGCCAGACGCTCGGCGGTGGCCGGGTGCTCGCGACGGGCACGCCGCGGCGCAAGCGGGGCGCCGCCGAGAAGCTGAAGGCGCTCGCCGAGGCCGACGCGCCGGCCCGCGTCACGTGGCTGTTGACCGAGGCGGGCTACCCCGGCCTCACCGCGCAGGAGCTGTTCGCGAAGTCGGGCCTCGCGCAGAAAGAGCTCGGGCGGCTGCTCGACACGCTCACGGCGAAGGGCGCCGTGCAGCTCGTCGACAGAGACGCGCGGCGCTACCTGGGCGGGGCGGTGCTGCAGGGGCTCGCGGCGCGGGCAGCGGCGGTGCTCGACGCGTTTCACGCGGCGAACCCCGAGCGCGACGGCATGCCGAAAGAAGAGCTGCGGCAGCGGCTCGGGGTGCCGCATGAGCGCACGTTCGCGCGGGTGCTGCAGCTCGACGGCAAGCTCGAGGTCGGCGACCTGGTGCGGCTCGCGGGTCGAAAGGGTCGGCTCGACGCGGGCGGGGCGTCGCTGAAAGACGCGGTCGAGGCGGCGCTGAAGAAGGGGGGCCTCGCGCCGCCGACACACGCCGAGCTGAGCGTGAGCCTGAAGGCGCTGCAGCCGCGTGTCGAAGAGCTGCTCGAGGTGTTGGTGAAAGAGGGTCGGGTGCACAAAGCGGGTGAGCTGCACTTCCACGCCGAGGCGGTCTCGGCGTTGGAAGTGAGGCTCCGTGCACACTTCGAGACGCGCGCCGAGCTGACGACGCTGGAGTTCAAAGACCTCGTCGGCGGCACGCGAAAGTTCGTCATACCGCTCGCCGAGCTGTTCGATGCGCGCAAGGTGACGCTGCGAATCGGCGACAAGCGGGTGTTGCGCAAGGGTGGTAGATAGCCGCGCGGGGTTTCATGGACGCAAAAGGCCGCATTCTCGTCGTCGACGATCAGCGCAACATGCGCGCAACCACCGCCATGCTGCTGCGGTCAGAGGGCTACGACGTGCGCGAGGCCGGCGGCGGCGAAGAGGCGCTCGCGGCGCTCGCCGAGCGCGAGGCCGACCTGCTCCTCACCGACCTCAAGATGGAGCCGATGGACGGGCTCACCCTGCTCACCAAGGCCCTCGAGTCGGCGCCGAAGACGCAGGTCATCGTCATGACCGCGTACGGCAGCATCGAGAGCGCCGTCGAGGCCATGCGCCGCGGCGCGTACGACTACCTCACCAAGCCGTTCAAAGAGGGCGAGCTCGCCCACCGCGTGCAGAAGGCGCTCGAGCGCGCGCGCCTCATCTCGGCCGTCGAGCTGTTCTCGCGCGACTTCAACCAGCGCCACGGCATCGCCTCGCTCATCGGCAACTCGAGCGCGATGCGAGACCTCACCGGCCGCCTCGCGCGCGTGGCGCCGTCAGACGCCACCGTGCTCATTCAGGGCGAGAGCGGCACCGGCAAAGAGCTCGTGGCCCGCGCGGTTCACACGCTGTCGCGCCGCAAAGACAAGCCGTTCGTGCCGGTGAACTGCAGCGCCATCACCGAGTCGCTGCTCGAGAGCGAGCTGTTCGGCCACGCGCGCGGCGCCTTCACCGGCGCCGTGAAGACGCGCCGCGGCCTGTTCGAAGAGGCCGACGGCGGCTCGCTCTTCATCGACGAGGTGACCGAGACCACGCAGGCGTTTCAGACGAAGCTCCTGCGCGTGCTGCAAGACGGCGAGGTGCGGCGCGTCGGCGAGTCGACGAGCCTCAAGGTCGACGTGCGCACGGTCGCGGCGACGAACCGCGACATCGAAAAAGAGGTGACCGAGAAGCGCTTTCGGCAAGACCTCTATTACCGGCTCAACGTGGTGATGCTGCGCGTGCCGCCGCTGCGCGAGCGCAAAGAAGACATACCCCTGCTGGCTGAACACTTCCTCGAGCGGGCGAACGCGCGGTCGGGGCGCCCGCATCGGCTCTCGCCGTCGGCCATCGACCGCCTGATGACCTACGAGTTCCCGGGCAACGTGCGCGAGCTCGAGAACCTGGTCGAGCAGGCGGCGGCCCTGTCTGAGGGCGAAGAGCTGCAGCCCGAAGACTTCCCCCTGCGCCGGCCGGCGGCGCCGGGCGACGTGCAGTCGGCGATCGCGGCGGCGACCCTCGCCGACGTCGTCGACGACGCCGAGCGCAAGGCGATCGCGACCGCGCTCGAGCGCACGCCCGATGACCTGGGGCGGGTCGCCGAAGCGCTCGCCATCTCGCCGACCACGCTGTGGCGAAAGATGAAACGGCTCGGCATTCGGGCCGGGGTCGCTTACGAGCCGTCTTGACTTGGTTTTTTCAAAACTGAAAACCGGGTTTCATCGGTGAAAGTGGTCAGATCACGATCTGAAGGTGTTGCGCGAAGCCAACCGCTGAACATCAGGTGGGTTCTCAGAACGCGGCGGCGTGGCACGCAGGCTGCTTAAGCTCACGGCGTACGGTGAGTTCGGGTTGAAGGAGGTTCCCCCCCACCACTTCAGTCGTTTCGCCGTACAGCAGTAAAAGAAGACCCGCGGTCGGATGCCCCACGGTGTCCGGCCGCCTTCTTTTTGCGGGGTGTTCTTCCCGCGCCACTTTGCGCGGAAACGGGAGCGCAGCGACCAGAAACCCGCGCCGCTGGCGCGGAAACGGGAGCGCAGCGACCAGAAACCCGACGCAGTTTACAGTGCCACCCGCACGCGTTTGCAGCGTTAACGGGCGAGCTTGCTCAGGTCGAGGTAGCCGTCGGTGGGCAGCGCCTGGCCCGACTCCGACAGCCGCCTGGCGAACGTCGTGAGAATCGCGGTGATGTCGGCGGCCGCGACGCCCTCGTCTTGCAGCTGCTTCACGAAGCCGGTGGTGTTCGCCGCCATGGCCTGGGCGCGCAGCTCTTCGGGGCCGAGCTTGCCGACGTACGACTTCCACTCGACGAGGGTCTTCGGGTGGTCGCTCACGCCTCACCCCGGTTCGCGGCGTTCGCGGCGGTGGGCTGCAGCATGGCGTCGAGAATCGAGACGTCGAGCTTGAGGGCGCCCAGGTCTCGCACCTCGGGCCACTCGGAGCCGAGCTCGGTCTGTTGCGGCACGACGATGACGTCGTGAAACAGCTTGCCCTCACTCGACTCGTAGAGCCCGCGCACCTCGTCGAGCGAACGGTCGAGCTTGTCGTTGGGCTCTTTGTAGACCCAGTCGAGGTTGTAGAACGTGACGGGCTTCGGCTGGCCCTGGCGCCAGATGCGGCCCTCGCGCTGCTCCATGTTCTGGCGGCTCCAGGTGTCGCGGTCGAGGTGAATGCCGACCTGGGCCCACTGCATGTTCTGGCCTTCCTGGTAGACGGGGCCGAACAGCGTCGTGGTCGCGACGTCGGTGTTCTGGCCGATGACCTCGGCGAGCACGAACTGCTGCCAGTCTTTCGCGCCGTACGTGCGCTCGGCCGACTTGTACTCGCCCTCTTTGAAGGGCAGAGGGTGGCCGTCGAACTCGGTCAGCTCTTTGCCGTCTTTGAAGAGGCGAATCTCTTTGCCGAGCGCGGCCGCGTGCACCTTGCCGGGTATCTTTTCGGACATGCGCAGCGCCGACTGCAACACGTAGTCGGCGCTGTCGGTGAAGAGCACGGTGCGGGTCGGGGGGTTCAGCTCGAGCTGGCTCCACACGAGCTCGGCGGCGCGGTCGAGCTTCTTCGGGTTGTTGGTGACCTCGTTGATCTCGGCGATCTTGGCGCGCAGCTGCGGGCCGAACATCTTCGAGATGTTCTGGTTGCGGGCGAGCGGCTCGATCTCGCGGCGCGTGCGGCCCTTCTCGTCGATGTACTCGCGCTTCACGCCCTGGTCTCGGTACAGCGACACCATGCCGCGCATCAGCTTCGTCACGCCGGCGATCTTCTTGCGGTACTCGGTCTCGAGGCTCGGCGTCATGCGCAGCGTCTCGGTGCGCGTCGTCAGCCGCGGCAGCTTCGTCGTGTCGTTGCGCTTGTCGGCGAACAGCACGTTCGCGCGCACGAACGTGTAGAGGTTGTGCTTCGGGTCGAGCTTCTCGCCCGGCGTGAGCTCGATCGCCTCGCGCACCGCGACCGTGCGGCCGCCGACCGTCTGCGTGTGCAGGTTGATGAACTTGCGCATCTCGTGGCGCAGCTCTTTGCCCTCGACGCGGTCGTTCAGGTCGATGTTGTTGGCGATGCTCGTCAACGTGAAGATGTCGTCGATGCTGTTCTTCATCACCGACGCGCCCAGCACGATCTTGTGCTCGTGCTTGAACGCGAGCGCCGCCGCGCCCGCCACCGACTTGCGGTTCTTGGCCGTCTGCGCCTCGTCGAAGATGACTGCGCCGAACTGCGACGGCTTGAACGGCTTGCCGTCGAGCTTGCCGTCGCGGGCCGCGCGCGAGAACGTCTGGTAGTCGAGCACGACCGTCTGCTTCACCAGCGCCTCGGCTTCGGCGGGCTCCAGAAACTTGTAGATCTCTTTCGCGAAGTTGCCCGCGAGCGCCGGCGGCGCCACGAGCAAGAACGGCTTCGTCACGTCTCTGCGGTTGCGGAGCTCTTGCATCGCGCCGATCGCCACGAGCGTCTTGCCCATGCCGGTGCCGAGGCCGATGACGCCGCGGTAGCCGCGCGCCTCGAGCCACGCGAGCGACTTCTGCTGCCAGTACGACAGCTCGAGCGGCTTCACCTGGCCGGCCGGGTTCTTCACCTCGGTCTTGAACCCGCCGATCGCCTTCGCCGTGTGGTTCACCAGCGCCGCGTCTGAAGAGGCGCGCTCGATCTGCGTCAGCTGCTCGAAGTGCAGGTCGAGCTTCTGGGCCGCCGCCTCAGAGAGCAGGCCGCCGCCGATGACGTCGCGCACGAGCTTGTAGTCGTCGTAGCCGAACGAGAACGTCGTGTTCTTCGTGTCTTGCCGGTACTTGATGCTCGGCTGCAGCTCAGACAGGCGGCGGAGCTGGCGGCGAACCTCCGTCCACCCTCTATCTTCTGGAATGCGAACGAGCAGCTTCTCGCGCTTCTCGCCCCGCTCTTCGACCGTCGTCAGCGTGACGAACGGCTCGCCGGTGTTCGCGCGCTCGCGCGAGCCCTTGCCGGTGGTGAGATCATACCGGTAGCCCTCGCCCGACTTGCTGAGCAGGTGGTTCGCGAGATCATCGAGGTAGATGCCCTTGAACGGGCCGTCGACGATGAGCCGCTGCGACACCAGCTCGCCGCCCGCCTTGTACCAGCGGGTGGGGAAGACGCGCGCGAAGCCCGTCGTGTCGTCGAGCAGCGAGACGTGCTCGACGGTGCTCGTGAGCCGGCCCAGCGTCGCGTCGTTCACCGAGCGCAGCTGCGCGAGCGTCTTCGGCTGCGCCTCGAGCTTCGAGACGTTCTGGTCGGCGGCGAACGCCTCTTGGTAGCGCGCCACGAAGTCGTTGATGCTCGCGACGCTCTCGACCGAGCCGAGGTAGTCGTACGCGACGACGGCCTTCGTGTTCGGGTCGATGGCGAGGCTGGCGCCGGTGCCGAGGCCGGGCCGCTTGTCGACGTCGGCGGCGGGGCCGCTGGGGCCGTTCTTCTCGAGCTCTTTGGCGACGGCCTCGAGCTGAGGCGTCGACTGCGTGAGCATGATGCCCTTGTGGCGGGCGGCGAGCGAGAGCAGGTCTTTGTAGCTCTTCGTGATCTCTGCGGTGATCTGCCGGCCGTCGCGGGCGCCGTCGAGCTCTTCGACGCGGGCGAGCAGCTTCGCCGAGGCCTCGAAGAGATCTTTCACCGCCTCGGGGCTCGCCTGCCGCGTCACCACCACGCGCGTCGACTGGAACTCTTCGAGCGCCGATTCGAACTTCACCTGCAGCGGCGTGACGGGAGTGAGCGCTTTGGGATCAGCCTTCTCTTCGCCGAACACGCCCTTCTGCGGCACCACGACGTGTTTGCCCGTCGTGCGCTCGACGGTGTCGTGCACCGCGGGCTGCGTCTGGAACAGCGTGGCGAACAGCGCCGTCTGCACCTTCGAGAGGTCGACTGACTCTTTCTTCGCGACGTGCTCGGCGAGCGCGCCCAGCTTGTCGGCCGGCAACTTCTGAGCGCTGTCGAAACCGTTCGCCTTCGCCCAGGCATCTGCCGTGGCGCGCCACTGCTTCGGGAGGGTGATCATGGTCGGGGGCTGCCGTGATTACACGGGGTGAGGGGGGCCAACGCAACTTCCAATAGAGTCAAAATGACTCTCGAGATCTGAGAATCTGGGAAGTGACAGTCGCAGGTGGTCTGCGCAGCGAAAACGGGGCGGGTGTGTTGTATGTTGCGCGCGTTTTCCTCGCCGAGAATTTCAGGAGCTCCCCAATCATGTCGACGCACGAATTTGCCAACTGCTGGGCCATTCACTCCGAGCGCGAGCAGCGCCCGTCGCTTCGCGGCTGGGGCCGCACCGAAGCCGAGGCGAACGAGAAGATGAAACAACTTCAGGCCGAAGACCCCGAGAAGGCGAACACCAACTACTGGGTGATTCGCATGACGAAGGGCGAGCACTCGATCTTGAAAGAGACCGGCTTCCTCCCCGCCGACGCCTGATTCGATTTTCCGACCTCTCAACCTCCAACCGCCAACTTGTTGCGCCACTGAAGAGAACCCATGCCCACCATCCAGAACGCTGCACTGAAGTCGATCGCCTCGGACCTCGCCGCCCGCCGCACCGCCGACCCGCAGGCGAAGGCCAGCCCCGAAGTGCTGAACAAGATTCTCACGCTGGTGGGCACCAAGGCGGGCACGTCGCCTGATCAGCTGTCGACGTCGCTGAACGACGGGCGCATCACGCCCGAGCAGAAGCTGAACATGGTGAAGTGCAACCTGGACCTCGGCGAGACGGCCGACCTGAAGACGTTGATCAGCGACCCGCAGATCGCGCCGATGTTCGATGCGACGGCGACGAACTTCTTGAAGGCGCTGGTGGGCCTCGAGACGCTGCGCGCCGATGGGTTCAAGCCGGCGGGGCAGGCGGCTCCGGCGTCGACGGTGACGCTGGCGCCCGACGCGGCGGCGGCGGCGGCGGTGCGCAAGATGCGCGAGCTGGTGCAGAACGGGCAGCTGCAGCGCTACTACGACGCGGCGATCGGCCAGGGCGACCCTGCCCTCAAAGACGTGGCCCTGAAGCTGTTCAACGATCTGCCGAAGCTGAACTCGAGCGCGACGGCCGACGAGCTCGTGGCGGCCGGGTTGTGGACGGCGAAGCCCAAGGGCATCGACGAGATGACGAAGTCGGCGCGCTTCCTGCCGGGCCGGCAGGTGCTCGTCGAGACGACGGTGCACTCGAACGTGTTCGACGACCGCAACTTCCTCTCGTTCAAAGAGGGCGGCGTGAAGGCGAAGACGTACCGCGCGACCATCGCGGGTGAGAAGGGTGACAACTTTCTCATCAAGGTCGACGGCAAGAACGACCCGATCGAGGTGCCGAAGTCGAAGGTGTTCGAGGCGAACCAGCCGCACGTGTTCGAGGGCGACAAGGTTCGCATCTACAAGACGGCCGACTACACCTCGCCGTTCATGAAGGCGAAGATCGCCGAAGCGGCGATCAAGATGGACGCGCTCGTTCAGAAGATCGACTTCACGAAGGCCGAGGTGAAGACGTCGGGCGGCGGGCTCTCGCGCATCTTCGGCGGCGGCGACAGCCAGAAGGTCAGCGAGCTGCAGCGCCAGGCCGTCAAGATCATTCACGACGTCATCGACATGAAGTACCCGTCGGGCAACGTCTACAGCGAGCCCGGCCGTGACTCGGGCCAAGACGCGGGCCGCCTCGCCGTGCGCGGCATCGGCATGTGCTACGAGCAGGCGAGCGTGATGGCGGCGATGTTGAACCCCTTTCGCCAGGCGCTCGGCGTCGACGTGCAGTTCATCTCGGGCGGCGTCTACCGCGACGTGCGCAGCGCCGACCAGAACCCGTTCAACGGCGGCGGCCACGGCTGGCTGCAGCTCACCTACCGCCCCTCGATGGAGCTGCGCATCTGCGACCGCACGTGGAACCAGTCTGACCACCCGGCCGACCGCGCGTACTCGCGCTGGGGCGACCGCTACCCGGCGAGCAACTACGGCGGCAACGTGCAGAAGGTCGCCGACACCGACGTCGACGTGAGCGGCAAGGTCACGGTGGCGACGTTCGATCGCCAGTTCGGCGTGCAGGGCCAGGACGGCCGCGACAACCACCAGTCGAAGACCCAGTAACCGACCCTTCTTCTTCGAACCCGCCACCTTCGTCACTCACAAAGCGAGAGCCACACGCCATGCCCATGCGCACTGGGAAGCCCGGAGTCACCCCGGTCACCGTCAAGACCGAGAAGCCGGTCGACATCAAGCCGCCGGCCGCGCCCGCGGTGTCGACGCGCGACGAGACCGTCAAGAAGGCGGTCGAGAAGCTGGTGTCGACGGTCAGCGAGCTGAAAGACGTCGCGGGCACGGGCACCGAGTCGAACGGCAAGGGTGACCCCCGTATCCCCGCGCGGCGCGCGGCGGTCTCGGCGCTGCTCGCGACGACGGGGCCGACGAAAGACGAAGTGAAGGCGGCGCTCGAGGCGCTCGGCGACAAGGTGAAGGCCGACATCAAGTGGGTCGAGGCGGCCGAGCGCAGCGAGCCGCAGGCCACCGATGCATCGTTCGAGTGGGCGAAGAACGACATGAACTCGGGCCAGTACGGCCGCGACGCGCTCACGAAGACGTTCGCGACGCGGCTGACGGTCGGCAAGACGCGCGCCGACGGCATGAACGCCGGCACGACGAAGTTCTACGACGCGAGCGACAACAACGTCAGCGGTCTGGGGCAGGTGACCGACACGGCGCGGCGCGCGGGCGCGATGGCCGACGTGGTGCTCCAGTTTCGGGGCCGCACCGACAAGAGTGGCGCCGAAGCGGCGCGTGTCGACACGGTCGGCCCGTCGATGGTCGCCGAGCAACGGGTGCTCTTGCAGTCGCTGACGCTCGACGGCACGGGCGACGAGAGCCAGGTGCGCGAGTTCGCGCTCGCGCGTGAGCTGATCGCGTCGCACCCGCTGTCGTCGGGCAACGCCATCTTCGAAGCGCGCAACGCGGTCGGTAAGTTCTACAACTCCGAGCCGTACGAGTACTACAAGACGCCGAAGTCGGTGCTGCAGTGGCTCAAAGACGAGGTGCCGCCCGGCGCATCGGCCTCGCCGTACAAGTCGATTCATCACAACTTCTCGCGCGACACGCCCAAGAACATCGAAGCATTCATCAGCGAGTGGATGTTCCCCAAGGGGCCGGCTGCCCAGCGGGCGCCGCTCTTCGTCGACCTGGTCGACGCGATGAAGCACGCGCGCGAGGGTGACGTGGCCGGCGCGCGGGCGGCGGTGACGCAGCTCATCTCGAGGAACCCCGAGGCGCTGAAGGGCCTGGGCGACACGCTCGCGGCGGCGGCCGACGACAAGGTGGGCGAAGCGCTCGTCGAGTTCTTGAAGGGCGCGTGCACGAAGAACCTCGGCACCAAAGACGTGGCGGGCAACCTCGAGATGGCGGCGCTGATGTACACGTCGCTGTGCCAGAACAACATCGGGCCGAAGTGGCTCGAGCGGAACATGCTCAAGGCTGGCGACGCGGTGGGCGAGGTGGCCGACGTGCTCGCGCAGATGAAGGCGGGCAACTCGGTGGGCACGCTGAAAGAGCTCGGCGAGGCGCGCATCGCGCTGCGTGACGCGACGTTCGCGGCGAAGACGGGCTTCGAGCGGCACCAGCTGATGAAGTTCGACGCCGACCTGAACCGGCTGACGTGTGAAGAGCTGGGCGCGGCGGTCGACCGGGTGGGCAACGTCGAGACCGACGCGCAGAAGACCGAGGCGATGGTCGCGGTGCACACCGCGCTGCAGAGCGCGGTGGCCGCGGGCCTCGGGGCGATCAAAGACGAGAACGACCCGGCGGCGAAGAAGGGCCAGTCGCTCGAAGCAGTGATGAAGAGCATCAGCGACGCGATGGCGAAGGGCTCGGTCTCGCCCGACCGGTACCGCGAGCTGATGAGCGAGGCGTACGTGGCGACGGCGCGCACGGTGCAGAACGTGCGCTCGTACTTCGACTCGCGGGTGCCGGCGCTGTCTGACGGCGGCATGCAGCTCGACCCGATGTTCGCGGACCAGCTGATGAAGCAGACGCCGCTGCACTACGCGACGGCGCTCGCCGAGAAGGGCATGCGCGCGGGCCTGGTCGAAGAGGTGAGCAGCCGCCACATCGCGAACGTGACGGGCATGCGCGTGCTGAACAGCGTCGGCCCGGTGGTGTTTCACGACGTCGTGGTCGTCGAAGATGCGGCCGACCTGGTGAAGCTGAAGGTGCCGCGCGACGCGCTGACGGTCATCTACAAGTCTGACGAGAAGAAGATGAAGATGGCGGGCGGGCTCGTGGTCGACACGCACGACGCTCCGGGCGGCAACAGCCACCTGAACATGTACGCGATGAACAACGGCATACCTGTCATCGCGCTGCCCGAGCTGCGCACGAAGTACATCGACCTGCTCAAGAACGCCGAAAAAGAAGGCGGGCTCTACATCGACGACCGCAATGGTCAGTTCAAGATGATGACGGTCGGCTACGCGAAAGAGCAGGGGCTCGTCACCGACGCCGATCTGCCGGGTCTGGTACCGGGCACGAACCGCAACGTGAACTTCTTGAAGCCGAACGCGGCCGAAGACGGCTGGGAGCTGCTCGCCCGCCACGAGCTGCACATCTCTGACACGCGGCCGACGCGCGACGTCGAGCTGTTCGTGCCGCAAGACGAGGTGAAGGGCGTCGGCAAGAAGTCGGTGAGCTTCACCGAGCTCGCGCAGCTGGGCACGTTCGGCCGGCACCTCGCGGGCGAGAAGGGCATCGTGCTGGCGCTGCTCAAGGGGAACCCCGAGCTCTCGAAGTACGTGCCCGACGGCTCGGTGGTGACGACGGGCCGGGTGCGCGGGCTGTTGCGCGACGCGGGCATCAACGACGCCTGGGAAAAGGTGTGGAACGAAGACCCCAAGGTCGGCATCGTCGACGACAAGAACTTCTTGCAGAGCGCGTTCTACACCGATGGCGCGTACCGCAACGAGCAGCGCGAGGCGCTGTCGAAGCTGACGCACGAGGGGCTGACGAAGCACCTCATCGTGACGAACGCCGACGGCACGAAGGCGCTGACGCCGGCGGGGCAGGCGCTCTACGACGAGCTGCAGGCGAACCCGGCGCTGGCGGCGAGCGACAACTGGATCGCGCGTTCGACGTTCACCGGTGAAGACCGGCCGGGCAAGAGCGGCGCGGGCCAGTACGAGTCTTTCCCCAACCTGAAAGACGCAGTGAGCCGCATCGAGGGCATCATCGGCGTCATCGGCAGCGCTTGGGACGGGGCGCCCATCGAGAACAACGTGGCTGAAGAGATCAACCTGCGCCACATCATGGCGTCGTGCGTGGTGCAGCACTGCCTCAAGCCCGACATCAGCGGCGTGATGGTGTCGCGCAACCTCGACACGGGTAGCCGTGGTCAGGTGAACTACCAGCTGGTGAAGGGCTTCGGCGGCGGCGTCGAGGGTGGCAAGGCCGAAGAGGGCGTCATCAGCATGGGCAGCGTGAACGTGAAGATGCAGTACCCCGACGAGCCGAACGGCCTGGCGTCGAAAGCGGCGCTCGCCGAGCTGCGCGAGGTGGTGCTCAAGGTCGAGAAGTTCTTCAACGACGTCGTCGAGCCCGGCAAGGGCCACGCGGTCGACATGGAGGTGGCGCGCGTGAACGACCAGTGGCAGGTCGTGCAGGCTCGCGTCATCTTGATGGACAAGTGAGGTAGCGAACCATGATGACGACGGAACAGTTCTTCGACGGCGTGGCCAAGGGCATCAAGGGCGGCGGCCCGCTCAAGGCGGTCGGCGGGGTCATCTCGTTCGAGATCGACCAGAGCACGTACGTGGTCGACCTCGACAAGGGCACGGTCGGCGCGAAGGGGCCCCAGCCGCAGGTCATCGTGCGGGCGACCTCACGCGACTTCATGGCGGTGGTCGAGGGGCGCATGAGCGTGAACGATGGCCTCATCACCGACCGGCTGCACGTCGCGGGTGAGGCGGCGCGGCTCGCGAAGCTGTTCGAGGCGATCGATGCGCTGCGCAACGCGCGCGGCGCGAACGGCGGCAAAGAGGTCAGCTGGCTGTGAAGCCGGTCGGGCGGCGTGAAGTCGTCGCGCCGCCTCGGGCCGCCGAGGTCGTCGACCCGAAGAAGGTCTCGACCGGGTCATCGCCGCCGGCGGCGCGCGCCGACGGCTACGCGGGCAGCGGGGCGCCCATCTCGAAGTTGGGCGGCAAGACGGCCGACGGGCTGAAGCAGGTGGTGACGCTCGCCGAGGCGAAGGCGCTGTTCGACACGCTGGCGAGTGCGCCCGACATACCCCACAAGTTCATCGACGAGGGCTGCCACTTTCGGGCGCACGTCGAGGCGAAGCGGCTCGAAGAGGCGGGGGTCTACTCCGAGAAGATTTTCATTCTGCCCGAGGCGTCGGACCTGAAGATTTTGAGCCCCGAGCACCCGCTCGGGTTCACGCTCGGCATCTTTCACACGGCGCCGTGCATCAACGTTCAACTCGAAGACGGCCGCGTCGAGCGCCGCGTCATCGACCCGTCGCTGTTCAAGGGGCCGGTGCCCGAAGAGACCTGGGCGCGCTCGATGCACGGGCTCAACCAGAAGCCCTGCGAAATCTTCTACCTGCCGCGGTTCGCGCTGCACCTGTCTGACCGCAAAGCGCCGCCGAGCGCCTGGCGCAAAGAAGACTTGGCCGACGCGACGGCGTGGAACACCCAGTACCAGGAAGTTCAGAAAGACATGGTGGCGAGCGGCTTCTACGACCACCTCCAAGAGCTCGTGAAAGAGTTCGAGGTCGTGCCGTGACGACCGACGTGAAGGCGCTGCCGCTCAAGGGCGCCGTGCACGAGCTGTCGCCGCTGCCCGACGGCCGCACGCGCGTCACGTTTCGTCGCCTCGCCGCCGTGTACTTCGTGAACGCGGGGGCTCCGGCTGCGGTGCTCGAGGCGCTCTCGCGCTCGCAGCGCACGGGCGAAGAGCTTCAGCTGACGTACGCGTTCGCCGACAAGTCGCTCGCGCTGTGACACGTGTCACAGGCGTCAGGCCCCGCCCAAGCCCCTGAATGTCGGGGGTGAGTGGCAGGCATACCCGTTGCTCAATGGGGGGCCATGACGGTTCGACCGAACGACAAGGTGCTGTACGTGGGTATGAACAAGTACGCGGCCCACGAAGGCGCGAGCCTGCAGAAGGTCGCGAAGGCCGACGTCACGGTCGTGAAAGACAGCTTCGGCGACGACAAGGTGAAGGTGAAGGTCGGTCGCCAGCTCAAGACGTTCGACCTGACGAAAGACGCCGACGTCGCGGGCTTCGTGAAGACGCTGGGGCTGCCGCAGGCGACGGCCGACAAGATTGCCGAGGTCATCAAGAAGGCGGGCCCCGACGCGAAAGACGAGCTCGCGGCCATCGCGCAGGTGTGGGCGAAGGGTGAGCTGGGCGGCGAGGTGCCGAACCGGCTGGTGCTGGCGGGCCACAACGTGGGCAACGGCATCTACGGCAACGAAGACAAGGGCAAGTGGACGAACGGAACGCTGACGAAAGAGCTCGTGACCGAGCTCGCGCAGGCGATGCCGAACGCGGCGGCGCAGGTCGAAGACCTCGCCATCAGCGCGTGCTTCTGCGGCGGCGAGTCGAGCGTGAACAGCTGGAAGGCGGGGTTCCCCAACGTGAAGACCGCGCTGGTCTACGAGGGGCTGTCGCCGGGCTCGTACAACGGGGCGACGCGCCACCAGGCCGTGTGGGAAAAGCAGACGCGCGGCCACAACGTCGACATCACGCCCGAGAACTTCAAGGGCAAGCCGGGCGCGGCGGGCGCCGACAAAGACGCGAACGTGGCCATCTGGAACTCGCGCGACGGCTACCTGTCGAGCACGCCGTGGGAGCCGACGGCCGACGTGCGCGCGCGGCGCACGGGGTTCGCGGCGGACCTCGCGAAGTACAAGTCGGGTGAGACGCCGACGCCGACGAACACGAACAGCAGCCCGCTGCGCAGCCACTACCGCGACCTGCACCAGCTGCTGAACCGCAGCGAGGTGACGGGCGCCGAGCGGCAGGCCATCACCGACGAAAAAGACCTCACGATTCGCCTCATCAAGTACCCCAAGCTCGCCGAGAAGTTCGAGTCGGTGCACCGCGCGGCCATCAAGGCCGGCTACGAGTCGCTCGGGCTGACGGTGCCGAAGCCGGGCTTCGAGAAGATGACGCGCAAAGAGGCGGTCGATGCGATCGCGGGGTTCGAGACGGCGCTCGCGGCGGCGAACCCGAAGCCTGCCGCGGCGAAAGAGCTGTCGACGCTGCTGACCGAGGGCCTGCGCGATCTGAAGCGCGACCGCATACCCGACGGGTGGATCGGCTGACGTTTCGCCTCGCGGTGAGACGCCGAGAACCGGCTCACGTGTTCGTCGGCGTGAAGACGCAGGGCGTCAACGCACCCGCACCCGCACCCGCACCCGCTCCCGATGGCCCGAACCCGTCGACGTCTTCGTCAGCGTTCCCGCTGGCGCCGTGTGCGTGCCCGTCATCGCCGTCGTCCCCGTCGACGGAAACGAGGACGAGGACGACGAGAACAGCTCAGCGGGTAAACAGCAGGTCAGACCGCTGCAGCAGCGCCGTAATCGGGCCGGGCAGCACGCCGAACCACACCGTCGCGACCGCCGAAGCGACCAGGGCAACTTCGGTCGTCCACCGGCGCTCGGGCACGAGCGCGCCTTCGGGCGCCGGCCGCATGTACATGTAAACGACGACGCGCAGGTAATAGTAGACGCCCGCCGCGCTCGCGAGCATGCCCACCACCGCGAGCCCGAGCAGGCCCGCATCGACCGCGGCGCGGAACAAGAGCACCTTGCCCAGGAAGCCGACGGTCGGGGGCACCCCGCCCAGCGACAACATGAACACCGTCATCGCCAGCGCCCAGCCCGGCTTGCGCGAGGCGAGGCCGGCGAAGCGGTCGAGGTCCCACGCGTTGCCCTTCGTCTCGTCTTCACGCCGCTCGAGCGCGACGATGGTGCCGAACGCGCCGATCGCCGTCACCGTGTAGCCGAGCAGGTAGAACAAGATGCCCTTGAACACGTCGTTCTGCATCTGGCTCGAGATGGCGACGAGCGGCGTCGACGACAGCACGCCGGCGCTCGTGTCGCCTCCGCGCGCGAACAGCGCCGCCACGCCCAACATCAGGTAGCCGGCGTGCGCGATGCTCGAGTACGCCAGCATGCGCTTCACGTTGCGCTGCGGCAGCGCCAGCAGGTTGCCGAGCACCATCGTCAGCACCGCCAGCGTCGAGAACGCGATGAACGGCAGCTGCGGGTCGACCGCGGGGCTCAAGCCGACGAACACGCGCACCAGCGCCACGAACGCCGCCGCCTTCACGCCCGCGCTCATCAGCGCCGTCACCGGCGTCGGAGCGCCCTCGTAGACGTCGGGCGTCCACATGTGAAACGGCACCGCCGCCACCTTGAACGCGAAGCCCGCCGCGACCAGCAGGAAGCCCGCGTACACCAGCCCGGGCTGCGTCTTCACCGCCTGGGTGAGCGGGCCCGCCATCTCGGTGATGCGCGTCGTGCCGGTCGCGCCGTACAGCAGCGCCGCGCCGTACAACATCAGCGCCGCCGCGAACGCGCCGAGAATGAAGTACTTGAAGCCGGCCTCAGACGGGCGCGAGCCGCGCCGCAGCCACGCCGTCAGCGCGTAGGTCGCGACCGAGAGCACCTCGAGGTTCACGAACAGCGTGATGAACTCGGCCGACAGCCCGAGCAGAATCATGCCCGCCGCCGCGAACAACATCAGCGCGTAGAACTCGCCGCGCTCGGCGTTGCGGTGCTGCAAGAAGCCCGCGGCCAGCAGCGCCGCGAGCGCCGTGCCCGCACACACCACGACGGTGAGAAACGACGAGAACGGGTCCATCACCGCGTAGCCCTGCAGCACCGCCCGCGGCGCGTCGGCCATGTTCGACAGGCCCACGAGGCCCGCGAGCCCACACGCGATGACCGACAGAATCGACTGGTACGCGCGCGAGGCCTGTGGCGTCAGAAACACCTCGCTGAGCATCAGCACGATGGCCGCGAGCACGAGAATGCCCGCGGGTATCACCGGCCAGAAGTCGAGCATCGTGAAGCTGGGGGTGTTCATCGCTGCACCTCGGGAGCTCCCATCAGCGGCGCCGGCAAGATGGTCGGCGCGCCTTGAATCATCGGCTTCATGCCTCCGCCGAACGGGCGGCGAACCTCGGGGCGAATTTCGGGCGGCACCACCGCGCCGACGGCCGGCACCTGGCCACCCGCCGGCGCCGCCTCGGGCGTCGGAGGCGTGCGCACCACCACGCGCACCTTGTCGTCGCTCGTGTCACTGGTCAGCGTCGCGCGGGCGATGAACGGCTTCGTCGACATCTCGATGACGCGCAGCAGGGGCTGCGGGCGAAGGCCCATCACCACCACCAGAATCACGAACGGCAGCGCCGTCGCGAGCTCGCGGAGGTTCATGTCAGAGAGGCCCTGGTTCTCTTTGCGCGTGACGGGGCCGAAGAACACCTTCTGCACCATCAGCAGCATGTACGCGGCGCCGAGCACGACGCCGGTCGCGGCGAGCACGCCGACCCACAGCGGCAGGTTCGAGTTGAACGTGCCGAGCAGCACCAGGAACTCGCCGATGAACCCGTTCGTGCCGGGCACCGCGACCGACGAGAACGTGATGATGACGAAGAACGCCGTGAACACCGGCATCACCTTCGCGAGCCCGCCGTAGTCGCTGATGAGGCGAACGTGCCGGCGCTCGTAGAGCATGCCGAAGAGCAGGAAGAGCGCGCCCGTCGACACGCCGTGGTTCAGCATCTGGTACGCCGAGCCGGTCGCGGCCTCGGGGGTCATCGCCACGATGCCGAGCATGCAGTAGCCGAGGTGGCTCACCGACGAGTAGGCGATGAGGCGCTTGATGTCGCGCTGCGCGAGGCACATCAGCGCGCCGTAGACGATGCCGATGACCGACAGCACCGCGAGCGGCAGCTGCCAGCCCTGGGCGACCGAGGGGAACAGCGGCACCGCGAACCGCCAGAAGCCGAACGTGCCCATCTTCAGCATGACGGCCGCGAGAATCATCGAGCCGGCGACGGGCGCCTGCGTGTGCGCGTCGGGCAGCCAGGTGTGCACCGGCCACATCGGCACCTTGATGGCGAACGCGAGCGCGAACGCGAAGAACATGTACGGGCCGTAGGTCTTGAGCGCCATCGCCGCGGGCGACAGGTTGCACGCGCCGGTCTTGCTGCAGGCCCAGACCTCGCGGCTCGCTCCGATGAGGCCGTTGTAGATGGAGGCGTAGTCGAAGCTGTGCGCTCCGGCGGGCGTCGCGATGAGGTAGACGCCGAGCAGCGCGACCAGCATCAAGAGCGAGCCGACCAGCGTGTAGAGGAAGAACTTCATCGCCGCCATCTGCCGGTCTTCGCTGCCCCAGACGCCGATGAGCAGGTACATCGGAATCAGCATCGCTTCGAAGAAGACGTAGAACAGCAGAATGTCGAGCGAGCAGAGCGCGCCCATCATCGCCGTCTGCAGAATCAGCAGCGCGAGGTGAAATTCTTTCACCTTGTCTTGAACGAACGTCCAGCTCGCCATCACCACCAGCGGGCCGAGCACGCCGGTCATCAGCACGAGCGACGCGGCGATGCCGTCGACGCCGATGTGGTAGCCGAGGCCGATCTCAGGCACCCAGCTCGCCCAGTACTCGAGGCGGAACTCGGCGTTGCCGCCGTTCGAGAACCGCACGTACGCGTAGGCCGCGAGCACGAGGTCGACCAGCATCGCGACGAACGTCAGCGCACGAATCTGGCCCTTCTCGTTCTTGGGCAAGAGCATCAGCAGCGCCGCGAACACGAGCGGCGCGAAGATGACGAAGTTCAGCAGGCGCGAGTCGTAGGAGCTCATGGTCAGGGCCCCCCCAGCAGCTTGAACATCGCGAAGGCGATGCCGGTGGCGAGCGCGATGGCCATGACGGCGGCGTAGCTCTGCGCGTCACCGGTCTGCGCGTACCGGAGCATCGCGCCGAACCGGGCGGTGAGCCAGGCGGTGCCGCGCACGCCGACGGTGTCGATGACGACGGCGTCGATGACCCGGTAGAACATGAACGCGAGGAACTTGATGGGCCCGATGATGACGGTGTCGTAGATCTCGTCGACGTAGAACTTGTTGTACGAGAGCTTGCGCAGCGCCTCGATGGGGCCGGGCAGCGGCTGGCCGGCGCGCTTGGGGAAGTACGAGCGGTAGAGCACGACGGCGATGGTGGTGCCGACGAGCGAGATGGCCCAGGCGAGGCCCCACGCGCCCCAGGGCAGCCCTTCATGGTGCTCGACGCGCACCCAGCCGGTGTTCGCCGTGATGCCGTTCGCGGTCGCGAAGACGGGCCAGAGGTAATTTTCCATCGGGGTCTGCTTGGGGCCGACGCCGGTGGGGTTTTCCATGAACGGCAGGCCCCAGCCGATGGCGAGAATGCTGCCGAGCGCGAGCACGACGAGGGGTATGAGAATGGCCGGGCCGCTCTCGTGGGCGTGCGGCACGCGGGCGTCTTTCGCGCGGTCGCCCTCGAACGCCACGACATAGAGGCGCGTCATGTAGAACGCCGTGCACGCTGCGGTCGCGAGGCCGATGAACCACACGAAGTGGAGCACCGCCGGGTAGTGGTACAGCGTCGTCGTGTGCAGCGCGTGCAGAATGCTGTCTTTCGAGAAGAAGCCTGACAGCGGCACGATGCCGGTGATGGCCGCCGTCGCGACGGCGAACGTCAGCCACGTCACCTTCATCTCTCTGCGCAGGCCGCCGAGCTTGCGAATGTTGCCCTCGTCGGCGTTGCCGTGCATCACGCTGCCGGCGCCGAGAAACAGACACGCCTTGAAGAACGCGTGCGTCACGACGTGGAGGAAGGCGGCCCAGAACATGCCCGCGCCCACCGCCATGAACATGAAGCCGAGCTGGCTGACCGTCGAATAGGCGAGCACCTTCTTCAGGTCGTCTTGCGCGAACGCGATGAGCGCGGCGAGCAGCGCGGTGAGGCCGCCGATGACGGCGATGACGGCCATCGCGAACGGCGACAGCACGACGAGGTAGCTCAGCCGACAGAACAGGTAGACGCCGGCGGTGACCATCGTGGCGGCGTGAATGAGGGCCGAGACCGGGGTCGGGCCGGCCATCGCGTCGGGCAGCCAGACGTAGAGCGGTATCTGGGCGCTCTTGCCCGCGGCGCCGAGCAGGAAGAAGAGGAGGATGGCCGTGAGGACGCCGCCGTACGTGTAGTCTTTGAGCGGGCCGGTCGCGACCTTGGTCTCGAGCGTGACGCGGCTGGGGCTCGCGCCGTGCGGCATCGACTTCGCGAGCTCTTCGAGCGCGCCGAACGCGAGGGGGCCCTTCGTCTGAAGACCACTCTTGAAGCGGCTGGCGGCGCCGGCGGGGTCGCGGCCCGAGAAGTTCTCGTTCGGGGCCTGGGCGATGAAAGCGGTGAGCAGGCCGACCAAAAGGAAGCTGGCGACGAGGAAGCCGAAGTCGCCGACGCGGTTGGCGATGAACGCCTTGCGGCCGCTGAACGCCTTCTGCGGGTCTTCGTACCAGAAGCCGATCAGGAGGTAGCTGCACATGCCGACGCCTTCCCACCCGACGAAGAGCAGGGGCAGCGAGTCGGCGAGCACGAGCGTGAGCATCATCGCGACGAACAGGTTCAGGTACGCGAAGAAGCGCCAGTAGCCGGCGTCGTGGCTCATGTACTCGGTCGAGTACAGGTGAATGAGAAAGCCGATGCCGGTGATGACGAGCAACATCGACGTCGAGAGGTGGTCGGCGAGCAGGCCGAAGTGCACCGTGAAGGTGCCCGCGCTGAACCAGGTGCCGTAGTCGAACCCGACGGCGTAGCGAATCGGCTCGCCGTACACGTTGGGTATCGCGGTGCGGTAGTCGTTCACGCACCACAGCACGATGAGCGAGAGGAAGAACGACCCGAGCACGGCGCCGCAGGCGACGAGGTAGGTGTTCTCGCGACCGAGCGTGCGGCCGAAGACGCCGCAGACGAACGCGCCGAGCAGGGGCAGGGCGATGATCAGCCACAGGTGCGAGCCGACGGCCTCGGCCGGCAGCGGGGAGGTCTGCATGCGGCAGACGAGCGACTCCCACAGCGAGTGGGACTTCAGAAACTCGGAGAATGTCGTGAAGCTCGTGCAGTCCATGGGGTTGGGTGCCTCAGTGCTTCATGGTCTGAATTTCTTCGATGTTGACGGTGCCGCGACTTCTGAACACCGCGATGACGATGGCGAGCCCGACCGCGGCCTCGGCCGCTGCGACGGCGATGATGAAGAAGGCGCTGATGTGGCCGGTCACGTCGCCGCGATCTCGCGCGAAGGCGAGAAACGTGAGGTTCGCGGCGTTGAGCATCAGCTCGATGCACATGAAGACGACCAGCGCGTTGCGGCGCACCAGCACGCCCAACATGCCGATGCAGAACAGCGCGGCCGCCAGCATCAGATAGTGCGGAGTCGGGATCGCTTGAAAGGGCATTGCCGCGCGCGGGTGTAGTCCACACCACGGCGAAAACAACGGTTTTCTCGGGGCATCGCGGCGCTACAGTGCCGCCACCATGAGCACGATTTTGTACTTCAAGAAGGGTTGAACGGGCTGCACCAAAGCGCGGGAGTTTCTCGCGCAAAAGAAGCAGCCGTTCACCGAGCGCGACATCATGAAGCAGCCGATCAGCGAGGCCGAGGCGGTCGCGCTGGGGAAGCGGCTCGGGGGCATTCGGGAGCTGGTGGCTCCGAAGCGGCGGGCCGAGGCCGAGGCGGTGCCCGACGCGAAGCTCGCGGCGTGGCTCGCGGCGAACCCGAACTACGTACGGCGCCCGCTCATCGACACGGGCAAGCAGCTCGAGGCCGGGTTCACGGCCGACGTACGTGAACGGCTCGCCTGATCAGATGCGCGACTTGGCGACGACGACGGCGCCGACCATCGCGACGAGCAGCAGCAGCGACACGGCCTCGAAGGGGAAGAGCCACTGCGTGTAGAGCACGGCGCCGACCTCTTTGATCGAGCCGAAGGCGGCGACGCGCGCGGGGTCATTGGCCCAGGCGAGGTCACCGGCGGGCAGCTTGCGAAAGGCGATGACGAGGGCGGCGAGCAGGCCGGCGGTGGCGACGGCGCCGAGCACGCGCGAGAAG
The DNA here is from genome assembly GCA_016793725.1 of Myxococcaceae bacterium. Classification (GTDB taxonomy): domain Bacteria; phylum Myxococcota; class Myxococcia; order Myxococcales; family Myxococcaceae; genus Xiheicaenimonas; species Xiheicaenimonas phototrophica. The sequence goes on along the minus strand of JAEUJP010000190.1, from coordinate 648 downwards.
CTGAGCTGAATGGCCGAGCCGACCTCGTTCAGCGACAGCAACATGATGACGAAGAGGAACAGCACCATGATGGCGCCGGCGTAGACGAGCACCTGCAGGGCGGCGACGGTGTGCGCCCAGAGCAGCACGTAGATGGCCGCGAGGAAGAAGAATGTCGCGACGAGCGACATGGCGCTCGAGATGGGGTTCTTCAAGACCACGACGCCGAGGGCGCTGCCGACGGTGGCGGCGGCGAATACCCAGAAGAGAATCTGCTCTGCGCTCATGCCGGCCCGCGGAGTTAGCGCAACGCCCAGAGGGTGGCCAGTCTTAACTGTCTCCCTCCTGCTTCGGTGCGTGCGACCTCGACTTGGGGCTGCGTCTCGAGGGCGGTGATGATCCGCTCCGTGCGCACTCCATTCCTATGGTTCGTCGTCTCTTCTGCTGCGCTCGCGCAGGAAGCCCGGTTCGAGGCGACCGAAGAGTTCAAGACCGTGCCGTTCGAGGTGCCGGCCGGCACCGTCGAGCTGCACATCGCCCACGAGTCGCTCGAGCCCGACGCCATCATCGACTGGGGCGTCGAGGGCCCCGACGGCTTTCGCGGCTACGGCGGCGGCAACCGTGAAGACATCGTCATCGGGGTGAAGGCGAGCTCGCGCAGCTACCACA
>JAEUJP010000173.1 GCA_016793725.1 Myxococcaceae bacterium | reverse complement strand
CGCCAGCCCGGCAAGAGATAGAGGTGGCCCGTCTTCGTCGCGCGCGTCTTGAGCTCGGCGAGCGAGATGGGGCCGTCGGGGCCGTCGAGCAGCTTCGATTCGCGAACGGTGCGCACCACGACGTCGTCGGCGAGGCTGGTGCCGGTCAGGTCTCTGCGCGCGAACGCCAGCACCCACGCGCGCGCGGTCACCGGCATCGTCGCGAACGTAGGGAACCGCTCGAGCAGCGGCAGCACGAGCTGGCGCTGCGCCTCGTGCACGGCCTGCAGCACCTCGTCGAACGCAGGGTCGCGCACCGCCTTCGACCAGTCGGCGTTGGGCTGCAGCGCCGCGCTCTCGACGGCCGCGCGTGCGGGGCCGTAGCGCGGGGTGTGAAACGTGTGCTCGAGCTGAAAGCCGTCGCGATAGAGCGTGAGGTCGACGCGGTCGCCGAAGTCGGTCGCGACGCCGACCTCGCCGCGCACCGCGCCGCGCACGAACGGCACCGTCACGCTGCAGCCCAGCACGACCGGGCGTTGCTTCGGGCCCGCCAGCCGCCGCCGCACGTCGCGCTCGCGCTCGAGCCGCTCGGTGACGTCGGTGAGCTTGCCGTTCGCGTACGGCATGAGCAGCTGCTTGTCGGTCGCGTTCAGCACCAGCACGAGGCGGCCGTCGAGCGCCGGGTGGTCGAACCCGCGCGTGACGTAGCGCCAGCGGCTCTCGCCGCGCAGGTCGTCGAGGCTCGCGCGGCCCGGCTCGCCCAGACACTCGAACAGCGGCGCGCGGACGACGGCGCGCGGCAGGCCGCTGCCCTTTTCGGGCGAACGTCGGAGCAGCAGGTCGCGCGCGTGCTCGAACGCCGCGGGGTCGACCGGCGTCTTCTCGAGCGCCTTGCCGATGGCGAGCTCGGCTCCGGCCAGCACCTCGTCGACGACGGCCGACCAGAGCTTCGGGTTGGGAATTTCGGCCCACAGCTTCTCTGAGACCGGGTTCTGCAGGTCGACCACCGCGCGCAGGCGCAGCGGCGCGAGCTGCGGCACCTCACCCTCTTGCAGGAACCGACCGTTCGCGAGCACCCGCACGAACGCGCCGTGCCCGCGCTCGGGTATCGCGACCTCACCCTTCAGCTTCGCGGTGACGAGGTGCTCGGTCGCGAGCCAGTCGCGCGGGGGCAGTGCGGCGACCTCGGGGGCCTGAGACTCCCACCGCAGCTTGTTCTCGGCGGCGCGCTGGTTGCGGCGCACGAGCGCCGCGACGTCTTCACGTTTGCCTTGGGGGAGCAGCGCCTCCCACTCGAGCGTCTCGGCGTCGAGCAGCACGGTGTGGTTCGGGTAGCTGCCCTTCGGGTGACGTGTGGTGGCGGTGAACAGCGGGCGGCCGTTCTTCGTGTGGCCTTTCAGCGCTGCGATGCTCCAGCGCTCGCCCGACGGGCCGGGGAACAGCGGCATCGTCTCGATGAGCGCCCGCGCCTTGGGGTCGAGCTTCTCGTCTTCGCGCAGGCGCTTCGCGAGCTGGGCTCGCACCTCTTGTGAGGGCTCGCTCACGTGCGCTTTGAGCAGCGCGAGCGAGGCCTTGCGGCAGATGCCGAGCGCCTTCTCGAGGTTCGGGTCGGTGTCGACGACGTCGCTGCCCGAGGCGTTGGAGCGCAAGGCATCGCACTTCACGATCGCCTCGAGCTGCAGCCCCGGCAACCGCCAGTACCGCACGCCCGCGCTGACGCCGTGCGAGACGAGCCTCACGAGGCTGAAGTCGAGCGGGTAGGGCTTCGCGTAGACCTGCAGGCCGCCGCCGTCGTGCACCTCTTTCGGCAGGTCCACTCGAACCTGCGCTTTGCCGTCGAGCGTGACCCTGGGCGCGAGGTACATCGAGCCCAGGTAGATGTTCTTCGCCTCGGGCTTCTTGCCGAACAGCAGCGCCGCCGCGACCTGCAGGCTCACCTTCTTGCGCGCCTTGACGACGGTGAGCTCCGACGGCTCGGTCTCTTTCACCTCGACCTCGCCGGCGGCGTTCACCTCGAGCGCGACGCGGCCGCTCTGCACGAAGAGGCGCTTCAGGCCCACCCCCATCGCGCCGGCGACGCCGAGCGCGAGCAGCCGGTAGCGCGGCTCGTCGTCGTGGGCGTCGTCGGTGCCGAGCGCCTGGGCGAGCAGGTTCTTCATCACGGCGGCGGGGAAGGGGCGGCCGTCGAAGCTCAGCTCGACGTCGTCGGCGTCGGTGCGGGCGGTGACGTGTTTGGCGCCCGAGGCCTGCGCCGCGCGCAGCACGTCGTTGACCCATTCGGCGGGCTGGGCGAGGCGGCTCTTGCGCAGCTTCTCGAGCGCGCGCTGCTGATCGATGCGGAAGCGGCCCTCAGAGACCTTCTCGCCGGTGCGGAGCTCGTCGAGCACGTTCATGAGACGCCGCGCGACGGTAGCAGCTACTCGTCGAGATGATGCGGGCTACTGCACCGCGCGGGCGCAGCTCGGCGAAGCCCCTTAAGGTGCTGGCTCATGTTGCTCGCCATCGCACTGCCGGCATCGCACCTGGGCGCACTCGGCCTGCTGACCCTGTTCGTGTGCTTCTGGTGGTTCACGATGCGCAAGATGTTCTGAAACGGCGCTGGCGCGGCCTGCGTAAGCCGTTCGTGAAGCGCGTGAGAGAGCTGGTCTCGGGCTGGGCCGTGAAGAGCCTGTTGGTGGGCGCAGTGGCGACGGGCATCGACCTCTGCATCGGCAGCGGGCTCGTCTTCGTGCTCGGCTGGCCGACCGCCGCGGCCGCGATGGCCGGCCTCGGGGTCGGCAGCACGCTCAACTTCCTGGGTCAGCGCCGGTTCGCGTTCAACGCCGAGAAGGTCGCGATGCCCGCGGTGAAGTGGGCCGCGATGACCGCGGTGCAGACCGTCGTGCACGGCCAGCTGGCGCATCTGCTCCGCGACGGGTGGGGTGCGCCGTACCCGGTCGCAAAGCTCGTGAGCGACTTTGTCGTCTTCGGGGCGCTGCAGCTGCTGCTCCTGCGCTACGTCGTCTTCCCGAAGGAGCCAGTGACAGGCATCTTTTCCGCACGGGCGCCGAGCTCATCTCGTCTGGGGTGGTTGCGGAAAAGCAGCCTGTCCCTCTCTCACGACAGCGCCCACGACGTGAGGTACGCGTCGGTCTCGGGGTCGAGCAGGCGCTGACGCACCAAGAGCTGCCGCGCCCAGAGCAGCGCCGAAAGCCGCGGAGCCCGCTGCATCAGCGGCAGCGTGCTCTCGACCGCCTCGTGCCCCACGTTGAGGCACAACAGCCCGTGCTTCTTCTTGCGCTCGAGCTTCTTCGTCGCGGCCGCCGCCACGATGGGCCGGCCGAGCGCCTCGATGAAGACCCACGCCTCGGTCTCACCCGCGCCGCGCACGCGCGCGAGCGCGACGCCTTCGACGGGGCACTTCGCTCCGGCGAGCAGCTCGGTGAGCGCGGCCGCGAAGCCTGAGGGCGCGGCGGCCGTGGTGGGTTCGGCGTAGGTGAACAGCGCGTCGGCCAGCATCACGTGCGCGGCGCCGAGCGCCTTCGACACCCCGAGCGCGAGCGGGTCGTCGCGGTGCGCCTCGAGCACGCTCGTGCCCGTCGCGACCAGGCGCTCGGTCAGGGGCGTGCGCGCCGGCGCCACCACGAGCGCGCTCGACAGCAGCTTCGGCGGCACCGCGCCGCCACCCGGAGCCCTCAACGTCAGCGCCTTCTTCGGCACCCGCTGCGCCGCGTACTGAAACAGCGCGCGCCAGTCGTTCGCTCCGTCTTTGCGCTCGGCGGCCTTCGTGAGCTCGCCCGGCAAGAGCTCGAGCAGCGGCCCTTCGGCGAGCCTCTTCGCCACGCCGATGGCGCGCGCGAACGCCTCGTCGCGCTTCACGTTGTCGCGCGTGAGCGTGTGCTCGAGCGTCGCCGACACGACCTTCAGCGCGAGCCCGGGGAGCAGCTGCTCGGTCGTCTCGAGCAGCGTGAGCCCGCGGTTGTAGAAGCCGCTGGTGGCAGGCAGCACCCGCGCAGGCCCGAGCACCACGTGCAGGCCCTCTTCTTTGTGCTCGACCTGGAACACGGCGTCGACCGCGACGGGCTCGTGCAGCGTGACGGCTTCGGGCGCGGCGCTGCCGTCGACGCCGCCGAAAGCGAACGCGACGTCGACCTCGGAGTGCCGGCACCACCGCGCCAGCGCCGCGCGCGTGCGCGCGACGTGCTCTTCGTACTGCGCCGCCGTCGCGCGTGTGTGCAGCGTGACGGTGGTGCCCTCGACGGGCTCCGAGAGCTTGAGCAGCTCGTACGTGCGGTCTTGTCTGAACAGCACGCGCCACGACTCGCCGTCGCGGCCGGTGTCGACGGTGACGGCGTCGGGCTTCAGCGCGAAGACGCTGACGAAGCCGATGCCGTACTTCCCAATCTTCGTGAGGTCGTTCTCTTTCGACGAGCGGAACTTGGTGAGCAGGTAGTCGTCGATGACCTTCTGGCTCATGCCCTCGCCCCAGTCGCGCACCGAGGCGGTCATGAGGCCGCCGTCGGTGCCCGGGCGAAACGCGAGCGTCACCTCGATGCGGTTCGAGCCGGCATCGATGCTGTTCTGCACCAGCTCGCGGTACGCGGCGTACGGGTCGGTGAACTGGTGAACCAGCTCGTCGACCAGGTCTCTCGAGGCTTCGCTGCCGCGCAAACGCCGGCTTGATTATCAGACGACGCCGCGGGCGCGGAGCACTGCCTCCATCGCTTCCATGCGCCGGCGCTGGTCGGCCTCGGCGCGCTGCGGGTTGCGCAGGCCGGTCGAGGTGAAGCGGCCGCTGTCGTCGAAGCAGGAGTTCAGGCGTGCCGCGACGAGGTTGTCGACCGTGATTTCGCGCCCGCCCA
>JAEUJP010000164.1 GCA_016793725.1 Myxococcaceae bacterium | reverse complement strand
GGGCAACCACTTCTGCCCGTCGTGCGAGCAGAGCGGTGACTGCCGCCTGCAGGCGCTCGGCTACCGCCTCGAGATGGCGACGCAGCACTTCCCCCAGCACTTCCCCGACCGCCCGGTCGACGCGAGCCACCCCGACATCATTCTCGACCTCAACCGCTGCATTCTCTGCGAGCTGTGCGTGCGCGCGTCGGCCGAGCTCGACGGCAAAAACGTCTTCGCGCTCGGCGGCCGCGGCCTGAACAAACACCTCATCGTCGACTCCGAGTCGGGCCGCCTCGCCGACACCGCGTTCGAGGCCACCGACGCCGCGGCCGGCGTCTGCCCCGTCGGCGTCATCTTGAAGAAGGGCCGCGGGTTCGCCGTGCCCATCGGCCAGCGCACCTTCGACCTCGCGCCGCTGGGAAAGAAGAAGCCATGAGCCCGGGCAAGAAGCTCAAGGTCGCCACCGCCTCGCTCGCCGGCTGCTTCGGCTGCCACATGTCGCTGCTCGACATCGACGAGCGCCTCTTCACCCTGCTCGAGCGCGTCGAGCTCGACCGCTCGCCCCTGACCGACCTGAAGGTGTTGAGCGCCTGCGACCTCGGGCTCATCGAGGGCGGCCTGTGCAACGCCGAAAACGTCGAGGTGCTGCGCCTGTTCCGCGCGCGGTGCAAGGTGCTCGTCGCCGTCGGCGCGTGCGCCATCAACGGCGGCCTGCCCGCACAGCGCAACCACCTCGACGTTCGCGAGTGCCTCACGAAGGTCTACGGCGAGGGCAGCGTGCCCAACGACCCCGAGCTCCCGCTGCCGCTCGACCAGGTGCACCCCATCAGCGACGTGGTGCGCGTCGACTACTTCCTGCCCGGCTGCCCACCGTCGGCCGAGGTGCTGTGGCAGTTCCTCACCGACCTCCTCGACGGCCGCACGCCGAAGCCCGGCGCCGGCCTCATCGCGTACGACTGATGACGACCCCCGCCTCCAAGACGCGCCGCATCGCCATCGACCCGCTCACCCGCGTCGAGGGCCACGGCAAGGTGACCCTGCTCCTCGACGAGCACGCTCACGTCACCCAGGCACGGCTGCACGTCGTCGAGTTCCGCGGCTTCGAGCGCTTCATCGAGGGCCGGCCCTACTGGGAGGTGCCGGTGATGGTGCAGCGCCTGTGCGGCATCTGCCCCGTGAGCCACCACCTCGCCGCCTCGAAGGCGCTCGACGCCGTGGTCGGCGCCGCCCCGGTGAGCCCCACCGCCGACCGGGTTCGCAGGCTCATGCACTACGGCCAGGTGCTGCAGTCTCACGCCCTGCACTTCTTTCACCTCGCCTCACCCGACCTGCTCTTCGGCTTCGACGCCGCCCCCGAGCGCCGCAGCATCGCCGCGCTCGCCGCCGAGCTGCCCGAGGTCGCGCGGCAGGGTGTGCTCTTGCGCAGGTTCGGCCAGGAGTGCATTCGCCTCACCGCCGGCAAGCGCGTGCACGGCACCGGCTCGGTGCCGGGCGGCGTGAACAAGGCCGTCACCCCGGCCGAGCGCGCCGCCCTGAAGGCCGACCTGCCGCAGGTGCTGGCCTTCGCCCGCGAGGGCGTCGCGCGCATCGCCGAGCTCTACGGCGCGCGCCGCGCCGAGCTCGAGGCGTTCGGCACGGCCCCCTCGGGGCTGCTCTCGCTGGTCGGTCGAGACGGCCGGCTCGAGCTCTACGACGGGGTGCTCCGCGCGCGCGACGCGCACGGCGCCGTGCTGCTCGACGGCGTCGACCCAGCCCGCTACCGCGAGCACATCGCCGAGGGCGTGAAGAGCTGGTCGTACATGAAGTTCCCCTACCTCGTGTCGCGTGGCCCCGACTCGGGCTCCTACAAGGTCGGCCCGCTCGCCCGCCTGCAGAACTGCGACTTCATTCACACCCCGCTCGCCGAGGCCGAGCGCGCGGCGTTCGTCGCCGAGCACGGCGGCCGGCCCGTACATGCGCCGCTCGCCTACCACCACGCGCGCCTCATCGAGCTCCTGCACGCGGCCGAGGTCATCGGCGAGCTCCTCGACGACCCCGACCTGTCGGGCGACGACCTGCTGCGCAAGGGGCCGCGCGCGACCGAGGGCGTCGGCGTCATCGAGGCGCCTCGCGGCACGCTCATTCACCACTACCGGGTGAGCCCCGATGACCTCGTCACCCACTGCAACCTCATCGTCAGCACCACCCACAACAACCAGCCGATGAACGATGCCATTCGTGAGGTCGCGCGCACGCACCTCGACGGCCACGAGCCGACCGAGGGGCTGCTCAACCACCTCGAGGTCGCGATTCGTGCGTTCGACCCGTGCCTCTCGTGCGCCAGCCACGCGCTGGGCCAGATGCCGCTGCACGTCGAGGTGCGCGGCCCGGGCGGCGCGCTGCTCGGCTCACGCACGAAGGAGTCACGCGGGTGAGCGCTCCCGTGCTCGTGCTGGCCTGGGGCAACCCCTCTCGCGGCGACGACGGGCTCGGCCCTGCGTTCGCCGCCGAGGTCGAGCGGCGCTTCGGCGCAGACATCGACGTGCTCGTCGACTACCAGCTCGCGCCCGAGCACGTGCTCGACTTGGGCGGCCGCCGGCGCGTCTACTTCGTCGACGCCTCGACGACCGGCGCGCCGGTGCAGCTCGCCCCGGTGTTCGCCGCCCGCGATGCCACCTTCACCTCGCACGCGCTCAGCCCTGGCGCGCTGCTCTACATCGCCGCGCTCGTCAGCCCGACGACGCTGCCCGACTGCCGGCTGCTCGCGATTCGCGGCGAGCGCTTCGGCCTCGGCGAGCCGCTGTCGGCGGTTGGGCGCGCGAACCTGCGCAGGGCGCTCGGCCGCTTCGAAGCAGACCTGGGCGCGCTCACGACGTGCGCCCGCCTGTAACATCTCGACCCTCGGCGCGCGGCCTGCGTGAATGTGTCAGACGTCTGCACGTATGTGCCGCGTGCCAACCACCTCTGCAACGCTCCTCGGGCTCACCGCCGCGCTCGTCTGGGGGTGCCAGCACACGCCGCACCCGCCCGTCGAGCCCGACACGCGGTGCGACGAGGCCTGGTCGAATCGACTGCAGACGATGCGCCGCGGCGCGGCGCTCTGGCTCGGCGTCCACCTCGAGCCGACGTGCCCCCGCGACCGGGGTCAGCTCGGCGACCTCGCGGTGCTCGCGGGTGCCGACGGCGAGCTCTGCGTCGCCGGCGGCGACCGGCTTCGCTGGGAGCGCTCGACCCAGGTCTCATTCGAGCGCGGGCCCTCGAGCCGCGTGACGACCGGCCACCTCGAGCGGCTGACCCCCGCGCTCGAGCAGCTCGTCGCCCCCGACCGCGGGTTCGACCAGGGCTTCGCCGTCTCGGTCGCGTGCGACGCGAGCGCACCCGTCTGGGCCTACGTGCTCAGCCGCGCCGGCGTGCCCGGGCAGGTCGGCCTCGTCTCCGAGCAGTCGCAGTACACACACCGCGGAGCGCTGCCGATGGTCGGCGAGGTCGACGCCCTCTTGCGCGGGCCCGCCCACCCCCTCGTGCCCACTCCGAGCGCCCCACCTGACGCCGGCGTGCCCCCCGCGCTCGCCGAGCCCGCGTCGCCGTCGTCGCCCGTCATCGACGAGCTCGAGCTCGCGTGGGAACGTCAGCGGGCCGAAGAAGAGACGGTACGCAGCGACACCTTCCTCGCCTCGTGCGGGCCGGCCGACGGCGGCTTCCCTCGAGCCCGGGTGTGGCGCTCGAGGTCGATCTCGACCGGCTCGCTCGCGGGCCCGTCTCACATCGTCGACCGCACCGTCGAGCTGCAGGGTGACCGGGTGCGCATGCACGTCGAGCTCTCGCAAGAGCTCCGAGACGCCGCCCCGCGACGGCTTCGACCTGCGGGGCCGTTCGACGTCACCCGCCGCGTCGACTTCGAGGGCACGGTGCACCGCTGCGCCGGGGGCCTGCAGTTCGTGCTGCGCAACACCTGTCTTCCCGAGCGGCGGCTCTTCTTCGGCTGCGTGGCGAAGACGTTCACCGTGGCGGCACCGGGCGCGCTCGCCCAGCACGTGATGACCGCCGACGATGCCGAGGGTTGCCGGAGCGCGGCGTGGGCCGTCGCTCCCCGCCTCCGCGTCGCCGGGTACGAGTGCCACTACCAGTTCGGCAACGCCGAAGACGCCGAACCCTCGTTCGTCGTGGGCGAGGGCCAGGTCGTCGAGCGCGTCGCGCGCGACAACCACAGCCAGGGCTGGCCGCTGCTGCGCAGGGGTTCGCCGTCGGCTGCCCCCGCCTTTTCACTTCGCCGCGACAGCCCCTGACGGCTCAGCGCGCGTGCACGGCCTTGATGTCGGCCGTGCGCCCCGGCCCGTGGCACAGCACGCACTGCTCGGCGGTCGCGGCCGCCTCGGCGCGGGTGCCATAGAGCGTGCCCCCGTTCAGCCGCATGTGCAGCGTCGCCAGCGGCGAGTCGTGGCACCCGAAGCAGGTGTTCGCGATCGGCGAAATCACCAGCGTCGAGGGCGACGCTTCGGTCGTCATCTGGGTCGAGGCGCTGTACGAGAAGCCCGAGCCGTAGCTCACGCCGCCGTCCGACACGACGTACGGCGAGACGCTGATGGCGAGCGCAGGCAGCCCGCCGTCGGGCAGCGGCGACGTGTTGTAGGTGCCCGTCGCCACGGTCTGCTGCAGTCGGCGCGCCATGTTCTCGGGCGTGTACCAGGGGCCGCTGAAGTCGTACGTGCCCGGGTTGTGGCACGACTCGCACGCGTTCAACCGCGCCGGGTAGTGCACCCCGAAGAAGCCGCGCACCTGCGGGTGGTCTTCGGTGGCCGCGACCGCGTGCCAGTTGAACGGCACCGTGCGCTTCTTCGCCGCGTGAATCGCGTGAATGAAGCTCTCGGAGCCCGCCGTCCACCCGCTCGACGTGCGGTTCTGCGTGTGGCACCACGCACAGCTCGCGCCGTCGTTGCGCTGGCCCGCGTGGTAGCTCGGCTCGACGCCGATGTTGTTGTGGCAGTTCGCGCACCGCGAGGTCGCCACGATGTTGCCCGTGTTGCTCGCCGACGACGTCGCCCCGCGGCGGCCGCTGTAGCCGGTCGCGACCCGCCACACGTTCTGCATGGGAATCGCGACGCCGCCCGCCCGCGTCGCGCCGTCGTACGCGAAGCCCGTCACGTTCGTCTGCACCAGCGGCGGCGCCGACGACAGCGAGTAGCTGTAGCCGAGGCCACACGTCAGCATCTTCGCCGAAGGCGGCACCCGCGCGCCCGTCAGCGTCGCGGTGTAGTAGCCCTGCGGGTCGGGCCCCGCGAGCGCGCCGCCCGTGCCGCTGCGCCACACGTTCTTCAGGTACGCGCTCATCGACACGTTGAAGTCGGCCGGCTCGGCGATGCCGTCTTGCGGCACGGCGAACACGCAGTACAGGCTCGGGCTCCCTGCGAAGCCGTCGAGCAGCTCGTTCGTGCCGTTGCTCACGTTGAACGGCACGCCCGCATCACCCTCGGTGAAGCGGAACTTCATCACCGGGAAGACGCCCGTCGGCCCGCCGTCGGTCGTCGTCACCGCCTGCAGATCGTACTTGAACACCCGCGCGCCCGGCGGCGGCTTCTGGGGGCTCGCCAGCCACGACGCGTGCGTGTTCGAGCTGCCGCCCGCGACCACCAGCGCGTTGTTCGGGTCGGGCCGCGACACCGGCCGGTGCTTCTCTTCGATGAACGCCGCGTCGTGACACACGGTGCACACGTTGTCGTTCGGCATCGCCAGGTTGATCTGCCCGTGCCCCTGCCCCGTCTCGAAGTTCACGTGGTCGTGGCACGCCCCGCACGTCTTGCGGTTCGGCTTCAGCTTCCAGTTGTCGGCCTTCGCCGCGTTCGCGTGGCACTTGTCGCAGTTCCGCACGTCTTGGGGGAACACGAACTCGTTCAGCTCGGTGCCGATGCCCGCGTAGTTGCCCTTCAGGCTCAGGTGCTCACCCGCGTGAATCTTGTGAATGAAGATGGGCAGGTCGATGATCGCCTCGCCCCT
>JAEUJP010000160.1 GCA_016793725.1 Myxococcaceae bacterium | reverse complement strand
GGCTCGCCGACCTCGCGGTTGACGATTCGTTGACGCTCGTCGGCTTCAGCCCGGCTGCGGCGAAGCTCCTCGGGCCCGAGCTCGATCAGCGCCTCGGCATGCGCATTCGCGAGGCCTTTCCCCAGGTGTTGCCCGAGCGCGTGAAGCTGTACGCGAAGGTGGCGCGCGAGGGCGGCACGCTCGAGCTCGGCGAGCAGCCGTACCGCGACTCGGTGCTCGAGGTGAAGGCGAGCAACCTGGGGCCCGGCGTCATCGCGATGTTCATCGAGAACCTGACGGCGATGAGGCGGCTCACGACGTTTCTCGACACCATCGTCGAGAACCTGCCGGGCATGATCTTCGTGAAAGAGGCAAAGGAGCTGCGCTTCGAGCGCTTCAATCGAGCCGGCGAAGAGCTGCTGGGGGTGCCGCGCGAGCAGCTGCTCGGCAAGAACGACTACGACTTCTTCCCCAAAGAGCAGGCCGACCACTTTCAGGAGCGCGACCGCGCCGCGCTGGCGTCGAAGGCGGTCGTCGACATCGCCGAAGAGCCGATTCAGACGAAGACGGGCGAGCGCTGGCTTCACACCCGCAAGGTTCCGATCGTCGACGCGGCGGGGCAGCCTCAGTACCTGCTCGGCATCTCGGTCGACATCACCGAGCGCAAGGCGGCGGTCGAGCAGCTCAAAGACGCGGTCGCGCGCCTCGAGGCGAGCAACACCGAGCTCGACGCGTTCACCTACTCGGTGTCGCACGACCTGAGGGCGCCGCTGCGCGCCATCGACGGCTTCGCGCGTGTGCTGCTCGAAGATCACGGCGCGAAGCTCGACGCCGACGGCCGCCGGGTGGTCGAGGTCATCACGCGAAATGCGGTGAAGATGGGCAAGCTCATCGACGAGCTGCTCGCGTTCTCGAAGCTCGGTCGCAGAACCATCGTACCGCAGCGCGTCGACATGACGGCTCTCGCACGCGAGGCCGCCGACGAGGTGCGGGTGACGGGAAGAAGCCTCGAGATCGACATCGCCGAGCTGCCAGGCGCCGACGGTGAGCCGGGCCTCTTGTGCCAGGTCTGGGCCAATCTGCTCTCGAACGCCGTCAAGTACACCCGAACGCGCGACCCCGCCGTGATTCGGGTCAGCGGCGAGACCTTGCCCACCGAGACGGTGTACCGCGTGACAGACAACGGGGTCGGCTTCGACCCGCGCTACCGCGCGAAGCTGTTCGGGGTGTTCCAGCGGCTGCACTCCGAGACCGAGTACGAGGGGGTCGGTGTCGGGCTCGCGCTGGTCGATCGCATCGTGAAGAAACACGGCGGTTGGGTGAACGGCGACTCTTCCCCCGGCGAGGGCGCTACGTTTTCGTTCGGCCTTCCACGAATGGGCGTTAAGGAGCCCTGACCCCATGGCAGCCCAAGTCGCGATCCTGCTCATCGAAGACAACGACGAAGACGCCGAGCTCATGCAGCGCGCGCTCAAGAAGCACAACCTGACGGGCAACCTCGTTCGTCTGGGCGACGGCGCCGCGGCGCTCGACTGGTTCTTCAGCGACCCGTCGAAGCCGATGCCGCAGGTCGTGCTGCTCGACCTGAAGCTGCCGAAGGTCGACGGCATGGCGGTGCTGAAAGAGCTGAAGGCCCGCGACGTCACCAAGACCGTGCCGGTGGTGATGCTGACGTCGTCGAAAGAAGAGCGCGACCTCAGAGAGGCGTACCGGCTCGGCGCGAACAGCTACATCGTGAAGCCCGTCGAGTTCGACCAGTTCATCTCTGCGGTCGAGCAGCTCGGGCGGTACTGGGTGCTGCTCAACCAGCGATGAGGTCGAGCTGAACGGGCGCCTCGGCCCGCTGCGGTGGTCTCGAGCTCCGGCGAAGTGTTCTCAGCAGCGCGATGCGCTTGGGCCCGAAGCCGCAGACGTTCTCGAGCCGGCCCTCGCTCGCCGCCTCGGCGAGCGCGTCGACCGACGTGATGCCGAGCGCGTTCACCTCGTGGGCGAGGCGCGGCCCGATGCCGGGCACGGTGCGCAGCCGCGCTTCGGGGTCGTGGCGGCGCTCGAGCCGCTCGAGCAGGGGCAGCTCACCGCTGCGCACCCAGTCGGTGATGAGACCGCTGATGAGGTACCCGATGCCGAGCGCGTGCAGACCCTCGACCCCGTCGGTGTCGACCCGCAGCGCGACCGGCTGCGGCTCGGCGGCGATGAGCCGCGCGGCGCGACGGTACGCCGCGACCGGGGTCGGCTCGACGCCGTCACGCTCGAGCAGCTCGGCGATGCGCTCGAGCGCGGCCGCGACGGTGCTGTTCGAAGGCGAGCTCACGGTTACCGGTTCGTAGCGTCAGGCCGCGAGGGCGATGAGGGCCGGCGACTCGACCTCGAGGGCCTCGAGGCCTCGCACGGTGACGTGCCGGTCGTGAATCGAGCCGAGGGCGGGGATCAGCGCCATCAGCGCGCTCTCGCGCATCCACTTGACCTTCGTGAAGTCGAGCACCACTTCGCGCCAGCCGGCCAGCCGCGCGACCAGCTTGGGCAGGCTGATCGCGTCGCGGAGGCTGAACGCGTTCTCGAAGGTGACGGTCATCGCACGGCGCTTCAGGTCTCGCTTGAGCTTCATGTGGGCTCCTCGGGTGAAAGGCGAGGGAACAGCTCTTCACGACGCGTGCCGCGGCCCTTGCCTCGGGGCCATGGGGCAGATCGCGACCCATCGGTAACCCGAGCGAGAGAAATGGTTACGCCGCAGTGCTAAGCGGGGTGGTCATGGGTGTGTGGCTGGTTCTTTTTCTCGCTGCCGGAGGGCCCGACGAGTGGTCGACGTTTCCCGGCGACAAACCGGCGGCGGCCGGTAAATCGGCTCCAGCGGCGGCGCCTGCGGCTCCCCCGGGGCCGGCGGCGAAGGCGAGCGGCGCGACGACGATGCCGGCGGCAGCGACGCCGCGTTACCGCAACGCCGTCGAGCTGATCAGCAACGGCCGTTACGCCGAGGCGACGGTCGTCTTGAACCAGGTGGCCGCCGAATACCCGAAGGTGCCCGAGCTCTATGCGGCGCGCTGCTCGGCGCAGCTGGGGGTGAAGCAGCCGGGCTATGCCGAGGCCGACTGCGCGTACGCGCTGAAGCTGAAGCCGTCGCTGTCGACCGCGCTGTTCGGCCTCGCGAGCGCCGAAGAGCAGCTCGGCAAGAAGGAGCTCGCGATGCGCCACTACCGCGAGTACCAGAAAGACCCGGGCGCCCGCGCCGACCTGAAAGAGCAGGCCGGCAAGCGCGCCGACGCGCTGGGGGGCGCCGACTTCGGTTCGCCGCCGGCCCCGCCGCCCGCCGGCGAGCGCCAGGCGTCGCCGCCACCGAAGAAGCGCTCGTCGAAGCCCGAGTGCAAGATGGGCAAAAACGGGCGGCAGGCGTGCGGCTACAACTGTGAGGCCGGCACCGACGGAGTCGCGGCGTGCGCCGACACGCCCGACGGCAGCTGCACGAAGGGTGAAGACGGCCACGTGACGTGCACGCAGCTCGCGGTGCGTGGCGGCGCGAATGCGGGCGGGGCCGTGCCCGAGTGCCGCACCGGCACCGACGGCGTGCAGGTGTGCGGCTACAACTGCAAGAAGGGCACGAACGGGCGATACTTCTGCGCGACCATGCCCGACGGCGAGTGCACGCCCACCGAAAGCGGAACGTACACGTGCCCGTGATCGAGCTGACGCTCGCCGCGACGCCGAAGGTCTGCTTCGACACGTTTCTCGACCTGGCGTCGGCGCGCCACTGGGTGCCGGGGCTCAAGAAGCTGCGCATCGTTCGCAGCGACGAGAAGGGCCGCCCGCTCGAGGTGCTGTACGAGTTCGGCGACGATCTCACCTACGCGCTCGTCTACGCGTACGACGACAAGCGCTCGCTCGTGCGCTGGGTGCCCTCGGCCGGCGTGCTCGACGGCGTCTCGGGCTGGGCCACGTTCGAGGCCCACGAGGGCGGCTGCCGGTTTCGCTACGCGCTCGAGAGCATGAAGGGCCGCGCGAAAGAGCACCCGCAGGCCGTCGCCGATGCGTTCAAGGCGTGGGTGCTGAAGAGGGTCACCGCGTCATGATGATGACGACGATCGCGGCGACCGCGAGCGCCCCCGCGATGCCGAACATCAGGTTCGTCGCGATCGCGTTCTGCTGAGCCGCGGTGCGCGTCGCCAGGTACTCGTTCTCGAACACGCGCGCCATGCG
>JAEUJP010000129.1 GCA_016793725.1 Myxococcaceae bacterium | reverse complement strand
GACGCGAGCGCGGGCGCGCCCGCCGTGAACGTCTTCAGCGTCGCGGCCGAAGCCGCGCTCGCGACGAGCGCGAGTGCGATGATGGCGGTTCTCTTCCAGGTGAAGTTCATCGAGGTTCCTTTCGCAGCAGGGGGTGACTAGCGCAGCACTCCGAACGTGGTTCCGCCGACGTCGGGCGCCCAGCGCAGCGTCGCGCGCTCGACGCCGCCGTCGGGGGCCGGGCCCCACAGGAAGTTCGGCAGATCGCCGAAACAGCTGTAGCGCCCGTACGACTGGTCCGACCGTGCCTTCAGGCCGCCGTCGAACGAGTGGAACACGTTCAGGTACTCGGGCCACGGGCACACGTACGTGTCGTACGTCGGCAGCATCGGCGGCAGCGCCGGCATCTCGACCTCTTCGTTCACGCAGCCGCCCTGGTACGACGAGGAGAGGTACCCGTTCGCGAAGTTGCCGTACGGCCGGTACCGCACCGCCGCCATTCCGAAGCGGCCGCTGGTCGCGGGCACGACGGGGTGGCAGTCGATGGCGGGGCGCTCGGTCTGCGGGCCAGTGCTCGGCTTCGAGCGGCACGCGCCCGCGAGCGTGTTGCAGGGCCGCGCCACGCACTCGTTCATGACGAGATCGCCGCCCGACCCGACGCTGCCGGCGTCGACGTCGTAGCCGTTGCCCGACGGGTTCGTCTTCACCGAGACGCACTTGAACTGGCTGTGGTGCATCATGCCGCGCCAGCGCCCGTCGAACGCCTGGCCCGACCCGACCGCCGCCGTCTCGCACGTGCCGAAGTCGCGGAACAAGCCGACGCCCGGGTCGAGCGGCGCGACGAGGCTCGGCGCCGGAGGAGGAACGTACGGGCAGGTGCCGGCGCCCGCGCAGTCGAACTTCGCCAGGTCGTAGCCGGGCCGCGCGGCGTTGAAGCTCGGGTCGCGGTTGCGGCTGCAGCTGCGCCAGTAGGTCGACGCTCCACCGTCGTAGGGCTCGGCACCGCTCTGGTAGTGCAGGGGGAAGTCGTCGGCGCACCGCGACAGCTCTCTGATGACGAGCGAGCCGTAGGGCGCGCCGGGCACGTAGTACGACGTGTAGAGCTCGACGAAGTAGGCGAGCTGCTCGAGGCGGTCGCGGTCTTTCGCGCGCGGGGCGCCGGTGCCCATCGGGCTCACCTCGGCCACGTCGGCCGTGCCGTTGTCGTTGAAGTCGGCGATCTCCTGCACGCACGCCTTCGTCAGCGAGTTGATCTCACGCGCCTCGAGGGCGCGCCCGGTGCCGCCGTCGAGGGCTCCGCCGCTCGAGCCGTAGAGCGGGGCGTGAATCGGGTCGACCGCGAGCTGGCTGGGGCGGTCGTTGCGCTGCGTCTCGAGCAGCCGCAAGGGCAGCAGCGTGCACGCGCCGGCGTCGAGCGGCACGAGGCCTTCGACGTCGCACGACTTGAGGGGCAGCGCCGCGCCCAGCTCGTCGGTGAGCAGCACCGTGTCGACGCTCTCGATGTCGCAGCGGGCGTTCGCCAGCACCTGCGGGTCGACCGACGACGCCGCGTCTTCGTTCACCCAGCCGTCGCCGTCTTCGTCGCACATGAAGGGCGCGCCCGTGCCGCCGCCGGGTTGAAACCACCCCGGCACCGTCTCGCAGATGCACTGGCCGCCCAGGTTCATGAACGGCCAGATGTGGCCCGTCTCACCCGGCGCGGTGCACGTCTTCGTGCCGCAGCTCATGCACGCGCCGCTCGAGGCCTTCGCCTGGCCTGGCGGGCAGGGCGAGGTGAGGCAGGTCATCGTCACCCGGTCGCAGTACTGCGTCGCCGAGCACGTCATGGTGCCGCAGGTCGCAGACGGTATGCAGGTGCCCCCGTTGTCGACGAAGCCCTGCTTGCACGGCCCGCAGTAGGGCACCATGCCGTTCGGCACACACTCGCGGTTCTGGCCCGTGCAGGTGTCTCCGAAGCTGCCCGCCGCGCAGGTGGGCTCGGCGGCGCACCCTGGCGACGCGCACGCGACGCACGTGCTGGTGCGCGCATCCCACTTCCACTCGGGAGTGCAGGTGCTCGCGACGCACACCGCGTCGACGCCTGGGGCTTCGTTGCACTGCTGGTGCGTCTTGCACGTGCCGGCGTTCAAGAGGTCGAGGCACGTCGTCGGCTGCCGGCACTTGAGCAGCACCGAATCGCACGTCAGCCCGCCCGAGCACGCGTTGCCCGCGCCGCACGCGCACCCCGCCACGTCGGCGCTGCACGCCCGGCACACCGCCGCCGTGTCGCAGTACGCGTCGCCATCGCACGCGGGAGCCGTCGTGCGGCACGGGCAGCTCTGCGCGCCCGCCGTGCACGCGCTCGACGTGCAGGTGCCGTTCGAGCAGGTGAGGCCCACCTCGCACGAGCTGCCCGCCGCGCACGGGCAGCCGCTCTTGCCCGCGACGCACGCGGTGCACACGCCGCTCGTGCAGCTCAGGCTCGCGTTGCAGGTGCCGTTCGAGCGGCAGCTGCAGGCCTCGTCGCCGCGGCGGCAGTCGGTGCAGGTGCCCGACACGCACTCGCCGGTGGTGCACGTGTTGCCGGCGGCGCACGAACAGCCCACCGTGCCCGAGGTGCACCCGCCGTCGATGAGCGGGTTGCTGCCCGAGCAGCTCGACAGCAGGGCCGTGAGGCCGAGGAGCGCGAGCGATGCCCGCATCGTCTTGAGAACGGTCATGGGCTCACCCTCAGAGAGACGTGAAGTCGGAGTAGTAGAAGAGGACACGAACGTCGGTCAGCGTCTGCAGGTCGATGTCCTGGTTCGCCGCTTCGTCGCGCTGGTTGATGACGAGCTCCCAGCTCGTGTTGACGAGCGGCCGATCGCGGAACCGGTAGTTGCGGTAGACCTCGGGGTCGTACGTCTTCGTGCCCTGAATCGACGGGTTGATGACGCCCACGCGCTGGGGGAAGACGAAGAAGTCGGTGTCGTCGTTGACGTTGTGCACCACGCCGGTGCCCGCCATGCGCAGGTAGACGCGCGCCACCGGGTCGCCGAGCTTCACGCCCTGCAGATCGATCTCGACGTGGCGAATCTTGTGGTTGCGCGTCAGCGGCGAGAGGTCTCTCAGGTCGGTCGCGAAGGGAATGACGACGTACCCGTTCGCGTCGAGGTGGCGCACGTCGCGCAGCTCGGCCCGGAGCAGCGCGTTGCGCGCGTTGCCGTCGAGCGCCTCGCCGTTCGCGCCCAGCTGCCGAATCTTCAAGATGTCGTCTTTGAGCGACAGCGACAGCACGCGCAGGTCGGGGTTGCCGAACTGCTCCTCGAACGTATTGAACTCGTTGTCGAGCTCGAGCAGGTAGTTCTCGAGGTTGTACTGGCCGGCCGTCACCATGCGAATGACGAAGAGCTGCTCC
>JAEUJP010000091.1 GCA_016793725.1 Myxococcaceae bacterium | reverse complement strand
GGCGGGCGTCTGGGCCGAGCACGCAGAGTACTGCACGCCGTCGCACACGCGCACGCCGCGGCAGGTACCGGCGTCGGTGGCCTTCTCGCACGGCAGCCGCTGGCCGACGCCCTCGGGAGTGCAGTCGCAGGTGAGGCTCTTCGGCGTACAGACGGTGCCGACCTCGTTGCCGGTGAAGTCGGTCGCGGTGCCGCAGCGGTACCCTTCGGGGCACGACGAGTCGAAGCTGCAGTCGGAGGCGCAGACGTACTGACCTGCGACGCGCACGCACGAGTCAGCGGGGTACGGGCAGTCGGTGCTCGCTTCGCAGTTGCGGCACAGCCCGCCGACGTTCGGCACGCAGCCGTAGCGCTGAAAGCCGAGCTGCGTGCAGATCTGCGTCTGTTTGTCGCAGCCGCTGCCGCACTTGCGGCCGCACTTCATGCCCTCACCTTTCAAGGCGAAGCACAGGCCCGACTGACATTCTTCGTCGTCGAGGCAGGGCTCGCCTTCCGAGAGCTGCGCTTTCTGCGGCGCGCGCGTGCCGCACTGGCACGCACACACGAGTGCAATCAAGAAGCAGGGGACGAGGGCGCGCATCGGGTGGGCGCAAAGCTATCACCCTTCCCACTGCGCGAGCATCGTACGCGCCCGCTGATACCGCTCGAGCAGCTCGCTGCGCCGCGTCGTGACCAGCACCATGAACGCCACCACCATGAGCCCCAGCCCCGACAGGAGCAACGCACCTACCCGGGGCTCCTGAATGCCGTAGCGCGCCAGGCTCGAACCGACCGTCGTCACGAGAAAACCCGTACCGAGGAAAATGTAACTGCGCACCTTGAGCGCGATGCCCGCTGCCACGCCCAGCACGCACATCGACACGCACACCCACAGCGCCCACGCGGTCGGCATCGCCAGGGGCTCGAACGCCGCGGCGGCGTAGATGAGCGTGACCGCGATCGCGCGCCCGCGCTGCTGCGCAGGGGCCGACAGGGCCCGGCCGTACACCTTCACGAGCGCCAGCGCCGACAGGCCCACCGCCACCAGCAGGTACTGCGGGTGGTGCAGCCCCGCCGCGAGCCAGGCCACCCCGAGGGCCGCGTTGAAGGCGAACGTCGAGGCGATCGCGAAGCGCCGCGCGCGTCGCGCCAGCACCGCGAGGTGGAGCGCGTTCGCGGCGAGCAGGCCCGCCAGCACCCAGAGCTGCTCGAACGGCGCCGCCCAGAGCCCGAGCAGCGGCCACACCCACGCGGCCGTGCGCGCCGCCCGAGCCGACGCTTCGGGCAACAGCCGCGCGAGGCCCCCGAGCGCCGCGCCCATCACCAGCGAACCGAACGCCGCCGCCGCCCCCGGAGCCTGGTGAAAGCCGAGCCACCGCACCGCCACGAAGCCGGTCGCCACCGCCGCCTGCGCGACCCACAGCGCGATGGCGTCGTCTTCTCTCAGCACCCGGCGGCCGAGCGCCGCCACCGCGAGCACGACGGTCGCCGCCGCGACGAGCGCCTCTCGCACGAGCACGCCCTCGAGCAGCAGCGCGCCACCCAACACCTCGCCCAGCCCGAACGTGATGGCGCAGAGCCCCGCGGCGTGCCGCGACGCCGAGTGCTCGAGCTGCAGCGCGAGCGCGCCGAGCGCGACCGTGGCCAGCCCGAGGCACGGCAGCGCGAGGTGCTCAGGCACTGCGAAGAGCACCCCGACGTGGAGCGCCGCCGCCGTCGCCCCCCACGCGAGCCACTCGTGGCGAGCCTGGCGCACGGCGACCGCCCAGATGCCCGCGGCCGCGAGCGCCGCCGTGACGACCGTGCCGGGCGCGTGCAGCCCCGGCGCGAAGGCCAGCGCGCCGAGCGCCAGCAGCCACCCCGCGTGATGCCAGACCCGGCCGACGGCGTGGCGGCGCTCGAGCAGGGCGCCGGCGACGCACAGCGAGAGGCCCGTCGCCGCGAGCACGCTCGAGACCACCAGCGCCGGCAGCCCGAGCGCCAGCGTCGCTGCGGCGAGCGCGACGGCGACGCCGGCCTGCCACGCGACGCCCGTGACGAGCAGCAGCGCGCACGCCACGAGGCCGAACGTCAGGGGCACGGGCGCCAGCGCCGCGCTCACCGCGAGCGCCGCCGCCGCGCCGAGCCAGAGGGGCGTCGAGAGCGGGCCGTCGAACGCGCGCCCGAGGTGCGCGCAGCGCCGCAGCGTCGCCGCCGAAAACGAAGGCATGCGCGAGAGCGCAGCGAGCGCCGCTGAGGCGAGCACGGCGGCGGTGGGGAACCGCCAGGCGACCGCGAGCACCGCGAACGGCAGCAGCCAGCGAAAGCCGAGCAGCACGGCGCAGGTGGCGAGACAGCCGCCCAGCAGCAGCCAGGCGGTGGGCTCGGCAGGCTGCCGCAGCGCGACGAGCGCGGCGCACGCCACGCTCGCGATGCCCGCGGCCGTCACCGTCCACCCGCGCTGCTCGTCGCCGAGTACCCAGCGGGCGGCGCGCGGCGAGTGACGGGCCGCGAACGCGAGCGCGATGAGCGCGACGGCCGCGAGCGGCGCGAGGCCCGGCACCGCGAGCGCGAACGCCGTCGCCACCCCGATGCGCCAGGCCGACGGCTGACCCGCCGCCAGCGCCAGGCCGAGCGCGAACGGCAGCAGCGTGACGTGGCCCGCGAGGCCCAGCGCGAGGCCCGCGATCGCGAGCCCGGCGCAGAGCGCGTTCTCGAGCCAGGCTTCACGCCGGCCCGAGCGCTGAAGGGCGCGCGTCAGCGCGACGACGGCGAGCACCGCGAGCCAGAGCTGCCACGCCGGCGCCCCGGCGAGCTGCGGCGCGAGCAGCGCAGGCGCGAGCACCACGGCGAAGAACGGCCACCGCGTCGCCCGCACCCAGACGACCACGCTCGCCGCGACGAGCGCGCTCGTCAGCACGAGCTGAGGCGGTGCGGCCCACGCCGTGACCCCGAGCGTCACCGGAGCGAGCGCCAGCGCCGAGAGGCTCGCCGGCCACGCGATGCCCTTCACCTTCGGCTCGAGCAGCGCGAGCGCGGTCGTCGCGAGGCCGACGACGAGCAGGCCGGTGGGCTCGAAGAACGTCGCGCCCGTCGCGAGCGCGACCGCGACCGGCACCGAGACCGCCGGCAGCAACGCGAACGTGGTCAGCAGCGCGGTGAGCGCGCCGATCGCGAGCCCCGCCTGCGACAGACCCGCGCTGAGGCCGACGGCGACGGCGAGCACCGCGGCGACCGCGGGGCGCCACGCGCGCCCGTAGCGCAGCGACACGAGCGACGCGCACACGGCCACCACCACGGCAAGAGGGCCGGCGAACGGCTGGTGCCACGCGGCGAGAACCCCGAGCGAAGCGGCTGCGCTCCAGAACGCATCGCGGTGACCGCGCAGCAGCAGAATCGAGAGCGCGCCGAGCACGATCGCAAGAGGCCCAGCGACGAACGGGCCCCCTGTGAAGCCCGCGACGACCGCCAGCGCTGCACCGGCCCAGCTCAGCGCGCGGCGCTCGAAGAGCGGGCCGAGCACGAGGCAGGTGAGCGCGACCGGCGCGGCGGCCCACAGCGCGGGCCGCGGGTCGTGGAAGATCGACTGGAGCCCGAGCGCGCCGACGAGCGCCGCCGCGAAGGTGGTCGCCGTGAACACCTCGGCGCGGGCCTTGCCGCGCAGCTTCACGGCGGCGAAGACCGCGACCGCCACCACGAACACGGCCGCATAGACCGCGCCGTACGCCGGCGGCAGCGACGCGGCGCCGCCGTAGCCGAGCACCTCACGAACCTGCGCGAGCAGCACCTTCAGCTGCGACGGCGCGAGCGCGCCGCAGGTCTGAAAGGTCACGTACGCGGCGGCATAGGCCGGGTAGACCTTGCGAAAGCGGAGCGCGAGCAGCAGCGCGGTCGCGGCGACGAGGGGCACCGCCGTGAGCAGCTCGAGCGGCGCGGCGACGTGCAGGCGCAGACCGAAGAGCGCGAGCAGGTAGAGCGACGCGACCAGGCTCTTGCGTTGCACCGCCGCGAACGTGCCGAGCGCGGCGACGGCGAGCCACGGCGCGGCGAGCACGGGGGCGACGCCCATGACCGCCGCCGTCAGCGCGGCCTGCCCGGCGAGCCAGCCGTCGTCTTGCACCTTCAGCGTCAGCCCGAAGACGAACGCGGCCCAGGCGAGCAGCGCCGGCACGAACAGCAGCGGCGCGCTCGTGGCAATCGGGCCGAGCGCGATGGGCGCGAGCGGCGCGACGGCCGCGGCGATGAGGCCGAGCACGCGGCCGGCGCCTTCAGTCGTCGCGCGGCGCGACAAGAAGCGCGACCACGCGGCGAAGCCCGCCGTCCACGCCGCCGCCACGCCGAACACGGTGAACGAGCGCACGGTGCCGCTCATCGACGCCCAGGCGTCGGCGACCCCGTACAGCGTGCCCACGAGAATCAAGAAGCCGCCGATGAACCAGCCGACGCTCTCGTGAAGAAACGGCCTCCAGATGCGGTGCCAGACCGAGGCCTCTTCGACGACGCGGTCATCGAGGGTCGGCGTGACGTCGTGCTCGAGCATGCCCACCACGGGCTTCGATTCCACCAACGGCTCGGACGGTGGCGGAGGTGGCGGCGCGCGCACCAGCACGCGCCGCTCGCGCGGCTCGACCATCGCCGCGCGCAGCACGTGCTCCTGGCGCTGGTACTTCGCGGCGAGCACCGCCCTGCCCGGCGGCGGCACCACGTCGGCGTCCCACCACTTCAGCTCCTCGAGCACCCACGCCACGTGCCCCAGCTCTGCCTCGAGCGCGTCGCCGGTGCGCCGGGTCAGCTCGCCGCCGCAGACCCCACACGAGGCCGGCAGCCCCAACTGCTCACTCCGACACGGGGCGCAGTACATGGGCCGGGGGAGTTCACCGTCCGTGCCTGGCGAAAGTGTGCGCGCCGCTCGGAGCAGCTCGACGCGCTGCGCAGCTCCCTGCGCAAGCCTCTACTGCGCGCCGAGCAGCACCGGAACCTCGAGCTCGACCTCTTCGCTCGACTTCGGCAGCGTCAGCCCACGCACCGCGCGACCGAGGCACTCGTTGACGGCCTCTGGCACACCCTCGTCGGCGCTGAACTTCGCCCGCGTGACCTTGCCCTTCGGCGACACCGTCAGCGTCATCAGCACCTTGCCGCGCGCCGCCTCGTTCACCTTGAGCCACTTCTCGTGGCACACACGCAGCTTCGGCAGCTGCGCCTTCACCGACGCGGCGATGGCTGCAGGGTCGGCTTCGATGGTCGGCCCCACCGGCTGCACCGGAGCGACCGGCGCCCGCTCGGGCAGCTCGACCACGCCCGTGCCGCTCGTGGCCAGGTCGAGCTCACCTTCGCGCCACTGCTCGCCCACCTTCGCGCGAACCTTGTGCCTGCTCACGAGGGTCATGAGCGACAGCGGCGACGGCCCGTAGCCGACCCCGTCGATCTCGACCTCGCTCGCCGCCAGCGTGACCTCGAGCCGCTTGCCGGGCTGCAGCGGCCCGACCTTGAACGCCGGCGCAGCGCGTTCGAGCGGCGACTCTTTGCCGGTGGTCAGGTCGACCTGCAGCGGCCCGTTCAGCTGCCGCGCGTTCTCGAACGCCGCGTTGTCGGCGAGCACCGCGCCGCCGCGGTAGAGCTCGAGCGACTCGGGCGCCACCTCGAACGTCGTGTCGGCCGTGCGCAGCCAGTGGTTGCCGACGCGAACCACCCAGGGCCCGCGGTGCCGGCTCTCGACCAGCAGCCTGCCCCGCTCGACCCGCACCGTCTCGGTCGGAGTGCCCAGCACCAGCTTCGCGCCGCCCTGCAGCCGCAGCGCGAGGCCGTCGCCCGTCGACAGCACGACCGTGCCCTGCGCGCCATCGAGCACCGCGTCGCGGCCGAGCGAGTCACCCGCCTTCACCGAGACCTGGCCCGAGGCGAACACGACCGTCATCGGCTCGAACGGGGGCACCGCGACGACGGGCTGCGGCGTCGGCGCGAAGAGGGGCACCACCGTCGTCACCGCGAACAGCACCGCGACCGCAGCGAACGCGCCGAGCGCAAAGATGCGGCCAAGACCCCAGACGGGGCCAGGCGGGTTCTCGCGCGCGTGTTCCAGCAGCTTCGCCTCGACGCGCGAGAACGCGACGCCCGAGAGCGTGTAGGGCTTCATGCCGCCGAGCAGCTTCTGGCGTGCGCGCGCGCGGGCGACCTTCGAGCGGCACTCGGCACACTCGGCGAGGTGTGGAGCCTCGCCGGGTGCTTCGAGCTGCTCGTCGGTCAGGTGCGCGCTCACGATGCGGCCGCCTCGGGGCCGAAGAACTCGGCGAGCGCGGGGTCGTTCGCCGCCAGCGCCTCGAGCTCGCGCCGCGCGTAGAACAGCCGCGTGCGCACGGTGAGAATGTTCGTGTCGAGAATTTCGGCGATGCGCTGGGCCTCCATGCCGCGGAGGTCGTGCATCACCAGCACGGCGCGCTTCTTCGGCGACAGCTGCTGCAGGAGCTCTTCGACGCGCGCCTGGCGTTCGGCCGACAGCGCGGCGTCGTCGGGGCCGGCGCTCGGGTCGACCGAGTCGGGCAGCTCTTCGACGATGTCGAGGCGCGAGCGCGTGTGCTTGCGGCGGGCCTTCATCGCGACGTGCACGGTGAGGCGGTACAGCCAGGTCGTGAACGCCGAGCGGCCCTCGAAGCGCTTGAGCGAGCGGTAGACCTCGACGAACACGTCTTGAAGAACGTCTTCGAGGTCTGACCGGGGAACCAGAAACGCGAGCTGCGAGGCGACCTGGCGGTGGTGTTGGGCGTACAGCTCTCGAAAGGCCGACGTGTCGCCCGACTGAACGCGGGTGAGCAGGTCGGCACGGGCTGCCGGGGCACGGGCTTCGGGGGGCCGGGCTCCCGGGGAAGCGGCGTCAGACATCGTGAGCGCTCGTAGGGCGAGAGCAGGCATTCAAACCCCTGAGTACCCAGGCCCCACCCCGGCATTCAGAAGATGCGGCCGGCGCGGTGTCGGGGGTCATCTTCACGGGTTTCCAACGCTTCGGCCTCGTCGACGTTTCGGTACTTACGCTCGAGCCGTGCCAGCCGCTCGGCCATCATCTCTTGCTGGTGGGCGAAAGACCTCAAGAGCTCGGCCACCGGGTCGGGCAGCGCCGCGTGGTCGAGCACGTCGACCGGGGTCTTCGCCTTCACGATGCGGCCGGGCACCCCGACGACGGTCGCGCCGGGCGGCACGTCTGAAATCACCACGCTGCCCGAGCCGATGCGCGCGCCGTCGCCGACCACAATCGCGCCGAGCACACAGGCGTTCGAGCCGACGATGACGTTCTTGCCGAGGTGCGGGTGGCGCACGCGGCGCTCGAGCGTCGTGCCGCCGAGCACCACCCCCTTGTAGAGAATACAGCCCTCTTCGATGACGGCCGTCTCGCCGATGACGACGCCCATGCCGTGGTCGATGAACACCCCGTCGGCGATGCGCGCGCCGGGGTGAATCTCGACGCCGGTCAAGAAGCGGGCCTGGTGCGAGACGGTGCGCGCGAGCAGCTTGAGGCCGCGGTTCCACAGCCGGTGGGCCCCGCGGTGAATCAGCAGCGCGTGCAGGCCCGGGTACGTCAGCAGCACCTCGGCACGGCCGCGCGCGGCGGGGTCGTTCTTCAGGGCCGCGCCCACGTCGGCGCGCAACGTCGCCAACATCAGCCGATCTCCTCGGCGTACGTCATCACGAGGTACATGACGGCCTCGTCGCGCCCGACGTTCTTGTAGACGTGCGGCTTGTCGGCCTCGAACACGATGGCGTCGCCGGTCTCGAGCGCGTGCTTCTCGCCCGCGACGTCGATCTCGACCTCACCCTTGTTCACGATCAGGTTCTCGCTCGTGCCCGGCGGGTGCGGGTGTGCGTTCTCGACGCCGCCCTTGCCGAGCTTCAGCTCGTAGAACTCGACCCGCCGCGGCGCATCGAAGGGGAACAGCGCGCGCGACTGAAACCGCCCGTCGTGCGACGTCAGCCGCTTCGCCTCGGCCGCCTTCAGCACCCGCGTGCCCGGGCTCTGGCTCACCGTGATGAGCGCCGAAAACGGCACGCCGAGGGCGCGCGCGATCTTCCACAGCACGGTGATGGTCGGCGCCGACTGGCCGAGCTCGACCTGCCCCAACATCGCCCGGCTCACCCCGCTCGCCTTCGACAGCTTCTCGAGCGACAGCCCGGCCTTGCTGCGCAGCCGCCGCAGATTCTTGCCGACGATCGGCGCCAGGTCGGCAGAGCCTTCGGGGTGGGCGACCTCGCCCGCCCAGTCTTCGGTGCCGTTCTTCTTCGGGCTGTTCGAGCGTGCGGTCTTCACGGTATGCGCAGAAGCCGATGACTCTCGGTTTTAGCGGACGAACATGTCAAGCGACGTGAAGCGGCGCTTCGAGGGCGCCAAACGCCTCGACGCGCTGCTCGAGCGGGCGGGCTCCATCGCCGACACCGAGTCGGTGGCCGAGGCGTTCTTGAAGGCGCAGACCGACGGCGTGCCGGCGGCGGTCGTCATCGAGGCGCTGTTCGAAGACGAGCCGCGCTTCGCCGACCGCGACGACGCGCCGGCGCTGTTCGGCAACCTGTTCGGCCTGTGGGATCTCATCGCCTCGGGCGAGCGCGTCGACCTGACGACCGACTTCAAGCGCGAGAAGAAACCCAAGCCGTCACCGCCGCCCACGAAGTTCCCGCTCGAGGGCCCGACGGCGGAATGGCTCGACGGCGCCTTCGGTTGGCTCGAGGCGGCGCCGTTGGCCGACCGCACGAAGCTCGAGCACGCCTACGAAAACCGAATGGACGCGCTGGTCACCTGGCTTGACGAGAGCGGCGCGGGCGATGCAGTTTACGGGAGCGCACGGCAGATTCTCTTCGAGCTCTTTGCGATGCTCGAGCTGGGTTCGCCGAAGGGGCTGGGGCGCGTGGTGCCTGAAGCACGAGCCGCAGACGTACCGGCGGCGCTCACGGCCTGGGCGAACGAAGCGGTGTTCCAGGCCTCGACAGACGAAGACGAGCCCCTCTCGGCAGACGAGTCGAAAGAGCTGGGGCGGCAGGTCGAGCAGGGCCTCCAGGCCCTCTGGCAAGGAGTGACGAATGGCGGGCAAAGACCGCGATGACGACGGCAGTGGCATCAGCGGGAAGCGCAACAAGTCGTGGCGCGAGATAGACGCGCAGCGCGGCAAGTCGAAGTACCACTCGCGGCAAGACGACCCCGGTCAGCAGAAGCTCGAGAAGTCGGCGTCGTACGAGAAGTACAAGCAGGCGGCCGACGCGCTGTTCACCGGCGGTGCGCTGCCCGAGGGGCTCGCCCAGACGTTCGACCCGCAGGGCAAGCGGCAAGAGCAGAAAGACGCGATGATGAAGCTGCGCGAGCTGCCCGACCGCAAGGCGTGGGTGCAGGGCGTCATCGAGTACCTCGAGAAGTACCCCGAGCTGCCCGAAGACGCGTACTTCCTCGACTCGCTGCTCGACCACCCGCGCGAGCGCATCGCCGACAAGGCGCTGGGGAAGCTCGAGGCGCTGCAGGGCGAGGGCAAGCTCACGGGCACGAAGCTGCCGCGGTCGCTCGAGCAGCGCCTGCGCTCCATCGAGATGACGTCGACCGACCCCGACACCCAGGCCCGCGCAAAAGTGCTGCGGGAAAAGCTGCGGGCGTGAAACGCAGGCGCGTCAGCGACGAGGTGGGGAAACCTCGCCTGCGCATGCGCTGACACCCCGTTGCCAGGAATGTCAGAATTCCAAGGCGGCGCGTGCGCGGCAGATCCGCGAAGACAGGGAAATCGAAACGTGGCCCGCGCGTTGCTCAAGCCGAGCACGTCATGTCGCCGGATCAACTGCGCCAGATCTTTCGCCGCATTCTCTCGAGGGTCTCGGCCGACGCCCTGCCCATCGCGCCTCCGTCTGAAGAGCCCGGCGAGCTGCCGACGCTCTGCGACGGCCGCCACCCCGCGGGCATCATGCGCGCCGACTTCTCGGAGCTCCACGGCGCCGGCGGCTACCTCGCCCGCATGGCCCACTTCGAAGCCGCGTCGGTCAGCGCGTTCACGCACCTCGCCGAAGAGCTCGACGACCTGCAGGCCCCGCTCGAGTACGTCGAGCGCGCGAAGAAGGCCGCGCGCGAAGAGGTCGTTCACGCGCACGCGGTCTCGGCGCTCGCGCGCAAGCGCGGTGCGGTCGCGCCGTCGCCGCGCCTCAAACCTCCACCGCTGCGCACGCTCGAAGAGGTCGCCACCGAAAACGCCGCCGAGGGGTGCGTGCGCGAGGCGTTCGGCGCGCTCGTCGGCCTCTACCAGTCGGTGCACGCCACCGCGCCCGACGTTCGCGCGACGATGCAGCTGGTCGCCGACGACGAAGTCTCTCACGCGGCGCTGTCGCTCGAGCTGCACCACCACTTCACGTCGCGCCTCGACGGCGAAGCGCGCCTGCGCGTCGAAGCGACCCGCGACCGCGCGATGGGTGAAATTCTGCGCCAGGCCTTCGCGTTCGAAGACGCGCCGTGGCGCGACGAGCTCGGGCTGCCGAACGCCGACGTGCTGTTCGACCTCGCCCGCGAGTTCAAGCTCGCGCTGGCCGACGCCTGACCGGGTGCAGGTCGGCCGACGGGCTTGCGGGTACACGGCTCACGCGGCGCGCTTCAGGCCCTTCGGCTCTCTCGACTGCAGCAGCACGAGCACGGCGGCCTCGACGGGCTGCAGGCCCTGACGGTGGGCGCGCGCCCTGGCCAGCCCGGCGAGCACCCCGTCGGAGTGCGCGTCGAACACCCCGGGGTGAATGTAGCAGCTGCGACACACCGCGGGCGTGTTGCCGAGCTTGGCGGCCACCTCGCGCACGGCCCCCACGAGCTGGCGCCTGGCCTCGGTCGCCGAGGCTGCCGCCGTGAGCGTGCTCAGCGCCTGCGCGGCGAGCACGGTGCCCGACCAGGTGCGAAAGTCTTTCGCGGTGAACGCTTCGCCCATCGCGGCGCGCAGGTAGTCGTTCACGTCTTGTGAGCGCACGCAGCGCCGCTCGCCGGTCTCGTCGAAGTACTGAAACAGCAGCTGCCCCGGCACCTCCTGGCAGCGCTTCACGAGCCTCGCGAGCCGCGCGTCTTGCACCTCAATCTCGTGCTCGACGCGGCTCTTGCCCCGAAAGCGAAACCGCACCCGCGCGCCGCGTATCTGCACGTGCTGGTCGCGCAGCGTGGTGAGGCCGTAGCTCTTGTTCGTGCGCGCGTACTCTTCGTTGCCGACGCGCACGCGCGTGAGCTCGAGCAGCCGCACCACCACGGCCAGCACCCGCTCGCGATCGAGCTTCGGCCGCCGCAGGTCTTGCTCGACGCGCGCGCGCAGCCTCGGCAGGGTCTCGGCGAACGCGATCAGCCGCTCGTACTTGTTGGAGTCTCGGGTGCGCCGCCACTCGGCGTGGTAGCGGTACTGCTTGCGGCCGCGCGCGTCGCGCCCCGTGGCCTGAATGTGGCCGCGGGGGCTCGGGCAGATCCACACGTCGGTCCACGCGGGCGGTATCACCAGCGCCGCGATGCGCGCGAGCGTCGCCGCCTCACGAACCGGGTGGCCGTGCCAGCGATACTGAAAGGTAGCGCCCCGGCGAACCCGCTCGATGCCGGGAATGTCGTCGTCGATGTAGCGCAGCGTGCATTTCTGCATCCTGCTTCCATAACGGCGACGCCGTCACTCTCCGCCGCTGCTACCGCCAGAGTACGAGTAGCTCGGGTAGCGGTAGCTCGTCGTGCTGCCACCGCCGCTGCTCCCGTACTCGCCGCCCGAACAGCGCGGCCCATCGGCCTGCGGCACCGCGAGCAGCTCACGAATGAGCCGCAGCGCGTTGGCCGTGTACGTCCACGGCACGCGCACACGGTTCGGCGCCGGCGGCCCCTCGGGCATGCCGTGGTGCATCGCGCGCACCTCGAGCACGAACCGCTTCGGGCCCCGCCGCGCCGCTGGCGGCCCGCTCACCCCTCGGTGGAAGAAGTCGTGCAGTGCCTGCGCCTCGGCCGGCACGTGCGCCACCCTCAGCGGAGCCTGCTCGCCCGACATCGTGCCCGACGAGAGGGTGCCGCCGTACGCGCGGCGCGCGTCGCCAACGAGCAGCTCGCGCTGGTGCGCGATGGCCTCGTCTTTCGTGAGCAGCGGCAAGAGGTGCAGGTCTTCGGGGCCGTTCACCCGCCTCCACCTCGTGCCCCACCGCTTGCGGTAGTACGGCACGAACGTCGCCCGCGCGCTCGAGCGTCTGCGGCAAGAGCTCACGTCGAAGTCGTTCGATGCCGCTCGTCATGGGGCGCGCTCGCCATTACAACGGCCGCCATGTCTTTCGTCGACATTCCCGTCTCGCACGGGCGGCTCGAGGCGCTGCACTGGGCGGTCGAGAAGCCCGTCGCCGCGGCCATCGTGTGTCACCCGCACCCGCTGCACGGCGGCACGATGCACAACCACGTCACCTACCGGCTCGCGCAGGCCTGGCGCGACGCGAACGTGGCGTGCGTGCGCTTCAACTTTCGCGGCGTCGGCCGGTCGACCGGCCAGCACGACCAGGGCAAGGGCGAGGTCGACGACGCGCGCGCCGCGCTCGACTGGCTCGCCTCGCAGACGCCCGGTGTGCCCCTCATCGCGAGCGGCTTCTCGTTCGGCTCGCGCACCGCGCTCAAGCTCGCGACGCTCGAGCCGCGCATTCAGAAGGTGCTCGCCGTCGGGGTCGCGGTCGACCTGTTCGACCTGCGCTTCGTCAAAGGGCTCGAGCAGCCGGCCGCGTTCATTCACGCCGACACCGACGAGTACGGCAAGCTCGAGAACGTGCGCGCGCTGCTCGGCGAGCTGAAGGCGAAGCACGAGCTGTTCGTGGTGAGCGCGTCAGACCACCTGTGCACCGGGCGGCTCGACGCGTTCAGCGAGCAGGCGAAGCAGGCGGTGTCGTGGGTGCTGTCGGCCTGACTACGGCTTCGAAGTGGCGATGCCGACCCCGCCGCCCTGGCGGGTGTTGAAGTAGCGCGCGAGCTCCGACGGGCTCAACTTCTTGCAGTCGGTCGACGGGTCTTCGACGAAAAAGTTGCCCTGCGCGTCGACGCCCTTCACCACGACCCAATGCCCGCCGGTCACGCCGTCGGTGTAGCTCGAGTGCGCGAGCGTCACGCCGCGGTTGCCGTTCGCGGCGACGAGCTTGCCGGCCGCGAGCTGGCTGCGCACCCACGCCAGGTCGGCCCCGAACATCGGCTCGCTCGCGTTCAGCCCCGCGGCGCGCGCCATCGTCTGCACCTGCGGCCAGCCCGCGCCGGCGGCGCCGACGCCTGCTTTGCCGCCGAGCCAGTTGACGAGCTTGCCGTCGCTCCAGTCGTTCGTGTGAAAGCCGAACGCCTTCGCGATCATGGCGACCGACGCCGGCGCGCAGTTCGAGTTGCGGTTCCAGTCGTCTTCGGTGCCGTTGCTGTAGAGCTGGCTGATGTTGCGCACGTCGGGCGTCTTCGGCTGCGGCCTCGTCTTGCCCGCCTCGAGGTAGCGGGTCATCACCGCGTTGCTGCCCGAGCCGACGCGGCCCGAGACGTTCAGCCCGTTCTCTTGCTGAAACAGCCGCGTCGCCGCGCGCGTCGCCGGGCCGAACGTGCCGGGCCCCGTGTTCATCTGCGACTGCGTCAGGTACCCCGCCCGCACCAGCTTCGTCTGCCACACCCGCACCGCCTCGTTCTTCTGCCCGTACTCGAGCGTCACGCCCGCGACCGCCCGCACCTCGCCGAGCGCCTTCTTGATGCGCGCCTGGGTCGCCGGGTTCAGCAGCCCGTTCGGAGCGAGGTCGTGGTCGTACTGAAACTGCCGCACCGCCTTTTCGGTCGTCGGCCCGAACGTGCCCTGCCCGCCCACGAACGACTTCGCGCGCAGGTAGCCGAGCTCGATGAGCTGCTCCTGCAGCTTGCGTATCGCCGGGCTCTTGTCGCCGACGCGGTACGTCGCGGTGGGCGCCGGCGAGGCCGTGGCGGCTGCCGAGGCGACGGGGGTGGCAGGCTTCGGCGGGGCGGAAGACAGGCTCGAGATGGGCATGACCGGGTGAGACCGCGCGCCCGGGATTTCCAACTCGCGATTCTGGAAAGACCCTTTTCAGCGCACCGGCGGCGGAGGCGTTCTGCCACCCCACCCTGCGCGGGCCTTCAGCGCGGCCTCGCTGAACAGCTTCGCGTCGGCGTAGCCGTCGCCGTTCGGGCTCATCTGCACCGCCTGCGTGAGCAGGGCGTCACCCTCGTCGAGGTTCCCCTTCCACAACAGCAGCACGGCCTGGTTGTAGACGAGCGGCGCCGACTGCGGGGCCTTCACCCGCGCCTCGATGGTGTGCTGCAGCGCCTCGTCGAAGCGACCTGCGCCCGCGGCCTCGATGGCGGGCTGCGCGAGCGGCTCGCTCTCGTCGAGCGGCAGGCGGCGGGCGACGTGCTTGGGCGAGAGCTCTTGAACGAGCTGGTGGGCGCAGGCATACGCCGCGTCGTTCATCGCGCTCGACTCGCCGCGCGAGATGGCGCCCCGGCCGGTCAAGGTGCGCACGAGCACGGGCTGCGAGCCGGGCCGCGCGGCCGGGTCGATGAACTCGGCCTCGACCTTGAGCACGCCGTTCACGAGCCTCTGCTGCTTGCCCTGGCCGGTGGTCTCGCCCGACCAGCTGGTGGGCTCGAGGTTCAGGTGCAGCACGGCGCCCTGCGCGGCGCCGCCGACGGTGAAGTTGCTGCGCCGCAGGGTGTCGGCGAACGCGCGCTCGACGACCTCGATGGCGGCCCACTTGTTGAGCACGAGGCCCTGGCCGACGCTGCTCATCACCTGCAGCACGTTGTTGCCGGCGCCGTGGTCTTTCGTGTCTGACTTCACGAACACGGGCGCACCGGGCTCGATGAAGATGGGCGGCGGCTCTTCGTAGCTGACGGGCACACGCTTCGCGCAGCCAGCCGCGGCGAGCACGGTCGTAAGGAGCAGGGCGCGGGTCATGCGCCGGTTTTACCGCTGCGCAATAAAG
>JAEUJP010000079.1 GCA_016793725.1 Myxococcaceae bacterium | reverse complement strand
CGGGGCGCCCGCGTCGACGACCTCGCCGCCCGCGTCGACGGTCTCACCCGAGTCGATCGGCTCGGCCGGCAGCGGCTCGGAGCTCGGCAGCTCGTACCGGTACCAGTCTTGATCTTCCATGTGGCCGGTGAAGCCGCTCATCGCCTGGCCGATCGGCACCGGCGTCGCGTCGACCTTGCGATCGTTCGGCTCCTGCTCGAAGCCGGGCACGCGGTCTTTGATGGCCGCGGTCAGCGTGTACGCGCCTCCGGCGCCCTTTTTCAGCGCGACGACGCGCAAGAACGCCTTGCCGCTGACGTTCAAGTTGCCGACCCGCTCTGCTGCGCCGGCGCCGCCCGAGTTCACCGTCGCGAGCACGCTCTTCGCCTCGTCCATCACCTCGACGGCGATGTCGGCCCCCGGCGGAGCCGTCACCGTGACGTCGGCCGTCTTCGGCAGCGCCGACTCGAACCCGTACCAGTCTTCGTCGGCCGTCTTCGGGTCGGCGCTCAGGTTCGCGTTCACGATCGTCGAGCCCTTCAGCATCAGCGCCGTCTCGGGGCCGTTGTTCGGCTCTTTCTCTTCGAGCACCAGCGGGCCGGCATCGAATACGCCGGCATCGACCGCCGTCGTCTTGTCGCAATTGCAACCTGCCAAGACGAACAGCCCGGCCACGAATCTCGCGCGTGTCATCGCTTGCGTACATGCCATGGTGTGGCAACCTTCCGCGAGCATGATTCGCGCCATCACGCTGGCGGTGCTCGTTGCTCTTCCGGCGTTTGCCGGGCCCATCGGCTACGCGCAAGCGACCGGCTACTTCAAGAAAGACTCGCGGCCGACCCTCTACCAGCCGCTGAACCTGCTCGATGGCCGCGACAACACGGCGTGGTGCTCGCCGACGGCCGACACGCTGAACGATCACCTCACGTTCGGCTTCAAGACCGTCGAGAAGATCGAAGAGCTGCGCATCAGCACCGGCAACAACTTCAGCGCCGAGACGTGGAACCAGTTCGGCCGCGCGAAGAAGCTCGAGCTCAAGACGAAGAAGGGCTCGAAGGCGTTCGAGGTGAAAGACGAGCGGGGCACCCAGGTCATCACGTTCGACCCGCCGCTCGAGGGCACCTACTTCACGCTCGAGGTGCTCGACCAGTACCCGGCCGATGATCCCGACAGCCCCGTCTGTCTCACCGACGTCATCTTCGTGGCCGGCGGCAAGCCGACCAGCGGGGCCTACCTGGGCACGAAGCTCAAGTACGACAAGCAGACCGCCGCCGTGATGGGCACCTGGTTCGCCGGCTACCCCGACAAGCCCGATCGCTTTCTCTCGTTCTTCTTGGACGGCACGTTTCGCTACTCGTACGAGCCGTACGACACGGCCAAGTACCAGCCGAAAGACGTCACCGGCGACTACGACGCCTCACCCGGCCGCCTCACCTTTCAGATCGGCAAGGCGAAGAAGAGCGCGAAGATGAACCTCGACGCCGACACCAAGAGCTCCCGCGGAGGTCACCTGCTCGTGTTCGAGGGTGACCTGCCCGATGACCTCAAGCAGCAGTTCAGGTCGGTGCCCTAGAAGCGGGGCTTCGCCGTTGCGGCTGGGTGCGGCTAGGCCGCACCCGCCTCGTCCCAGGCTTCGCCGTTGCGGCTGGGTGCGGCTAAGCTGCACCCGCCTCGTCCCAGGCTTCGCCGTTGCGGCTGGGTGCGGCTAGGCCGCACCCGCCTTGCGCTTCGACTTGGTCTGAGACCACGCCTTGAAGAAGGCGACGATCTCTGAGACCGCCTGTTTGCCGTCGGTCGCGTCTTTGAACTCCGACTCGAGGAACATGCCCCCGCACGACTCGCACGAGTCGTAGTGCAGTGGGTGTTGCCTCTCACCGCCAACGACCGTGACGAGATCGACCTGGCAGTCGGGGCACTGACCCGACATCGCGTCGGCGTCCATCTTGCCGCCCAACGACTCCAGGCCCGGCAGGTTGTTGTGCAGCAGCAATCGGTTGAGGTCGGCCACATCAACCCAGAGCCCACCGCACTCACCGCACTTGCGAACCGTCATGTCCCCTCCTTCGAGAGAGGCCATTTCGACGGCGCAACTGGGGCAATCCATAAAAGAAGAACGACTCCTGTGAGGGTGATTTCGAAATGCTAAGGCGGGCGAAACACGTCGCGCAACTCGAGATGTGTGCGCGTTACCGTTCTATCCCTTGACTCTTTGGATGTCTGCACCCAGCGACATCAACTTTCGCTCCAGGTGCTCGTACCCGCGGTCGAGGTGGTAGACGCGGCCGACGGTCGTCTTGCCCTCGGCACGCAGCCCCGCCAGCACCAGCGACGCCGACGCCCTCAGGTCGGTCGCCATCACCGGCGCCCCCGAGAGCTTCGGCTGCCCCCGCACCACCGCCACCGCCCCGTCGACCGTGATGTCGGCCCCCATGCGCCGCAGCTCCGCCACGTGCATGTACCGGTTCTCGAAGATGTTCTCGGTGATCACGCTCGCCCCCTCGGCCGTCGTCATCAGCGCCATCACCTGCGCCTGCATGTCGGTCGGGAACCCGGGGTGTTCTTGCGTCTTGATGTCGATCGCCTTCACCCGCGCCGGCCCCCGGCAACGAATGCCCCCGCCCTCGGGCGTCACCGTGCAGCCCGCCTCGCGCAGCTTGAAGATGA
This sequence comes from Myxococcaceae bacterium, assembly GCA_016793725.1. Taxonomy (GTDB): domain Bacteria; phylum Myxococcota; class Myxococcia; order Myxococcales; family Myxococcaceae; genus Xiheicaenimonas; species Xiheicaenimonas phototrophica. Next base: position 14,718 of record JAEUJP010000079.1, on the reverse strand, counting down.
GCGCCTCGAGGTGCTCGGGCACCGCGTCTTTCACCAGCACGTCGCCGCCCGTGATCGCCGCCGCCACCAAGAGCGTGCCCGCCTCGATGCGGTCGGGGATGATTGCGTGATCGACCGGCTTCAGCCCGTCGACCCCTTCGATCGAGATGAGATCGGTGCCGGCCCCCGAGATCTTCGCCCCCATCTTGTTCAACACCCGCGCCAGCTCTTCGATCTCGGGCTCGCGCGCCGCGTTCTCGATCAACGTGCGCCCCTTCGCGAGCGCCGCCGCCATCATCACGTTTTCCGTGCCCGTGACGGTGATGAGATCGAACCCCAGCCGCGCCCCGATCAGCCGCTCCGCCTTCGCCTCGACGTAGCCCTCGGTCAGCTCGATCTGCGCTCCGAGCGCCTTCAGCCCCTTCAGGTGCTGATCGATGGGCCGCGCCCCGATCGCACAGCCGCCCGGCATCGACACCCGCGCCCGCCCGTGGCGCGCCGCCAGCGGCCCCAGCACCAGCACCGACGCGCGCATCGTCTTCACCAGCTCGTACGGTGCCTCGGGCAGCACCTGCTTCGGCACCCGAATGTGCACCTCGTGCTTCTCGGCCGACCAGTCGGCTTCGCACCCCATCGTGCGCAGCACCTTCAACATCGTCGACACGTCGGCCAGGTCGGGCACGTTGCGGTACAGGTGCTCGCCTTCGGCCAGCAGCGACGACGCCAGAATCGGCAGCGCCGCGTTCTTCGCCCCGCTCGCGTGCGTCACACCCTTCATCGGGCCGTTGCCCTTGATGACGATCGCGTCCATCAGGTTGCCGCCTTCTTGCCGAAAGCGAGTCTGTCGAGCCGCGCGAGATCTCTCTCGATCACGACGTCGTGGTAACCCGCCCGCATCAGAATGTCTCTCACCGAGTCTCCCTGGCCATCGCCGATCTCCAGTGCAAGCGACCCGCCAGCCTTCAGCCACCCCTGCGCCTCGGCCGCGATGCGCCGCACCACGTCGAGCCCGTCGGCGCCCCCGTCGAGCGCCAGCTTCGGCTCGCGCTGAACCTCGCGCTGCAGGGTCTTCAGCTCGCCGGTCTTCACGTACGGCGGGTTCGACACGATGACGTCGAACTTCGCGCCGGTGGGCACGGCGCCGAACAGGTCGCCCTCGAGCACGGTGACGCGCGCGCCGGCCCCCAGGGCGTCGGCGTTGAACCGGGCGACGGCGCAGGTGCCGCCCGAGAGATCGACGGCCCAGACCGAGGCCTCGGGCAGCTCGCACGCGATGGTGACGGCGATGCACCCCGAGCCCGTGCAGAGGTCGAGCACGCGGGCAGGCTTCAGCCGCTTGACGACCGCCTCGACGAGCAGCTCGGTCTCGGGCCGGGGTATCAGCACGCGCGAGTCGACCGCGAACCTGCGGCCGTAGAACTCTTTCTGGCCGGTGAGGTACTGCGTGGGCTCGCCGGCAGACCGCTGCTGAATCAGCGCCCGGTAGGCGGCCAGCTCGTCTTTGTGCAGGGGGCGGTCGAGCTCGGTGTAGAGGCGCACCCGGTCGAGCTTGAGGGTGTGGGCGAGCAAGAGCTCGGCGGTGAGGCGCGGCGCGTCGACGTCGGCCTTCTCGAAGTGTTGGGTGGTCCACCCGAGCACTTTTCGCACCGTCCAGGTTTCTGAAGACAAGGGGCGGCCCGTGTAGCACCGTTCGGCCATGCCCGTTCTGCTGTTGTCGTTGTCGTACGCGCTGTGCGCCGCAGGGAAGCTCGAGGTCGAAGAAGAGCCCATCGAAGTGAAGGTGACCCAGATCACCGAGCGCCCCGACGTCGCGGTCAAAGAGGCCCTCGAGATCGTGAAGAAGCCTGCGTCTGACGCGCAGCTCCACCAGGCGGCGCGGGTGTGCGCGCTGCTCGGCATCGACGTGACCCTCGCGATCGCCGCCGCGAAGTCGGGGCCGGCCGACTCGCTCGACGCGCGGCTGCTGTCGCTGGGCGACGTCTACCTGGGGCTCGGTGACTGGGCGAACGCCGAGCGGGCGCTCAAGGCGACGCGGCCGAGCCCGCGCGTACACGAGCGGCTCGGGCATGCGCTGCGCGCGCAGAACCGCTTCGCCGACGCCTCGAAGGCGTTCGTGGCTGCGGTCGAGTCGGGCGACGGGCGCGAGCTCGACGCGATCGTGGCGCGCATCGCTCCGGTGATGGGCGAGTGGGTGCTCGACTACGAGGCCGCGAACCTCGGGGCCATGCGCAGCGCGGCGAAGCCCGTGCTGACGGCGATGTTGCCGCACCAGGCGGGCGAGGGCAGTGAGACGACGAAGGCCTGGCTCGCGCGGCTCGAGCAGCCACACGACAAGTCGTCGCGGTCGACGCTGACGGCGGCGCGGTTCAAAGACGCGCTCGCGGTGCAGCTGCCGGCCCTGCGCGCCTGCTTCGCGCGCGCGCTCGTGCAGGAGCCGAACCTCAAGGGGCGCATCGAGCTGAAGCTCGCCGTCGCCGACGGGGGGAAGATCACGTCGGTGACGACGGCGACGAACACGACGAACGTGAAGCCGCTGCAGGCGTGCTTCGAGCAACGGGCGAAGGCGCTGAACCTCGCGACCGAGACGCCCGTCGAGGTGACGCAGGTGTTCGTGTTGAACCCGCTGTAGGGCTCGTCACTTCGGCGCGTCTTGCTGCTTGAGCGCCTCAGACTGAAAGTGCGTTCGGCACGCGCCGATCACGTCATCGATGTCGCCTGACATCACCGCCGGCAGGTTGTGCCGCGTGTACCCGATGCGGTGATCGGTCAGCCGGTCTTGGGGGAAGTTGTACGTGCGAATCTTCTCGCTGCGATCGCCCGTGCCGACCTGGCCTTTGCGCATCGAGTCGCGCTCGGCCCGGAGCTTCTCTTGCTCGATCTCGTAGAGCCGCGACCGCAACATCTTCATCGCCATCGCGCGGTTCTTGAGCTGGCTCTTTTCCTGCTGGCACTTCACGACGATGCCGGTCGGCTTGTGAATCAGCCGCACCGCCGAGTCGGTCGTGTTCACGCTCTGGCCGCCGCTGCCGGTCGAGCGCATCACCTGCATCTCGATGTCGGCCTCTTTCACCTGCACGTCGACGTCGTCGGCCTCGGGCATGACCGCGACCGTGATGGTCGACGTGTGAATGCGGCCCTGGGCCTCGGTCGCCGGCACGCGCTGCACGCGGTGCACGCCCGACTCGTACTTCATCACCGAGTACACGGCGTTGCCGTTCAGCGTGAGCGTCGCGTCTTTGATGCCGCCCTGGTTGCCCGCGCTCTGGTCGACGATGTCGGCCTTCCACCCCATGCGGGCGGCGTAGCGCAGGTACATCTGCATCACCTCTTCGGCGAACAGCGAGGCCTCGTCGCCGCCGGCGCCGCTGCGAATCTCGACGATGACGTTCTTCTCGTCGGCCGGGTCTTTCGGCAGCAGCAGAATCTTGAGCTCGTCTTCGAGCGTGGTGCGCTGCGCCTTCAGGGCCGGCAGCTCTTCTTTGGCGATGTCGCCGAGCTCGGTGCCGAGCAGCTCTTCCTGGCTGGCGATCTCTTTGACCAGCTTCTTGTACTCGCGGAAGCGCTCGACGAGCTTCTCGAGCGACGAGCGCTCGCGCGCGACCTTCTGCAGCCGAGTCGTGTCGGCGAGCACGGCCGGGCTCGAGAGGTCGGCCGTCAGCCGCTCGAATCGCTGCTCCACGTCTTCCAGCTTGTCGATCACCGCGGCTGACGTCTAAGAGACGCCTCCCCCACAACGCAAGGAACAACCATGGCCAAAGTTCGCTCGAACCGTACGAAGAAGAAGCTCAAGAACCGCGCGAAGGTGAAGCGGGGCGTGCTGAAGCGCCGCCGCGTTCGCGCTCGCAAGGCCAAGGGCAAGTACTGAGCATTCATGCCGTGCCCGGGTCTGGAAAGCCGGGGGCGGGGTCGGGGCCGGGGACGTCTGCCGGCGCCGGGTTTCGTCTTCCGGCTTCTGGCTCTCTGTTGCGGAGCCGCGTGTTCTTCATCGGCGGGCTCTGACGCCGGGCCGGAGCTGTTCTTGCCCGACGCGCAGACGCCTGCGTTCTCGCGCGGCGTGCTGGCTCCTGACGGGTCGGTGCCGTGCACGCCGGTCGACGGCGGCCCGCCCCAGACGCAGTGCAACCACCACGGCTCGACCGTCGTCGAGCTCGGCGACGGCACCATCGCGATCGCGTGGTTCCACGGCCTCGCCGAGAAGTCGCTCGACTCGCGCCACCTCTGGTCGAGGCGGCCGCCTGGCGGCACGTTCTCGGCGCCCGAGCTGCTCTACGACGACCCCGATCGCAGCGAGGGCAACGTCGCGCTGTGGCGCTCCGAGCGGGGCGAGCTGCTGCAGTTCTTCGTGAGCCTCGACGACGGCAAGGGGTGGGGCGAAGCGCGCATGCGGCTGCGACGCTCGAGCGACGACGGCCTGACCTTCAGTGCCCCGGTCACCCTGCTCGACGAAGACTGCTTCATGATCCGCGGGCCGCCGGTGCGCCTGCGCGGCGGCGAGGTGCTCCTGCCGACGTACGCCGAGTGCCTCGCCGTGCCGACCTTCGTGCGCTCGAGAGACGACTTCGCCACCTGGGCCGTCGAGAAGAGCTGGCACCAGGGCACCTGGTTTCTCGACCACGTCGGCCAGATTCAGCCCGTCGCCGTCGTGCGCGGTGACGGCAGGGTCTCGATCGTCACCCGCGACGGCACGATGAAGAACCGCATCGGCCTCATGGTGTCGACCGACGAGAAGGCCACGAAGTTCACTCCGACGCAGGCGATGGTGCTGCCCAACCCTGGCGCCGCCGTCGCGCAGACCCGCCTCGCCGACGGCCACACCGTGATCATCTTCAACAACAGCCCCGACGGCCGGCACCCCCTGTCGGCAGCCGTCAGCGACGACGAGGGTGAGACCATCGTCGCGATTCGCGACCTCGTCACGGAAGAGTGTCTCACCGACGAATGTTCGTACCCCGCCGTGACGCAGAGCCTTCGCGACGGCACGATCTGGGTCTCGTACACGCACAACCGCAAGACCATCGGCTGGGTTCAGTTCAACGAGGCCTGGCTGCGCGAGGGCCAAGAGCGCCCGCAGGTCACGTGCCCGCTCGGCGAGACGTGCAACGCGGGCACGTGCAGCGGCTGCACCGGCGGCGCCTGCTTCGAGCAGTGCATTCGCTGAAGCGCGCCTCTGGCGCGGAAACGGGAGCAGAGCGACCAGGCGCTCACGCGCGCGTGCGCTCGCGCCGCCCCGACGCGTGTGAGCGCGACGCGGCGTCGATGACGGCCTGCACCTTCGCGCCCTCACGAAACGACGCCAGCCTCGACATGTCGCCGGCGAGAAACGCGCGCGCCGCGGCGACGTGCGCCTCGGCCCACGGCTCACGCTGGTGCGCCCGCGGGTCGACCCCCGGAGCGATGTCTCGCCACGTGCCCTCGACACACGCGCGCGGCGCGCTCACGCGCCAACCGCTGAGCGAAGGCTGGTAGCCCGCGAAGAAGCCCGCCTCGAAGCCGTCGCCGGCGATCGACCACGTGCCGTGAATGCCGGGCTCGACGGTAGGGCGGTGCACCAGGTTCAGCACGCCGCCGCCGCGCAGGGCGACGTTGATCGACACCGACTGGCCCGAGATGGCCGCCGCGACCGACTCGGCGTCGCCGCCAGCCAGCCACAGCGCCGCGTCGATGACGTGCGACATGCCGCCGAAGTCGCCCGACCCCTCGAGCGTGGTCACGAAGCTCGAGCGCAAGGTGACGTCGATCTCACGCACGCGCGGCAGCCACTTGCGCAGGGCCGTCAGCGGAGGCAGCTGCCGGTACGGAAAGCTCACCGCACACCGGCGGCCACTGGCTTCGGCCGTCGTGGCGAGATCGTTCGCCTCGTCGAGCGTCATGGCGAGCGGCTTCTCGCACAGCACGTGTTTGCCGAGCGCGAGCGCCGACTTCACGTGATCTCGGTGCATCGCGTCGGGGCTGGCCACGACGACGAGCTCGACGTCGCGGCACAGCGCGGCCACGTCGTTCGTCGCGAGCGCGATGCCCTCACGCTGGGCGATGCCTCGCGTCTTCTCGAGGTTGCCGCCGCACAAGGCGACGACCTCGGCGCCCGCGGCGCGAAACGCTCCGATGTGCATGCGACCCCAACTGGTACCGACGATGCCGACGCGCATGACCGCGCCTTCTACAAAAGAACGTGCGCGGCGCGACGAACAAACGGCCGCCCCGGCAGGCAGGGTGCAGTCTCGTCAGCCCACGCACAGCCGGCCGCCGGACCTCAGCGGCCGGTTCGTACGCCGACCGACGACGACAGCGCCACGTCAGCGAGAGGCACCGCGCCTCCGGCGCGAAGACGGGAGCGCAGCGACCAGAAGCTCGACGAGCCTGGGGGCCGAGTGGGAAGGGGTCACACTTTCGAGACGAGATAAGGCTAGAAATCTGTACCCAACTCGCATCGAAAAAGTGGGTCTCTGCCGGTCGACCCCCAAGCTCCGGCGGAGCGGGCGAAGCGGGGGGAGAACCCGCCGTTTCCGCGTTGGCCGATGCAGCTCACCCCAGCCAAAGGCAGCGACCCAGGCCCTGGAGCCGAATCACTTCGGCTCCTGCCACGGCGCGACGCGAGGCGAGGGCGGCCGTTCACTTCGCGCGCAGAGGCCGAGAGATCGCCTCGACGTGCTGCATCACGGCCACGCCCGCATCACCCTCGGCGAAGTACGGCTGCACGGGCACCTCGGGGTACTTGTCACTGAACGCCGGCAAGAACTTGTGCCCCGCGAACGCGCCGCCGCGGAACTTCAGCTCGAGCAGCCCGGTGCGCTTGTCACCGGGGTTCCAGTTGCCGCCGAACACGAAGTTGCCCAGCGAGTACGCGATCACTGCGCCCTTGTAGACCTCGATGCCCTGCAGCACGTGCGGGTGCGAGCCGATCACCGCGCCCGCACCCGAGTCGATCGCCAGGCGCCCCAGCTCGACCTGGTAGGCTTCCGGCTGCTGCTTGCCCTCGCGGCCCCAGTGGAAGAAGGGAATCACCACGTCGGCGCGCGCCTTCGCCGCCGCGATGTCTTCGACGAGCCACCTCTTCATCAGCTCGAGATCGTCATGGTGCCCGGCCACGCCCGGCGTCTCGGCCGTCGCGATCACCGCCGGCGGCTCGATGTTCCGGTCGCCCAGGAAGAAGTAGCCCAGGAACGCGAACTTCACGCCCTTCACCGTCACGATCGCAGGCTCGCGCGCCGCGGCCAGGTTTCGGCCCGCTCCGAAGTGCGCCACCTTCGCCGCATCGAGCGCCGCCAGCGTGTCGTTGAGGCCGACCTCGCCGTAGTCCATCAGGTGGTTGTTCGCGAGGCTCACCACGTCGACGCCGCCGGCGAACAGCCCCGCGATGAGCGACGGGTTCGCGCGGAAGTTGAAGTTCTTGGGCAGCTTCTCGCCCCGCGCCGTGAACGGGCACTCGAGGTTCACCACGAACAGGTCGGCCTTCGTCGTCACCGGAGCCACCTTCGCGAAGCCCCAGCCCAGCATCGCGTCGCGCGGCGCGCCCTTCTCGATCTGTTCGTTGACGTACTCTTCGTAGTGAAAGCCCAACGTCACGTCGCCCGAGAAGAGCAGGGTGACGACAGCAGTGGCGACGCCCGCATCCAATCTGTTAATTCCTCATCTGAAAGTGGCCAAAGAGAAAGACACGCTCTCGCAGAGCGACGAGCACAACGCTCGTGGCATCGAGCTCGCCGATCGCGGCTGGCTCGAAGAGGCGATCAAAGAGTTCAAGAAGGCCATCGAGCTCGACCCTACCTCGGCTCACGCCCACGACAACCTCGCAACCGTCTACGCCGAGAAGAAGCAGTACCGCGAGGCCCTCGCCGAGTACCTCACCGCGCTGCGCCTCGAGCCCGACTCCGCCACCGCCCACTACAACCTCGCCTGCTTCCTCTCGACGCACGGCCCCGACATGGCCGTCACCCAGTACAAAGAGGCCATCGAGCTCGACCCCGAGTACCCCGATGCCCACCTGAACCTCGGCCTCACGCACGCCGACCTGGGCCACACCGAAGACGCGATGAAAGAGCTCAACACCGCCATCGAGCTCGACCCGACCGACGCCTTTCCCCGGCACGAGCTGGCGGCCCTGCAGATGGACGGCGGCGACTACCGCTCGGCCATCTCGCAGCTCAAAGAGGTGGTGCGCCTCGAGCCCGACAACTTCGAAGCGCACCTCGACCTGGGCATCTGCTACGCGCAGAAGGGCTTCTACGCCGAGGCCGAGCGCGCCTACGAGCGGGCGAAGCAGCTCAGCCCCGAAGATCTGCTCCTCACCTACAACCTCGGCGCCCTCTATGCGCTGTGGGATCGGCGAAAAGACGCCCTGCATCACCTCGAGCGCGCCATCGCCATCGATCGCAACAAGGTCGCCGGCTGGCTCGCCACCGACCCGATGTTCGACTCGCTCAAGGGCGACCCCGAGTTCGAGGCGCTGCTCTGACCCCACATGACTGAGTGGCTCGCACTCGGCGGCGCCCTCGTGCTCGTCATCGCGAACGGGTTCTTCGTCGCGTTCGAGTACTCGATGGTCAAGGTGCGCGCCACGCAGCTCGAGGCGCTCGCCGTCGAAGGCCGCGCCGGCGCCAGGTCGGCCCTCGGCATTCGCAAGGCGCTCGACACCTGGCTCTCGGCCAGCCAGAGCGGCATCACGCTCATGTCGCTCGGCCTCGGTTGGGTCGGCGAGCCCGCCTTCGCCACCCTGATTCACCCCGTGCTCGCACGCATCTTCGGCGAGACCGAGGCCATGCAGCGCATCGCCCACACCGTCGGCCTCGTGCTCGCGTTCGGCGTCATCACCTTCTTGCACATCGTCGTCGGCGAACAGGTGCCGAAGACGATCGCGATTCAGAAGCCCGAGAGCACCGCCCTGGCCCTCTCGCCGCCGATGCGCGTCTTCTACGTGATGTTCTTCCCCGTCATCTGGGTGCTGAACCACGGCACCCGCGCCGCGCTGAAGCTGTTCGGCCTCGAGCAGAAGAGCGGCGAGGGCCACGAGGCGTTGAGCGAAGAAGAGCTGAAGCTCGTCTTCACCTCGAGCGCGGCGGCCGGCGCTCTCGGCGGCGCCCGCGCCGAGCTGCTCGAGCGCGCGCTGTCGATGATGGAAAAGACGGCCCGGCAGGTGCTGGTGCCGCGCTCGCAGATGCGCGTTCTCGATCTCGACGCGACCCTCGACAAGAACCTCGAAGAGGCCCGCACCTCGGGGCACACCTGGCTGCCCGTCGTGCGCGGCTCGCTCGACCGCGTCGAGGGCATCGCGAACGTGAAAGAGCTCTACTTCCTCCACTCGCGTGGCGAGCTGAAGGCCGTCAGCCAGGCCCAGAAGCCGGTGTTCTTCGTGCCCGAGTCGGTGACGCTCGAGCAGCTGCTCGGCGAGTTTCGCCGCCGAAACCGCCAGCTCGCCGTCGTCGTCGACGAGCACGGGGGTACGTCGGGCCTCGTCACCCTCGCCGACGTCGTCGCCGAGCTCGTCGGCAACGTCGCCAAGCTCGGCCGCAAGCTCGAGCCCGTGCGCGCGCTGCCCGGAGGCCGCATCGAGCTGCCCGGCTCGGCCCAGCTCGACGATCTCGAGCACACCCTCGAGGTCGAGTTCGACGTCGACCATCAAGAGGTGACCACCATCGGCGGCTACCTGATGGCCAAGCTCGGCCGCGTGCCGCTGGCCGGCGACGTGTGGACGTTCGACGAGTACCGCATCGTCGTCGTGAAGACCGAAGGGCCGCGCGTGCAGACGGTTCGCATCGAGCCGAAAAATGCGCCGGTGCCGGCGCCGTCTCCACCGGCGGTTCAGGGCAAGGCGTGAGCCGATAGAGGTCGATGAAGGGTCGGGTGCAGAACATGGGGACGTTCACGAGAGTTTTGGCCGTCGTCGTGCTGTCACTGCCGCTCGCCGCCTGCCCGCCGAAGTGCCCCGCGGGGCAGACCGACTGTGAGGGCAACTGTTACGACCTCCAGACCGACGTCGCCGCCTGCGGCGCGTGCGGCAACGCCTGCCCCCGCGGAGGCTCCTGCACCGCTGGCAGTTGCGCCTGCCCTTCAGACAAGCCCGACACGTGCGGTTCGAAGTGCGTCGACCTGCAGAACGACGTCGACCACTGCGGCACCTGCGCGCAGCGCTGCGGCCTCGGCACGTGCAGCGCCGGCACCTGCACGTGCGCCACCACGCCCGCGACGGTGACGAGCTGCGCCGGCGCCTCGCCGCTGTGCGTCGACATCGCGAGCGACGCGCGGCACTGCAGCGGGTGCGGCCTGGCGTGCACCGGCGGCAAAGCGTGCGCGATGAGCGCCTGCGCGTGCCCGGCCGCGAAGCCGACCGAGTGCACCGGAACCTGCACCGACACGATGACCGATCTCGCGAACTGCGGCGCCTGCGGCACGCCCTGCACGCGCACCGGCGGAGCGTGCACCGGCGGCACCTGCGCGTGCCCTGCGACGAAGCCGACGTTCTGCACGGCGCAGAACGCGTGCGCCAACACGATGACCGACTTGAGCCACTGCGGAGGCTGCGGCATGGCGTGCACCCGCGACGGAGGCGTCTGCACCGGCGGCGCCTGCCTCTGCCCGTCGTCTGCGCCCGACTTCTGCCCTGGCTCGAACGCGTGCGTGAACGTGCAGACCGACCCGAACAACTGCGGCGGCTGCGGCCGAAGGTGTGACGAGGGCACGTGCGCGAACGGGCTGTGCTGCGGCGGCGCCGACGCAGGCGCAGTCGTGTGCTCTGGCGTCTGCTGTGGCGGCTCGATGTGCTGCAGCGGCAACGCGTGCCAGAACCGCCGCTCGAACGGGCTCGGCGGCTCGTTCTACGACTGCAACGCGGCAGGTACCTGGGGCACCGAGTCGCAGCGCGCGGCCGCCGACTCGTGGAAGCCCGGCGTCGATACGGCCGGCTTTCCCTGCACGAACACGCTGTGCCTCAAGCGTGAGGCGTCGAACCAGTGCGCGCTGTTCTGCGACAACGGCACCGTGACGGCGTCGCAGGTGGGCACGATCGTCTGCCTGTGCCGCGAGCAGCTGCCGTTCACCAGCAGCACGTGGAACTAGAAAAAAGGGGACAGGCTACTTTTTTTGCGCAACCTCGCGGACGCAGCCTCGACCTACGAGCGACGTCTCGTCGACGGGGGCGTTGCGCAAAAAAGTAGCCTGTCCCCTTTTTTCTACAGCGGCACGCCGGCCGCCTCGAGCAGCCGGAGCGCGTTCGTCGTCTCGACGACACCGTCGCGCAGCCGGTAGTCGAACACCATCTGCCCGCCTTTCACGTCGTCGCGAAAGTGCACGTTCTTCACGCCGCCCGTCTCGGTGAGCACCAGATCGTGCGTCGTCACGCCGCCGATCGCCCCGGCGTCGCGCAAGAGCTCGATGAGCCGCCGCGACGCGATCTGCCGCTCTTTCGTGTTCGTGCCCATGAGCAGCTCGTCGAGCAGGAACAGCGCGTGGCCCTTCTTCTCTTTCGCCGCGTCGAGCACGGCCTTGATGCGCTGCACCTCGGCGTAGAAGTACGACACGCCGCGCTCGAGCGAGTCTTTCACGCGCATCGACGTCATCGGCGCGAGCATCGACACCTTGAGGCTCGACGCGCACACCGGCATGCCGGCCAGCGCCATCACCGTGTTGAGGCCCACCGCGCGCAAGAGCGTCGTCTTGCCCGACATGTTCGACCCGGTGATCACCCAGACCTGGCGACTCAAAGAGACGTCGTTCATCACCGGCTCTCGGAGCAGCGGGTGCCCCAGGGCCTTCGCTTCGAACACGGCCGGCTCGGCGACGATCTCGGGGAAGGTGTCGCCCGGCCGCTCGGCGACCCACGTGCCGATCGCCGCCAGCGCCTCGAGCTCGGCGAGCGCGTCGAACCACTCGCGCACGTTTTTGCCTTCGCTCACGCGCCAGTCTTCGAGGCGAAAGAGCCAGTGCAGATCCCACAGGAGCAGCACGTTGATCACGGCGTGGTACTGCCCCGAGCTGCGCAGCTCGGCGAACGAGAACAGCCGACCGAACCGCGCGAGCTTCGTCGAGGCGCCCGCCTTCTCGCGCAGCCCTTTCAGCCGCGCGCCCTCGAACGGCTGCGCCGTCACCGCCGCGAACGTGCGCTCGAACCGCACGAACCCGCCATGCCCGTCGGTCAGCGACCCATAGAACTTCGAGCACGCGGCCCACGTCACGCCGGCCACCAGCATCTGCGCGCCGAACGAGAGGGTCGCGAACAGCGGGCTCGGCAGCACGTCGTACTGCGTCAGCATGCCCAGCGTCAGCGTCAGCAGCGGCAGCACGAAGGCCAGCGGCCGCGCCCAGCGAATGCCGCGGAGCAGGGCAGGGCCCTCGACCCACGCGATGAACCGCGAGGGGTCGGCGCGATCTTCGCTCGCCACCCGCGCCTCGGTCAGCAGGGCCTGGCGAAAGTCGACGTGCCTCGCGAGCTCGGCGGCAGCGGTCTGCCGCGAGACGATCTCTTCTGCGCTCGGCGCGGGCCCGAGCAGCCACGACGCCAGCAGCCGCTCGCCGGCCTTCGTCGCCGTCTCGTCGAGGCGCTGAAAAAGCGAGCCCTGCCCGAACACGTCGAGGTCGGGGGTGTAGAGGTGGTCGGCCGAAAGAAACGGGTCTCCGCGGGCGGTGAACTTCGTCCACGCTCCGGCGAGGCGGTCGAGCCCACGCTGGTTGAGCGCCGCGCTCGCCTTCGAGCGCCGCTCTTCGTCGATGACCCGGGTGTGCCAGGTCGCGAGCCCGAGAAAGATGACGAAGGTGACGCCGGCGATCGCCCAGCCCCAAGACGGCACCTTGTTGAACGTGGTGGCGAGGGCGAACCCCGCCGCGAGGAGGAAGAAGAGGAGCCGGCCGTTCGCGAGCGCCGCCGACTTCTTGTCGAGGGCGCGCGTGCGCTCCTCGAAGTGTTTCAACCTTTGACGATAGGTCTCTTCCACGTGAGACCCTCTCTTGCCAGAGGTCGAGAGGTTTCGCTCGCTTGAAGCATCAGCAACTGGCAACGCTTCAGTGACGATACCCACACCAGACCACAGGCGCGAAACGCCGCCATCGCAATTTCGCGACGAGAGAGATAGATCGCCGTGCCGAACGTGTCTCGGTTTCAGAACGTCAACGGAATCAGCGGTTTGACCGAGACGGCCGGAAGCGTCACAGTGCCGCCCGCGAGGAAATTAACATGAGCTCGATTCGTTACTTTGCAGGTCTTCTGGTCGCGGCGTTCGTCGTGTCGGGCTGCAATTGCCGGCCGCCGCCGCCGCCGAGCTCGTTCGGCGAGATCGCCGTGGTCGTCAAGAACGGCGAGACCGAGACCAGCGGGCCCGACGGCGAGTACAACTTCGAGAACGTGCCGATGGGTACGTCGAAGCGCCTGCGCCTCGTCATTCGCAACAACGGCCGCGGTGCGCTCGACCTGCGGCAGATCGAGAAGGTGAGCGGCGCGAACCTGAAGGGCGACATGGTGAACGAAGACGCGCCGGTGTTCGAGGTCGCGTTCTCGCCGCAGTCGCTGGGCACCGGTGAAGAGGCGGCGTACGACATCGCGTTCAACGCGCCGGTCGAGGCCGACCCGATGGTGGTGACGAAGGCGTGGGAAGTCATCATCAAGCTGAACGCCGACAACACGGCCGAGGGCATGGGCTCGTCGACGATCACGCTGAAGGGCAACGCGGTTGCGGGCTCGTGCGTGCTGCCGACGCAGATCGACTTCGGCTCGGTGCAGGTGAACGACACGGTGAAGGCCACGATCCCCGTGAACAACACGAGCGTCGACGACGCGATCGCCGACATCGGGCAGATCACCTCGAGCTCGGGTGACAACCTCGCGTTCGGCTTCGCGACGGAGTCGATCACCGGCACGCCGCTGATCCCCGCCGGCTCGTCGCGCGAGATCGTACTGACGTTCAAGCCGACGCAGACCACCGACTACCTCGCCATCTTGAAGGCGAAGGCCGCCGCGCAGTGCCCCGAGGTCAACATCAAGCTGATCGGCTCGGGGGTGAACAGCGTGCTCACGTGCGATCGCGACCGCGGCCCGAACGACCCGGCCACGCCGCTCGACTTCGGCTACGTCACCCCGACGCTGACGGTTCAGAAAGAGCTCGTGCTCACGAACCAGGGCATCACTCCGATTCAGCTGAGCAACGTCGTCGCCAGGGCCAACTCGAGCACTCTTTCGCCCGACTACAAGGTCGTCGGCCCCAACGCCGTCACCGTGCCCGGCGCGATGATGGTCAACGGCGTGATGACGCCCGGCACGCTACGCCTGCCGATCACGTTCACGCCCATCGGGCTCGGCCTGCGCAACGCCTCGCTTGTCGCGACCACCTCGCTCTCGCAGCAGATGAACCTGTCGTGCCCGCTGCGCGGCCAGGGTGGCGGCCCTGACATCGACGTGAAGCCCGCCACGTTGAACATCGGCCGGGTACCGTACTTCGAAATGGCGGTGACACCGTTCTTCGTGAGCCGCAAGGTGACCGTGCAGAACCTCGGCACCCCGCCCTCCGTGGCCACCGATGTGAACGGCAACCTGCGCCTGATGAAACCGACGTTCATGCCCATGAACGCCGACTCGACGATGGGTGAGCTCTGCGTCGGCACCTTCGACGAGATGACCCAGACGTGCATCGGTGAGCTGCCGTCGAGCTACGACGCGGCTACCGGCCTCGTTGCGCGCGCGGGGTTGAACTCGCTCGACGTGCCGGTGCGCATCACCCCTAACGCCCCGAACAAGAACTACGAGTACGAGGTCACGTTCCC
>JAEUJP010000070.1 GCA_016793725.1 Myxococcaceae bacterium | reverse complement strand
CAACCTGAACTGGCAGCGCGCTCTGTACCCGCCGCTCGCGGCGCAGGTGAACCCGACGGCGACGATCGAAGACGCGATCTACAGCGTGGTCGAACTTTCCTATGGTGCTCAGCAGGGTCACGGCCACGTGGCGCTGACCCTCGCCGAAGTCACCCTCGCGCAGATTACGGCTCCGAACTTCACCGACTACGAGAGCTGCACGGCGACCATCTCGTACGGCCGCCTCAACCCGGCCTTTCCCCTCGCCGGAAGCACGTACGGCCAATACGGCAACAACTACCCGCTCGTCGGCGGGCAGATGGCGCGCATTCCCGCGTTCATCTACTCGGCCGATCTGCTGCCCGCCTTCACCAGCACCGCGCAAGGGCCGCGCGTCACTCCAGCGACGAACCTGACGCTCGACGGCATGTCTGCGAGTGGTGCGCTCAGCCTGAGCACCCTCACGCCCACCGTGGCCTGGACGGCGCCTGCCAACGCGAGGTCTTACGACGTCGTCGTCTATCGGCTCCTGGCTGCTCCCGACGCGAACGGCAACACGTTCGCGGCCGCCGCGCGAATCTTCACGAGCGCGACGTCGGTCACGCTGCCGCAGGGCGTGATGGCGGCGGGCACGCGCTACGTCATTCGTGTTCGCACGCTCTCTGAGCCGACGGGGGATGCGGTGAATGCACCGTTCCGCCGTGGCAGCTGGCCGTTCGGCTTTGCGGATGCGCTGACAGGCACGATCATTCAGCCCTGAGAGCTCGTCATCGCTGGCACATCCCGAGGCCCGGAGAAGGCTCGGGGCGTTGCAGGTAGACTGCCCCCCTCGCCATTGCGGCATTCTACAGATTCAGTTGCATGGCGCGATGCTCTCGATGCTGCCGCTTCAGCCCAGCGACACCGACACCTCGGTCTCATCTCCCGGGGTGTCGAACCGCTTCAGAATCTCGAACGCGACGGGCAGCTCATCGCCCTTCGCTTCGAGGCTGATGATCACCCCGCCGTCATACGGGTGGGCGACGCCCACGTCATCGAACCCGGCCTGCTCCAGCGCGAACAGCGCGCGCTGCGCTTCGTCTTCGTCGTTCAGCTCGAGCATCAGCTTCATGCTCGAACGCTAACGGCTGCTCAGCACCTCGTCCGGAGGTCCGACCGCGGTAACGCGCCCCTCGCTCAGCCTCACCACGCGCGCCGCGAGCTCTGCCGCGTCGTCGCGGTCGTGCGTGACCAGCAGCGTCGGCAGCTGCAGCTGAGCCACGATGCCGCGCACTTCGTCTCGCAGCGCCCGGCGCAGCTCGAAGTCCATCGCCGAGAACGGCTCGTCGAGCAGCAGCACCCGCGGCTCCGACGCCAGCGCCCGCGCCAGCGCCACCCGCTGCGCTTCACCCCCGCTGAGCTGCCCGGGCCGCCTCGCCGCCACGTGCTGAACCCGCATGCGCTCGAGCCACTTCGTCGCCTCGCCGGGCGCGCGCGCGCCGTACGCCACGTTCTGATGCGCCGTCAGGTGCGGGAACAGCGCCAGCGACTGGAACATCAGCGCCACGCGCCGCTCGTGCGCCGGCAGCTTCGACAGCTCGACGTCGCCCAGCTTCACCGTCGAGCCCACCTCGGGCTCGAGCAGCCCCGCGATGACCGACAGGCACGTCGACTTGCCTGCGCCCGACGGCCCGAACAGCACCGTGATGCCCGGCGGCACCGACAGCTCGACGTCGAGCCGGCCCGGCACCCTCACCTTCACGTGCAGCTCAGAACCCATGGCGCCTCGCCCGCGTCAGCCGCGCCACCACCGTCAGCGCCGCGACTGCGATGGCGGCCATCACCGCGGCCATGCCCGCCGCTTGCGAGTCGCGGTTCGCCTGCACCGCGTCGTAGATGGCCAGCGCTCCGGTCTGGGTCAGGCCCGGGATGTTGCCTGCGATCATCAGCGTCACGCCGAAGTCGCCGAGCGCCCGCGCGAACCCGAGCGTCAGCCCCGACGTGATGCCGGCCAGCGACAGCGGCAGCTCGATGGTCGTGAACACCCGCCACGGCCCCGCGCCCAGCGTGCGCGCCGCGCCGGTGAAGCGCACGTCGACGTCTTCGATCGCCGCCTTCGCCGAGCGCACGACGAAGGGCAAGGCCGCGACCGTCGCCGCCACCACCGCGCCCGTCTGCGTGAAGACGATCGGCGCGCCGAAGACGCGCTCGTACAGCCCGCCCAGCGCGCTCGACCGACCGAGCAGCACGAGCAGGTAGTAGCCCAGCACCGTCGGAGGCAACACCATCGGCGCCGTCACCAGCGCGTCGACCAGCCCGCTGCCGGGAAAACGTCTGCGCGTGAGCAGGCCCGCGAGCGCGACGCCGAGCGCGCCCGCGACGACGGTCGCGATGAGGGCGACCTCGAACGAGCGCAGCAGCGGCTCCCAGCTCACCTGGCCCTCATGGCGGCTCGAACCCGTACCTCTTCAGCACCGCCTGACCCTCTTCCGAGCGCACGAGCTTCACGAACGCCTCGCCGCCCGTGCGATTTTCGCCCTTCGTGCACACCACGATGCCCTGCACGAGCGGCTGGTGCTTCGCCGCGTCGACGAGCACCGCGTGCGGGTCACCCTTCACGAGCGCGAGCGCGACCACCGCCGCCTCGACGTTGCCGGTCTCGGCGAGCTGCAACGTCTGCCGAATGTTCTCGGCATAGACGAGGCGCTTCTCTACGCGCTCCCAAAGACCGGCGGCGATGAGCGCCTCTTTCGCGGCCTTGCCATACGGCGCGTGCTCGGGGTTGGCGATCGCGATGTGGTGGAGCTTCTCGTCACCGAGCTCTTCGAGCATGACCGGGCCCGCTTTCGACCAGACCGCGAGGCGCCCGCGCGCATACGGTTGTGCCGTCGCGCCGTCGCACACGCCCGCCTTCACCGCCGAGTCGACGAACGCCACGTTCGCCGAGGCAAAGACATCGAACGGAGCGCCCTCTACGAGCTGCTTCGACAGCAGGCCCGACGACCCGAACGAGAACGTCACCGGCGTGCCGAGCTTCTGCCCCAGCGCTTCGAACGCTCGCGTGAGGTCAGAGGCCGCGGCCACGCGCACGGGCTGGTGCTCTGCGCGCTTGCTGCACGCGAGCACCGCCAGCGTCAGCGCGAGGCAGAGGCGCATGTGACGAGCGCTACTCCATGGCCCGTGAGGTGACTACTGCTTTGAGGAGCGGTGAGTTAAGAGGCGAGCCATGGAACCCCGCCGCTTCTTCGAGGTCGCGCTGCCCAACATGGTCGCGAAGTCCTTCATGGACTTTCTGCAGAGCCAGGGGCGGATCAGCTTCGACATCAAGGGCGGCGGCCAGTGGACGTTCGTGTTCGGCAGCGAAGAGCCGGTGAAGCCGGGCATCGACCACGAGGCCGAGCTGCGGCTGACGTTCACGCGCAAGGCGTTCGACGCGTTCATCGACGGCACGCTCGACACCGTCGACGCGGTGCAAAAAAAAGAAGTGACGGCTGCGGGCACCGACTTCGACCTGCTCGAGGCCTTCGGTAGAATCTTGCGCCCGCCGACGATGGACCTGGGCTGGAACACCTCGACGACCGGCTGAACCGAAAGGCAGACACGACATGTCACGCATCTCGAAGAACGACGTGAACGCAGCGCTCGCGCTCGCCGCGAAGACGATTCTCGCCGCCGGCGGTGACGACAAGCGCGTCAGCCGCGCCGACGTGAAGAAGGCGCTCGCGAGCGGCACCGTGCCCGAAAATCAGAAGGCGCTCGTCGACATCTTCTTCAAGTTCGTCGACCACCGCGACTTCAAGTCGGGCGCCACCGTGACCGAGAGCGACCTGGGTCGCGCCGTCGAGTACGCAAAAGAGCACATGGTCGCGAAGTACGACCTGAACAACAACGGCCTGTCGAAAGACGAGATTGCGAAGATGTCGCTGACGGGCAAGCGCGCGGTCGACCTCGCGAAGGCGCTGAAGGCTGAAGCAGGCGTCTCGGCTTCGTAGGCAGGCGTCTTTGCCTGCTCAGCGGGCCTGCTTGCGGCGAGCCGGGCTCGCGAGCCGTGACCGCTGGCGCAGCGTCAGCACCGTCGCGGCCTTCTGTGGCCCCTTGCGCGTCGACTTTCTCGATGGCCTACCCGTGGCCGAGCTCTCGAGCACGCGTGCCGGGCTCCAGCGGTCGCTGTATCTGTTTCGCTCTGCCGTGTCGCTCGCGCCCGCCTTGCGGTCGGTCGCGCTCACGCCCTTCTTCGCCGTGTCGACCTGCCCGTCGCGCCGGGGGCGGCGCGGCGCCTTCTGCCGCTGGGGTGCCGAACGCTCTGCCTGGCTGCGAAACCGTTGTGCTCGAGTGGCCATGCAGGTCGAATAACGGCCCGCCTGCCCGCGGCGCCCACGTTTTCAGGTCGACACCAGGCGCTCGAGCATGCGGGTGATTTCGGCCATCTGGACCGTGTCTTTCGTCTTCACGGCCGCGCGGCCCTGGTCGACCAGCACACGCATCTGACCCACCGCCGTCATCGCCTCTTCGCTCGGGTTCTCTTCGGCGCTCTTCTCGAGCAGCCGCACCAACTTCTCGGCCTTGTCGAGAATGCGGGGGAACTGCTCGATGGCCACGACCTTGTCTTTCGCGCCCTGCTGTTCCTGATACGCGCTCTGCTCGCGCGCGAGCTTCTCGACCTCGCCCGTCTGCAGCGCCGTGCGCGCCGCGATCTTGAGCGCCTCGCCGACGCCCGTCGTCGTGTCGACCGCCCGCACCGTCAGCGTGCCTTCGTTCGACAGCTCGAACGTCACCTCGATGGGCACGTCTTCGCGCCGCACCACCGTCAGGTCGGTCAGCAGCACCTCGCCGAGCTTGCTGCACTCGTCGGCCCAGTCGCTCTCGCCCTGAAACACGGGAATTCGCGCCGACCCCTGCCCCGCCTTGCCGGGCAGGAACATCTCACGCGCCGTCGCCGGCACTGGCGTGTTCTTGGCGATGAGCTTGCGCACCGCGCCGCCGAGCACGCCCACCGACAGCGAGTGCGTCGCCACGTCGATGAGCAGCGCCGCGCCCTGCTTCTGGTGCAGCTCGGCTGCGTGCACCGCGGCGCCGAGCGCGACGACCTCGTCGGGGTTGATGCCGCCGACCGGCTCTTTGCCGAAGAAGTCGACCACGAGCCGCCGCACCAGCGGCACGCGCGTCATGCCGCCCACCAGCATCACCGCGTCAATCTGCGACGGAGCGAGCTTCGCGTCGGTCATCGCCTTCAGACACACGTCGACGCAGCGCTTCGTCAGCGGCTCGGACAGCTGCTCGAAGAAGTCGCGCGTGAGCGCCGTGTCGACGTGCGTGAACTTGCGCTCGAGGCCGGTGTGATCGCCGAGCTCTTGCACCGCGACGAACGCCTCGGTGCGGTCGGTGAGCGTTCGCTTCGCGCGCTCGGCCGCGTGCCGCAGGCGCTGCATCGAGAGCCGGTCCTTCGCGACCACCTCGCCGTACGGCTCGGGCACCTGCGCGAGCAGCCACTGCACGATGCGGTTGTCGAAGTCTTCGCCGCCGAGCTGCGGGTCGCCGCCGGTGGCCTTCACCTCGAAGACGCCGGCCTCGAGCTCCATGATGCTGACGTCGAAGGTGCCGCCGCCGAGGTCGAACACGAGCGCGCGGCCCTTGAAGCTCGCCTCGAGCCCGTAGGCGACGGCGGCGGCGGTCGGCTCGTTGATGATGCGCAGCACGTCGAGGCCGGCGATGCGCGCGGCGTCGCGGGTGGCGTTGCGCTGGCCGTCGTCGAAGTTGGCGGGCACCGTGATGACGGCCTTGCTGACGGGGCGGCCGAAGTGGGCCTCGGCGTCGAGCTTGAGCTCGCCGAGAATCATCGCGCTGATCTGGGTGATGGGCAGCGTCTTGCCGGCGAGCTTGATGCGCACCTCGCCGTTGGGGCCCGGGATGAGCGGGTACGGCACGACGTTCTTCGCGGCGGCGGCGAGCTCGGGCGTGAAGCGGCGGCCGATGTAGCGCTTGGTGGCGGGCGCGACGCGGTCGGGCGCTTCGTCGCCGAGCACGCGCGCCATCTCGCCGATGACGCGCTCGCCCATCGCCGTGAAGCCGACGATGCTGGGCGTGAGGCGCTGGCCCGAGCGTGAGGGTATGAGAATGGGCTTGCCGCCCTCGACCGTGGCGACGGCGCTGTAGGTGGTGCCCAGGTCGATGCCGATGACGGGTTCCATGCGGCGAGGGCGAGTGTACTCGGGCATAGTGCGCGCGCCATGTTCCTGCGTGAGCTGCACATTCGGGACTTGCGTTCGATCGCGAGTGCAGATCTGGTCTTCACCGACGAAGGCGGCCACGTGCAGCCGTGGAACCTGGTGCTCGGTGAGAACGGCACCGGCAAGAGCACCGTGCTGCGCGCGGCCGCGCTGGTGCTCGCCGGGCGCGCGGCGCTGCCGGCGTTCTTGAGCGACGTCGACTCGTGGGTGCGCAACGGCGCGAAGAGGGCGGTGGTGACGGCGCGCATCGAGACGGCGGGGGGCAAACAGCGCGCCATCACGCTCGAGCTCGACCGCGGCGCGTCGGTCGCCGACGTACTCGAGAAGAACAAGAAGGGCCTCGCGCTGCTCGATGCGGCGCTCTCGCACTCGGCGCGCAGCTACTTCACGGTGGGCTACGGGGTGGCGCGGCGGT
>JAEUJP010000054.1 GCA_016793725.1 Myxococcaceae bacterium | reverse complement strand
AGCTCGCCGTAGAGGTTCGCGACCGGCATGCGCAGCGTGTTCCCGCCTGGGGCGTCGAGCCACCTCCCTTCGAAGTACGACCTCGCGCCGAACGTCGTCACGTGCTGCAGGCGCAGGTCGGCGCCCACCGAGACGAAGTCGCCCAGCGTCGGCGCGACGAAGCCGAGGGGCACCGCGTCGGGCGCGGGGCGCCATGCGGGCAGCGCGACCTGCGAGTACGTCGCGCCGAACGCGTTGCGCTTCCCTCCCCCGGTGCGGTTCGTGTGGCATTGGCTGCACTGAAAGCCCTCGCGCACCGCGAGGTGGGGCTCGGCCGCCGCCCGCGCGGCGACGAGCAGCACGGCGACCGCGAGTACGCGCAGCTCAGTCTTTCGGAGCACCGCGCGCGATCCACCCTCGCACCGCCTCGATCTTCTCGGCGGACAAGTACGGTGGCTCGTCGAGCGGCATGCGCTCGCCGACGCGGCGGGCATCGGTGGGGACAATCTTCACGTACAGGTAGCTGTCAAAAGGCGCGCCGGGCTTGACCCGCATCAACCCCGGCACCTCGACCGAGGGCACGCCGACGAGCTTGTCGTAGGCCTTGCTCGCCTCGAGCTGCAGCCCCTTCGGCGCGCTCGCTCCGCGATGGCAGTAGACCGCGCAGGTCTCGGTCAAGATGTTCCGCTGGATCCAGACGAAGCGCGTGCGCTCGTCCACCACGCCCGCGTCGCGGGCGCCGCCGTCAGAACCGCCGTCCTCGCCCGCGGCCGCTCCCGCATCACCGCCCGCGTCCGGCTTCAGCGGCCGGCCGTCGAGATCGAGGCCCTCGCCCGTGCCGGCGCAGGCGCCGAGGAGCGCGCACGTCACCAGTGCGAGGGGCTTCACCAGAGGGCACGTTGCCGGGGGCCGGCGCCTGGCCACCTTGACGCGCATCAAGGCCGCCGGCGCGCCGTTCGCTCAAGGTGTCCCACCGATGAAGACGCTCTGCGCGCTGGTGCACCTGTGGGCGGGCACGGCCTTGGCGGGTGGCACCATCGCCGGCACGATCTCGTTCAGCGGCGCGGCCCCCAGGCTCGAGACGCTCGATCGCAGGTCCGACCCGTACTGCCCCGGCGCCGAGGTCACCGACCCCACCGTGACGCTGTCGAGAGACGGCAAGGCGCTCGCGAACGTCGTCGTTCGCATCACGGAAGGCGCCCCGGCAGCCGCGGCCCCCGCCGAGCCGCTCACCATCGATCAGCAGGGCTGCATGTACACGCCGCGCGTGCAGGCCGGTGTCCTCGGGCAGAGGGTGCAGGTGAAGAACGGCGACGGCACGCTGCACAACGTCCACGGCTACAGCGGCTCCAAGACGGTCTTTAACCAGGCCCAGCCGCCCGGCTCGAAGCCGCTGCTCAAGGAGCTCAAGAAGACCACGGTGCTGACCCTGAAGTGCGACGTCCACGCGTGGATGGCGGCGTACGTCGTGCTGAGCTCCAACGCGTTCTTCGCGACCACCGGCTCCGACGGCGCGTACGTCATCAACGATGTTCCACCCGGGCGCTACACGATCGAGGCGTGGCACGAGAAGCTCGGCACGCAGTCGGCCGAGATCACGGTGGAGGAAGGCAAGGCAGTCGACCCGAGGCTCGGCTTCAAGGGTTGACGCTCCTCAAGGCCCCA
Organism: Myxococcaceae bacterium; assembly: GCA_016793725.1. Classification (GTDB taxonomy): domain Bacteria; phylum Myxococcota; class Myxococcia; order Myxococcales; family Myxococcaceae; genus Xiheicaenimonas; species Xiheicaenimonas phototrophica. Next base: position 4,755 of record JAEUJP010000054.1, on the reverse strand, counting down.
TTGGGAACGGCTGGGGCCTTCAGGCGTGTGGCCGCGCGGCGGATCCCTCGAGACCGCCGCGCGGCCCGCGTAGTTGAGGCGTCGCCGGCTTGACGCGGATCAAGCTTCCGAGCGCGTCGCGGGTGGAGATTGCCGCCAATGACGGCAGGCGCGAGCAGGGCCCGTTCGGTCGCGCGGCGTGCGCTGGCGCGCCCGCTGTGGCTGCGGATCGAGCCCGAGTGGGCGGCAGACGTCGTGCGCCTCGCGCTCCCAAACGCGCCCGGCGCCACGGCCGAGTACCAGCTCGAGGCCGGCCCGCTCTACTGCCTGCCCCCGGGCGAGCGCCCCGGCGCCTTCGCGAGGCTCGATGCGCTGTGGGTCGAGCGCCTCGGCCTGGCCGGCGTCCTGCGCGACGCGGCGGCGCCCTTCGCCGCGGAGCTCGGCCGGCGGCCGCTCTGTGTGCTTCGCCCGGCGGCGCTGCTCGAGGAGGGCGCGGATCTCGGCCGCTACGACGATGCACCGGCGGTGAGGCTCGCGCTCTCGCCCCGGCGCATGCTCGCGCCCGAGGCGGCGCTCGCGTTCTGCACGCACGAGGTCGCGCACGTCGCCGACATGCTCGACCCCTCGTTCGGCTACGACCCGCACCGCCCGCTGCCCGGGACGACCCGGCCCGAGCGGGAGCTGGCGCGCGAGCGCTTCCGCATGCTGTGGGGAGCGAGCATCGACGGCCGCCTGCGAGAGCGGGGGCTGCCCGCACTGCTGAGCCTCGACGGCTGGCACGCGCTCGCCCGGCGCGCTTTTCCCCAAGGGCCGCCGGCGGGGCTCATCGACGCGCTCTTGCGCGGGCGACGACCTCCGCACGACGAGCTGCTCGCGCGCTGCACGTGCGAGCACGGCCCAGCCCCGGGCCAGCCTTGCCCGCTCTGCAGATTTCCGACGCACGCGTGGGGCACCCAAGCCGAGGTGGCCGCCGCGGCTGCCCGCATCGCGATCGATTTTCCGCGCTGGGCTCCTCCGCAAGGCGCCTGCGCCCAGTGCCTGGAGTGCTACCGATGAAGCGCCGCACGCTGCTCCAGTACCTCGCGGCCTCCGGGGCGCTCGCGGGCGCGCCCCAGGGCTTCGCGTTCCAGGCGCTGGGCCCCACCGTCGAGGTCGACAACCCGCTCAAGGCGTACCCGGCTCGCGAGTGGGAGAAGACGTACCTCGACCAGTACCGATACGACGCGTCGTTCGCCTGGGTCTGCTCACCGAACTGCACGCACGCCTGCCGCATGCGCGCGTTCGTGCGCAACGGCGTGATGCTGCGCTCGGAGCAGAACTACGACAGCCACAAGGTCAAGGACCTCTACGGCAACTCGGCGACCGCGGCGTGGAACCCGCGCGGCTGCTCGAACGGCTTCACGTTCCAGCGCCGCGTCTACGGCCCGAATCGGCTTCGCTACCCCATCGTTCGCAGGGGCTGGAAGCAGTGGGCCGACGACGGCTTCCCCGAGCTGACGGCAGAGAACCACGCGAAGTACAAGTTCGACGCGCGGGGGCAGGACGACTTCGTGCGCGTCACGTTCGACGAGGCCCACACCTACGTCGCGAAGGGCCTCGTGCACATCGCCGCGAAGTACTCCGGCGACGAGGGCAGGCAGCGCCTGCTCGCCCAGGGCTACGGCGAAGAGATGCTCCACCACTGGGAGGGCGCCGGCACCCGCACCATCAAGTGCCGCGGCGGCATGGGCCTGCTCGGAGTGATGGGCAAGTACGGCATGTACCGGTTCTGCAACGCGCTCGCGTACCTCGATCAGCACGTGCGCAAGGTGGCCCCGGCCGACGCGAAGGCCGGCCGGCTGTGGTCGAACTACACCTGGCACGGTGACCAGGCGCCCGGTCACCCGTTCGTTCACGGCCTGCAGACGAGCGACTGCGACCTGAGCGACTTCCGCGCCACGAAGTTCCACCTGCACATCGGCAAGAACCTCATCGAGAACAAGCGGGCCGACAACCACTTCTTCACCGAGTGCATGGAGCGCGGCGCGAAGATCTGCGTCATCGCCCCCGAGTATTCGCCGCCCGCGAGCAAGGCCGACTACTGGATCCCCATTCGCCCCAACAGCGACGCCGCGCTGCTGCTGGGCGTCACGAAGCTGATGATCGATCGCGGCGGCTACGACGCGGCGTTCGTCAAGGGCTTCACCGACTTCCCGCTGTTGGTCCGCAGGGACAACCTGCGCCGCCTGCGCGCCGCCGAGCTCTTCGAGGGCTACCACCCGGAGGACATGAGCCACGGCGCGTCTGCCCGCCTGTGGCGCTTCTCCGACGACCAGCGCAGGAAGCTCGGCGACTTCGTCGTCTTCGACGACCGCTCGAAGCGCTTCGCGCCCGTCACCCGCGACGACGTCGGAGACAAGCTCGCGCAGAAGGGCATCGACCCCGCCCTCGAAGGGAGCTGGACCGTGACGCTCGCCGGGGGCCAACGCGTCGAGCTCATCACCCTGTTCAGCGCGTACAAAGACGTGCACCTGAAAGACTACGACCTCGACGCGGTCTGCGAGATGACGTCGGCCCCGAAAGACCTCGTCCTGCGCCTCGCGGACGATCTCGCCACGATCAAGCCCGCCTGCATTCACACCGGCGAGGGCATCAACCACTGGTTCCACGCCACCGAGGTCAACCGCGCGACGTACCTGCCGCTGATGCTGACCGGGAACATCGGGCGCCCCGGCGCGGGCGGCCACACCTGGGCCGGCAACTACAAGTCGGCCCTGTTCCAGGGCAGCGCCGAGACCGGCCCGGGCCTCAAGGGCTGGGTGGCGGAAGATCCGTTCGACGTGAACCTCGACGCGACGGCCGACGGGAAGGATATTCACACGCACGCGCACACCGCCGACGAGGAGCCGGCGTACTGGAACTACGGCGACAAGCCGCTGGTGGTGAACACCCCGAAGTACGGGAAGCGGTCGTTCACCGGCAAGACGCACCTGCCCACGCCCACGAAGGCGATCTGGTTCACGAACGTGAACCTCATCAACAACGCGAAGTGGGCGTACGAGATGATCAAGAACGTCGACCCGAAGATCGAGCTCATCGTCGCGACCGACATCGAGCTGAACGCCTCGGTCGAGTACTCCGACGTCGCGTTCCCCGCCACCTCGTGGACGGAGCTCCAGACCCCCGAGATCACCGGCAGCTGCTCGAACCCCTTCCTCCAGATCTGGAAGGGCGGAATGAAGCCCGTCTACGAGGCGAAGGACGATCTGCGCATCCTCGCCGACCAGGCGAAGAAGCTCGGCGAGCTCATCGGCGACTCCCGCTTCACCGACTACTTCAAGTTCGTGCACGACGGCCGGCCCGAGGTCTACATCCAGCGGCTGCTCGACGCCTCCACCACGACGCGCGGCTACCGGTACGCCGACATCATGGCCGGCAGGTACGGCGAGCCGGGCGCCGCGCTGTTCCTCTTCCGCACCTACCCGCGCGTGCCGTTCTACGAGCAGGTGACCGAGAGCCTGCCGTTCTTCACTCCCACCGGCCGGCTGCAGGCCTACAACGACGAGCCCGAGGTCATCGAGTACGGCGAGAACTTCATCGTCCACCGCGAGGGCCCCGAAGCGACGCCGTACCTGCCCAACGTGATCGTGTCGAGCAGCCCGCTCGTCCGCCCCGACGACTACGGCATCCCCGCAGATCACCTCGGCGCCTCGGAGCGCCAGATCCGCAACCTGAAGCTCCCCTGGTCGAAGGTGAAGGCCACGAGGAACCCACTCTGGGAGAAGGGCTTCCGGTTCTTCTGCCTCACCCCGAAGACCCGGCATGCCACCCACAGCCAGTGGCAGGTCGTCGACTGGCAGCTCATCTGGAACAACCCGTTCGGCGACCCGCACCGAACCGACCAGCGCTCGCCCGGGGTCGGCGAGCACTCCTTGAGCATGAACCCCGAGGCTGCGCGCGACCTCGGCCTCGCCGAGGGCGACTACGTCTACGTCGACGCGAACCCCGCCGACCGGCCCTACGTCGGCTGGAAGCCGGCCGACCCGTTCTACCGCGTCGCCCGTCTCATGCTCCGCCTCAAGCTCAACCCGGGCTACCCGTACGACGTGGTGATGATGAAGCACGCTCCGTGGATCGCGACCGAGCGGAGCGTCAAGGCCCACGAGACCCGGCCCGACGGCCGCGCCGTCAGCGAGGGCACGAGCTACCAGGCGATGTTCCGCTACGGCTCGCAGCAGTCGGTGACCCGCGGCTGGCTCATGCCGATGCACCAGCTCGACAGCCTCTTTCACAAGGCGAAGGGCTCCATGAGCCTCATCTTCGGCGGCGAGGCCGACAACCACGCCGTCAATACGACCCCGAAGGAGACCCTCGTCCGCATCACGAAGGCCGAGAGCGGCGGCCTCGGCGGCAAGGGCCCCTGGGAACCCGCGCGCAGCGGCTTCACGCCCCGCGCCGAGTCGCTCGACATGCAGGCCTACCTCGAAGGCCGGCTCACGACGGTGAAGAGGGGCTGACTCGAATGCCGCGAGACGAAGCCGACGCAGAAGATCCGAACGAGCTCGTCGGCGTGACGCTCCCCGCGAGCGCCGCCGACGAGGCACAGATGGCGGTCTGCATCGTCGAAGAGTTCCTGCGCATGGGCATGACGCCCGAGCAGGTGCTCCGGCTCTTCCGCAGCCCGTCCTACCGGCTCACCCACGCCCTGTACGCCCGGCGCGGCGAGGCGTGGATCGTGCGCCTCGTGAGCTCGGTCGAGGCCGACTGGAGGGCGCGCACGTGCCGAACGTGAAGAAC
>JAEUJP010000020.1 GCA_016793725.1 Myxococcaceae bacterium | reverse complement strand
CGGGGCGCGAAGCTCCTCATGATCTGCACCGGCACCGGCGCCGCGCCGATGCGCGCGATGACCGAGCGCCGCAGGAGGCGGCTCGGCCTCGATGAGGGCGGCTCGATTCTGCTCTTCTTCGGCGCACGCAGCCCGAGCGAGCTGCCGTACTTCGGCCCGCTCATGAAGCTCCCGAAGGCGCTGATCGACGTCGAGCTCGCGCTCTCTCGCGTCGGCGGCCAGCCGAAGCTCTGGGTTCAAGACCGCATTCGTGCGCGCGCCGCCGACGTCGTCGGGTTGCTGCAGGGCGACGACAGCTTCGTCTACCTCTGCGGCCACAAGAACATGGAGCGCGACGTCTTGAAGACCCTGCGCGAGCTGATGCCGGCGTTCGACGAGCGCAGGGCCGCCCTCGAGCGCGAGGGTCGGTTTCACATCGAGACCTCTTGAGCTGCGACGAAGGCGGCGCCCGTCAGTCGCACGCGTCGCAGAGGCCCTGAAGGGTGACGCGAATGTTGCGACGAGACACCGAGCGCGGCACGCCGCGGCCCGACTTCAACGCGACCGACTCTTCGGGCAGGCAGCTCACCGCGCCGCAGTCGGTGCACGAGAAGTGTGGGTGGGTGCTCTCGTGGTTCTTCGAGTCGCCCTCGCGCTTGAGCTCGAAGCGCCAGGTGTGGTCGCCGAGGTCGGTGCGCTCGACGAGCCCCGCCTCGGTCAGGTCGTTCAGGTTTCGAAAGACCGTCACACGGTTCAAGCCTTCGGGCTCCAGTGCGTCGGCGAGCTCACCGTGGCTCATCGGTCGCACCGCGGCTTGCAACTGTTCGAGCACGAGCACGCGCGGCGCGGTGCTCCGAAGCCCGGCCTGGCGAATGCGATCGCGCCAGGCAGCCCGGCCTTGGGGGGGCTTTGTCGTGCGGTTCACGGCGAGAGGCATGGCGATACTGTAGCAACTTGTCGGCGATCGCTCACGCGTCGTTGGTGCGCTCCACGCCCCAGACAGGAAACGGGTCGGCCAGCGCGCTCCACGCAGCGGGCCCCTTCGCCATCTCGGCCGGCGTCAGCAGGCACTTTTCGAGGCGATGCTTGAGCTGTTCGTGCTCGATGCCGCGGGTGATGAAGACGACCTCTTGCCGCCGATCACCGTTTGGCCCACGCGTCTTTTTTTCGATCTCGTCGTGCGCCTCGGCCGGCCACTCGGCCTCGGGCAATGCCGACCACCAGTACCCCGCCGGTGCGAAGCTGCTCGCGCCACCCGCCTGGGCCCACATGCCGGCCAGCTCGGCGCGCGTGGCGAGCCAGAAGAAACCCTTCGACCGCAGCACGCCCCGCCACGCGCCCGTCACGAATCGCCACAACCGCGTCGGGTGAAACGGGCGGTCGCTGCGAAAGACGAAGCTCGAGATGCCGTACTCATCGGTCTCGGGCAGCTCTTCACCGCGCAGCTGCTTCAACCAGCCTGGCGCCGAGCGCGCCTTCTCGAGGTCGAACAGGTTCGTGCCCACCACGGTCGACAGCGGCACGCGGCCGCGCTCGGCGAGCACCTGCACGGCGCCGGGGTTCAGCTTTCGCAAGAGGCCCTGCAGCTGCTCGAGCTGCTCTGCATCGACCAGGTCGGTCTTGTTGAGCACCAGTACGTTCGCGAACTCGACCTGCTCGACGAGCAAGTCGACCACGGTGCGCTCGTCGCCTTCGCCCATCGACTGACCCCGCTCGGCGAGGTAGTCGGCCTCTTTCCAGTCGGTGAGGAAGTTGAACGCGTCGACCACCGTCACCATCGTGTCGAGCCGCGCGATGCTCGACAGGCTCTCGAAGCCTGGCGCGTCGAACGTGAAGGTCTCTGCGACCGGCAGGGGCTCAGAGATGCCGGTCGACTCGATGATGAGGTAGTCGAACCGCTTCTCGGCGCCGAGACGTGCGACCTCTCTGAGCAGGTCTTCTCTCAACGTGCAGCAGATGCAGCCGTTCGACATCTCGACCAGCGCTTCGTCGACGCGGCTCAGCTTCGCCGAGCCCTGCTTCACGAGCTCGACGTCGATGTTCACCTCGCTCATGTCGTTGACGATGACGGCGACCTTGAGGCCCGCGCGGTTCGCCAGCACGTGGTTGAGCAGGGTCGTCTTGCCAGCGCCCAGAAAGCCCGAGAGCACCGTGACCGGCAACCGCCCAGAGCTCATCGTTTGCCCTCGACGAACAGCACGTGCTTGCGAACGACCGGGTCGTACTTCTTGAGCTGCAGCTTGTCCTGCTGCTTCCGGCGGTTCTTCGTCGTCGTGTAGTAGGTGCCGGTGTTGGCGGTAGAGACCAGATAGACGACGGAGCGGTTGCCTTTGGGCATGTCCGGGTTCCTTTCTTTGCGGGGCGAGAGCTCTTCGGTCAGGCCTTCTGTGATGCCTCATTAATGCAATCGATATACAAATGCAACCCAAGCGCGACGGGTCGACGCGACAGCGACCCGCCGCGGCCGCCGAGCGTTTCACGGAGCCCGTACATTCGACGGCCTCAGTCACGACTGCGCCGCTCCAGCACGAGGCCTACTGGGGAATGCAGTTCATCGGGTTCGCGGGGTCGACCCCGTAGCCTGGGTCACAGTGACAGGTGTTGCCGTGCGTGTGGCCGTGGCCGCCGCACTCGGGGGCGGGCAGCGCGTGGTCCCACGCATGGGCGCTGACCAGCAGCCGCCGGCCGTTCGGCACATCGGTCGTCGTGTAGTTCGCGGCGATGGTGACCTCGCGGAACTCGAGCGCGTCGACGCTGCCCGCGAACCGCTGACCTTGCATCGTGCCAAGCTGCGACAGCGTCACCGTCTTGCCCGGCGTGTACACCGGCATGTACCGCTCGGCGCCGCGCTTCATGATCACGCACACCGCGCAGGTGAGGTAGCTCGAGTCGATCTGCTGCAGCGTGTACGTGCCTGGCGTCGACGGCGCCCCGTACCCCGCGTAGCTCTCAATCGAGACCACGAACGCCCCCGTCTGCGCACCGTACAGCCACACGCCCTGGCCCATCTCATTGAAGTAGCGAACCTCGGGCATCGTCGGCGCCACCGTCACCATCTCGTGCGCACCCGAACCGCCCGCCGTCGCACCCGAGCCGCCCGCCGTCGCACCCGAGCCGCCCGCCGTCGCACCCGAACCGCCCGCCGTCGCGCCTGAACCGCCCGCCGTCGCGCCCGTGCCGCCCGCCGTCGCGCCTGAACCGCCCGCCGTCGCGCCCGTGCCACCCGCCGTCGCGCCCGTGCCGCCAGCGCCGCCGCCGACCGGCACGCACGAGAGCGGGTCACCCGCGGGCGATTCGTAGCCTCGATCGCAGTGGCACTCGGTGGGTACATCGAGGTGGCCATGGCCCGAGCATGGCTCGCCCGGTGTGTTCTGTGGCGCGCCACAGGCGATCACCACGACCACGAACGGCGCTGCGAACGAAAAGACGGTCGACCGAAGGTTGGAGCGCATGAGCGCCCGCGTAGCTCAAGACGCAATTTGATTGCAATAGCAAACCACAGGCGACCTAGAGCCCGGTCGCCGTTGTAATTAAAGTGCAGGTGCGTGATGGTGCGCGACATGGGTCAGAACTGTGGACATGAAGGCTGCAACGACCACCATCGCCACCCGCCCGAGCAGAAGGGTGGGGTGCTGGGCATCATCGCTCCGCTGGTGGCGTGTCTGTTCTGCCCGGCGTGCATGAGTGCATGGCTGAAGCTCCTCGCCCTCGCCGGGGTCGGGTTCATGCTCACCGAGTCAGAGCACCTGTGGCTGCTGCTGGGCGCTTCCGCCGTCGCCGTGTTCACGGCGTGGCTTACGGCGCGTCAGAGTCGTCGCTGGGCCTGCTTCGCCATGTGTGTGGCCGGCGCCTCGGCCATGATCTCCGCCCACTTCCTCGATGAGCTCGTGTGGCTCGAGTGGTCGGGCGCTGCGCTCATGGTCACCAGCGCGCTGTTCGAGCGCTGGAAGCGCGTCGTCTCGAACGCGCAGCGAGTCAGGGCCGCCGCCTAGACCGCGCACGCGTCTGCGCGCAGCACGCCTGCTGCCGGTGAAGCAACCGGCACCGAGGGGGCCGACGACGCGCTGCGACGCCGCCGCGACCCGCAGCGCGAGCCGGCCGCAGCTCTCGCCGCAGCCTGGCCGCAGATGCAATGTGGAGGCGTGAGCGAGCGACCTCAGTCGTGAACCCAGTACTCGGTGTTCGAGTTGCGGAAGGCGGGCGACTGGTTCGCCGGGCCCCGAAGGAAGTTGCGCGAGCCGACGTTCGAGATCATCGGGTAGCCGTTCTGCGTCTGCCCCTCGACGATCGGGGCGATGTGGCCGTGCCCGCGCGGGTTGTGGCGCGACACCAGCCCCACGCCGCCGTCGTTCACGTGGCGCTGCGCCTCTTCAGCCGACACCTTGCGCCAGCCCGCGTTGCGACCCGCCGACGAGTTCAGCCACCGGTTCGTGTCGTTCGCCGACATGTTCGGGAACTGCGACTGGCTCAGCCCCCGCGCCCGCATGAAGTCTTGCGTGTACCAGTTGCAGAACGTCTCGGGCTTGCCGTCGCCCGTGATGTCGCGCTTCTGGTAGCGCGGGTTCGTCTCGGGCCCGAGCCGTCGCGCGACGTCGAACGATGGCGTGCCACCCGCGCGGGCCGGCGTGAAGCTGTCGGCGCCGAAGAGCTGCAGGCGGCGCTGCGACTGAGGCTGCAGCTGCGCGAGCTGCTGGTCTTGAAGCTGCGGCTGGTAACGAACGGGGTTGAAGCGGGTCTGCAGGCTCAGTGCGCTCATGGTGTGCTCCGGGTTCGAGGCCCCTTTTTGAGGCCCGCCGGTACGAGGGCGCCGCGGCGGGAACACCGAGATTCTCGCCGCATGAGAACGGCCGTTTCGCTTGCGCACGTCGATTGCGCATCGTGCGCAGCTGCGCACGGTCATTGCGCTCGGCGTGCAAGGCCGCCGACGTCGACTCGAGGCGTTTGGGTCGAGCGAGGTCGCCCTCGGCGGCCGCACCACAGCGGCCAGGCGCAGCGCAGCGACCCGGCATGCTCGTGTGCTCGATGTGCAGGTGCAATGCAATTGCAGTATGGCGATGGTGCGGCTAGGGTGCCCCGCGACATGGAGCTCTCGACGCCGCACAAACAGGCACGGTCGCGACGATTCACGGGTGAACGGCACATCGAGGTTTTTCGTGCCGAGAAGCTGGCGAACGTTCGCCGGCCGACGGTCGATCTGGTGACCTGGCGGCGCGCGGTCGACGACATGCTGGTCAAGTGGCTCGACGCGGTTGCGGTGACCCAGAGCTTCGAGGTCGACGAGCGGGTCGACCTCGACCTGCCGCCGATAGGCCGGTGGCTCGAGCAGGTGCCGGTGAGCCCGGGCCGACTCGCGTTTGCGCGCGATCTGGCCCTGCTGATCGAGACGTGGCGGCGCATCACGAAGCTCAAATCAGGGCGGGTGCAGCTGAGCACGCTCACCACGCGGGGCTGCCCGCGATTTCACATCGACGCTGTTGGCATGCGCATGCTGTGCACGTACCTGGGGCCTGGCACCGAGTGGATTCCCGAACCCGCGCTCTTGCGCACCGCCCTCGCGGGCCACCGCGACCCGCGCGAGCTGTTGATCGAGGGGGCGTCACCGGCACATCTCGAGCGGTTCGACGTCGGGGTGTTCAAGGGCACCGCGCGCGGTCAGCACCGCTTCGGGCTCGTTCAT
>JAEUJP010000851.1 GCA_016793725.1 Myxococcaceae bacterium | reverse complement strand
AGCAACAGCAGGCCCAGCCTCGTGCACAGGGCGTGACCCGCGGAGCGGGCGCGGCGGCGTCAGCCGCGCGCTCAGCCCCCCAAGGCGGCCCGCCCGCTGTTGAAAGCGGGCCGCCGCGGAGGGGTTTGCCCCCCGGCGTCTGCCTTGCTTTGGGGGGGCGCCTCGGAAAGGGGGGACCGGGGGGAAAACCACGGCGGGGGGGCGAGCGGCACGACCTGTGCTCGAGGCGGGCCGGCCTCGCCTCTCTCGAGCTCGACTCTTTGAGAGGCCCCCAGGCCGATAGAGCCGCGGGCCGCGCAGCGAGAGCGGAGCGGACTCGCGGCGGTGCTCACGTGCTCGAAGTTCGGGGGCCGCGCCCCAGCGCGGCTGGTGGTCGAGGAGCTGGTCGGGCGGCCCTTGCGGAGGCGGGCGCGCGCAGCGCGACCGGCGAGCAAGTGCAAGGGCCGCCCGACCGGCGACGAGCCTGTGCCTTTCGGCACTCGAGCTCGAGAGCCTGTGCAGTGTCTGCTTTGCGGTGGTGAGAGGAGAGAGCTGCGCCCCAAGTCAGCGCTCGGCCGCGAGCTCGTCGCCGGCGTCGGCGTCGAGCTGCTCGAGCAGCTCGGCCCGCTCATCTATGGCGCGCGGCTGATCATCACCGCCTCCGGCCCGCGTGAGCCGCGCGGCCGGGTGCGTCGCCGCGTGCACGGCCTTCAGCTTCTCGATGCTGACGTGCGTGTAGATCTGCGTCGTCGCCAGACTCACGTGCCCGAGCATCTCCTGCACGAAGCGCACGTCAGCGCCGCCGTCGAGCATCGCGGTCGCCATCGTGTGCCGGAAGAGATGACAGCTGCCGGGCTTCTCGATGCCGGCGCGCTCGAGGTAGTGCCGCACCAGCTGCGAGAAGTAGTCGGGCACCAGGTACTCGCCGGCGTCGCCGATGAAGAGGAAGCCGTCGTCGTGCGCGAGCGCAAACTTCGGCCGCACCTCGTCGACGTACTTCTGCACCCAGGCAAGCGCGCGCTCACCTATGGGCACGACGCGGTCCTTCCGGCCCTTGCCGAGCCGCACCCAGACGGTGCCGCGCGAGGCGTCGACATCGAAGAGCTTCAAGGAAGCGAGCTCGCTGCGCCGTAGGCCTGTCGAGTACAGCACCTCGAGCATCGCTCGGTCTCGAAGGCCGTCGGGCCGCGCGACGTCGGGCTGCGCAAGCACGGCCTCGGCCTCCTCCGCTGAGAGCACCGCGAGCGGCAGCCGGCGCGGGAGCCGCGGCAACAGCAGCTCGGAGGCCGGGTTCGCGTCGAGGTGTCCGCCGCGCATCAGCCAGCGGAAGTAGAGGCGCAGCACGCAGAGGTGCGCGTGCTGCGTGCGCACGCTGAGCGGCTTGCCGTTGCCCTTGCGGACGTAGAAGAGGTGCCGCTGGTAGCGCTCGAGCATCGGCCGCGTCACCTCCTGCGGCCGCGACAGCCCGCGGTCATCGGCCCAGCGAAAGAAGACCTTCAAGCTCTTCGCCTTGTGCAGCACCGCAGCCGGCGTGCGCTGCAGCACGCGCAGTTCCTCGAGGTAGTCCCACGCGAAGCCGAGCAGCGTGCCCGCTGCCGGCCGTGCGCCGAGCGGATTGCCGTCGGTCGGCCGGTGCTGCTTGCGCTGGAGCGTGCCGGCCACGGCTCAAGCTCGCTGCTCGTACGATGTGATTTTCCCGGTGCCGTTCCGAAGTGCCTTCTCGGCAGCTGAAGGCGAGAAATGCGAGCTACCGGCCTCCAAGTGCTCACCGTTGCCGTTCGCGGGCACCCCGACCGGGGCCGACTGTGGCCCGACCGGGGGCCGACCGGGCCCCGACCGAGGGCTCTCAGGGCCGACCGGGTTTGAGTCGTACTCATGCCGGAGCGCCTCGACGTCAGCGAGGCCGACGAGGAAGCGCTCTCCGGTGGCGGCGCGCTCGTAGCGCAGCTCGTAGAGGAAACCGCCGCCGGCGCCGCGGTGCAGCGCCAGGTACTCGAGCTCGACCAGGCGGCCCAGGTGCACCTTCAGCTGCGTGTCGCCCCAGCGCGAGGCCTCGCGCACCTCGCGGCGAGAGAAGCGCAGCTCGGGCCGCCGCACACCGTCGGCCGCGCAGCGCTCGGTGACGAAGCCGTCGAGCAGCTCGAGCAGGCGCCGCGTCTGCGGAGGCAGGTCATCGAGGCTGCGCCCGAGCGCCGCGGCCGCGAGCCGGTTCGCGACGGCGACGTCGTCGAGCGTGGCCTCGATGTACTCGACGACTTCGCCGTGGTGCTCGACCGTCTTCACTGGCCGTTGGTGCTGGTGCAGCAGCGCGATGGTGCGGATGAGCGTGAGGTACTTCGGGAAGTCGCGGCGGGCTCGCGTGCGGTCGTCGAGAAACGTCAGCTGCCGCGCGAAGGGGTTCGCAACCAACAGGGGCCGCAGCAGCCGCTGCGCGTTCTGGTGCAGCTTCAAGAGCGCAGTCTTCTCGCGGCGCGCGAGCAGGCCCTCGAGTGTCTGCTTCTCCTTCTGCTTCTCGTGGATGGCCTTGGTCTGCGCGCGCTCCTCGTCGACGGTGAGCACCAGGCAGCGGTTCAGCAACTCCTCGTCGACCTGCGCGGCCGTCGTGGTGAGGAAGAGCTGGGTCGGCCCCTCCACGTGGTACTCGTGCGTGACGAGTTTCCCGCTCGCCGGGTCCTTGCCGGTCGACGCGATGGTGAGCTCACCCTCGCTCTGCAGCAGCTTGAGCGCGTAGCTCGCGCGCGCCGCGCCCTCCTCCTCCACCACGGCGAGGACCTTGTGCTTGAGGTTCGCGTCGCCCATGTAGAAGAGCGACTGCCCCGTCATCGCCGAGTACTTCACCTTGTCCTCGTCGGGCACGAAGGCCAGCACCGCCTCCATCAGCGACGACTTTCCGGCGGCGCTGCTGCTCTGGATGAGCACCGCGAGCGGCTCCTCGAGCTTGCGGCTCACCGCAGCCAGGTAGCCGAGCAACTTGTTCGACTCCTCGCCCACCACGCCGCAGCGCGCGAAGTCGGCGACGACGCGCTCGAGCAGCGCGGGCGACTTGAGCAGCTCGAGCGCGGCCGCTGTCTCCGCCTCGGTGAGCGTCGGCGCCGCGGCCTTCGGCGCCAGCTTCTCCTTCAGCTGCTTCTCCTGCAGCTCCTCGAGCTTGAGCAGCAGCGCGCCCATGTCTCGTTTGAGCGCCTCCTCGGGCACGCGCAGCTCGTCGAAGGCCTGGCGCACGAAGGCCGCCCGGGCCCGCGCCGAGTACATGTCGAGGGTATCGACGTGGAAGAGCTCGCCGGCCGAGACGAGCAGGTTCAGCTTCATCACTTCCGCCGAGAGCGCCTTGGGCAGGCCGCGCACGCGGTAGCGCCGCGGCCCGAAGTGGAAGACGAGCTCGTCCGCTTTCTCCTCGAGCTGCAGCTCTGGCGCCTTCGGCACCGCGCTCGACGTCGAGGGCGAGCTCGCGCTCGCCGCGGTGCTCGACGGGGACGGAGCGCTCGAGCTCGCAGCCGGTGTCGGCGAGGTGGCCGGCGGCGCCTGCGGCGCCGCGCGCGGCGTAGCCGTGCCGGCCACCCAGCCGGCGCGAGGCGTCGGGCTCGAGCTTGCGGCCGCAGCCGTGCTGATCGCCACGCTCGTGGAGTTCGTCGGCGCCGAGCCGGTCACCGGCGTCGCGGCCCGCGGCAGCGGCGACAGCTGGCGCAGGCCGCGCTCACGGACTTCGTTCGCTTCGCGCTCCTTCTCCTCGGCCGTCCACTGCCAGCGCGGCTTGGCGGCTAAAGGAGAAGCGGCGGCCGGCACGGCGTCGGTGCTGACCGCGCTGTAGCTCGGCGTGCCGGGCGCAGCGCCCTGGCCCATCCACGCTGCCTGCCGGAGCGCGACGTTCAGGCTCTTCGCCGCCGGAGAAATTTTCACCGCGTACTCGTTCGCGTCCATGCCCCGCGGGAAGAGCACCCGCCAGCAGCTGAAGCCCTGCGGGAGAAGCTGCTTCGCGAGCGCCTCGGCGCCGGCGTCGCCGGCGTCGTCTCGGTCGTACGCGATGAGCACGTCCTTCACGCCGTGCCGCTTGAGCGCCTCGAGGTGGTGTGCGGTGAAGCCCTCGACTCCGTACGCCGCGGTGACGTTGCGGAAGCCGGCGCACCAGAAACTCATCGCGTCGAGCAGCGCCTCGCAGACGACTGCACTCTTCTGTCCTGCGAGCGCGGCCGAATTGAAGGCCGCGCGGTGCGGGCCCGGCAGGTACATGTGCAGCGGCGTCCCAGGGCGCAGGCCCTTCGTCACCTTCCGCCCGTACATGCCGACCACCTGGCCGGCCTCGTCGTGCAGCGGCACCGTGAGGCTGCCGGCGAAATGCTCGTGCCCCGACTCGCGCATCACGCCGAGCTTCTGCAGCCGCCCGCGCAGCAGCGCGCCGGCCTCGCGGTTGGTCTGCGGCAGTCGCAGCCCGAGCGTTCGGTTCGAGAAGCCCACGCGGAAGTGCGTGACGAGCTCGTCGTGCTTGAGCCCGCGGCTCTCGAGGTAGCTCCACGCCTCGCCAGCTGTGCGCATCGTCGTGCAGTAGAAGTCGCGCACCTGGGCGAGCAACTGCGCGTCGTCGACATCGGCGCTCACGGGCGAGGGCAGCTTCGGCACCGTCGCGTGCCTGGGCCCCACGGGACCAGAGAGATCGACACCTCCGCGCAGCAGCTCGACGGCGTGGCGGAAATTCACGCCCTCGGCGCGCATCACCCAGTCGACGACGCTGCCGCCGGTGCGGCACGCACCCATGCAGTGCCAGAGGTTCTTCGCCGGCGTCACCACAAGGCTCGGCGTCTTGTCTTCGTGGAAGGGGCAGCGTCCGACCAGGTCGGCGCCGCGCTTCTGCAGCTCGACGCCGCGGGCTGTCACCAGCCGCTCGAGACTGACTTCCTTCTTCAGCCGCTCCAACTCTGCTTCAGAAACGCGTGCCAAACGGGCCTCCTCCCAAAACGTGTCAAGGGCCTCGGAGCAGTTCTGATGGAGCTCCGGCCGCGCACATGGGATAGTCCATATTAGGGAATTCTCCAATAGGGACTAAATGAGCCTTCTGAAAACCGGGCCTACCTTGCCGAGCAGCATCGGCCAGGAGGAGTCCGTCATGTCGAGGAAGAGAGTCGCCACCAGCCCCGAGGGCACCAAGGCCATCGGCCAGCGGCTCACCGCCATCCGCAAGGCCCGGGGCCTCACGCAGATCGACGTCGCCCACAAGCTGCGCATCACCCAGACGCTCATCTCGAAGTACGAGCGCGGCGACCTGCTGCTGCACGGTGAGCTCATTGTCCGCTTCGCCGAGACGCTCGACGTCTCAGCCGACGACATCCTCGGCATCGAGCGCAAGCGCAAGGTGCGGCTCGAGCCGCCCGGGCCTGCGGTCGACCGCAACCTCGCGCGCCGCTTCGTTCAGCTGCAGGGCCTGCCCCGCCGCGACCGGGACGCCATCATGCGCACGCTCGACGCGTTCCTCGCTGCCCGCGGCGGGCGCGCCGCGGCGTAGCTCCAACGACGAGGGTCTCAGCGACCGCGGCGCTGGCGTTGCTTCGCGAGCAGCTCGTACAAGGTGGTCATGTGCCGCTGCGCCTCCTGCTCGCAGTAGGCGCGGAAGCTCGCCGCGTCGACGCCCGCAGCTCGCCCTGCCTTGGCGCGGTGAAGTTCGGGGCTCGCCATGCAGCCGTTGAAGAAGGACGTTCGCGACGACTCCGGCCACTTCCCTCGGCGCTGTGCCGCGTCGTGCCCGAGCTCGTACGACAGCTCGAAGGCCATGAAGACAAGTTCGGCCGCCGTCGGGTCCGCGTCGACGGTTCGTTGCGCGACATCGAGGCGCATCTGCGAGTAGCGCGGCCCGTGGTAGCTGTCGCGCGCGAAGCGCGGGTCGGCGAGCTGGTCGCAGTCGTTGAGGTCGAGCACCGCGGCCTCCTGCAGCTGCTCGAGCAGGCGCACAAGCCCGCCGGTGCACCCGAGCTTCGCAGCCTCGTTCTGGTCGTGGCCGACTTGGCCGACGCCCTCCTGCAGCCCCGTCAGGTAGCCGACGTCGTAGGTCGCGGTCACCGCGGCGGCGACCTTGCGCCCGGGCCCGCCCTGCAGCAGCTGCGCGAGGCCGTCCTGGTACTCCTGGTCTTCGCGCCAGCGGTCATCGGGTCCAAGCTCGCCGCTTCGGTGCTGCGCGGACTCCGTCGCGCAGCCGCCGCTCATTAACAGCAGCAGCGCGACTCTCGCTGGGCGCCTCATTCCCGCGGCGGCTACTTCGTGTACTGCTTCCGTTCGACCTTGCCGCCCTCAATCCAGTACTGGACTCCAGAGCCAGTAACGCCGGTGGTCGGAGCGAACTCGACGATGCACCGGGTGTCCTTCTCGATGATGAACGCGTTGAAGTCGCTGACGTTGCTCCCGTACTTTTTGAAGCGACCACTCGCGAGCTCTGTCTTGAATTCCTGAGCGGCGAGAAGAAGGCAGGCTGTCTTTGGCCCGGTAAGGTGGACCGGCGGAAGATTGTCGAGAGCCTCGAATCGCTCTTCTGGAGTTCCGGCGCTCAGCAACAACACCAAGGCTGATCCGATCGCGCGGCTCATCGCGGCGGGCCCGCCAGCTGGGTGATGTTCCCGCTCTGGTAGTAGTACTTGAGGTACCGGCCGGCCGGCGTCGCCAAGTACGAGTTGAACGGCGGGTCGCTGGTCCTCGCAAGGAACTTGTCACTGATGCTGAACTTCTCGTTCCCCGGTGCCGTCGGGTCGTGAGCCGCATGCGTGTGGTACTGGCCGTAACGCAGCGTACCCTTCGGGCACGGGCTCTTCTGCGGCTCGCACCCGGCTGGATCCTTGTCTGTCACCGGATCCGTCGCGAAGAACTCCTTCGACACCGGGTCAAAACAGATCTCTCCGCCGTACTCCCAGTTCTTTTCGATGCTGGTCGGATTGATGAAGTCGAGAGCATCGACGGCCGCCCTGTTCGCCGCCCACCTGCCAGAGAAACGATCACCGGGCCGCAAGCCGTCGAGGTCGACGTACTTGATCGGGTTGTTGAGCGCGTACGCGTAGGCTGGCAACGACGAACCGCCATAGGCGTACGCCACCTGCCACCAGGGGTCTTGGAGGATGGGCTCAGGCTGGAGGTACCACCTTGAGCCCACCGCGTTCTCTCGCCTCCGCGCCGAAATTTCCCAGCGCGCTTCCGAGCTTCGACGCGCTCGAGCCCCGACGCGAGGTGCAGCCGCGAAGTTGAAGACCCCGACGCGAGTTTTCGCCCCCGGACGCACGTGCCGATGCGCGCCGGCGGGCGCGGGCGACTTCGTGCGGGGCGTGGTGGCGGCGACCATCGACGGCGGCGAGTGTACCGCCGCGATGATCAGCTCGCACGCGTCATGGCGCCCAGTCGGTGGACGCGCGCGACCAGCCGTGCACGAGCGTCAGGCCGTGGAAGCCGCGGAAGACCTCCGGCCGCTTCAGCCCTCGGAGTCGGCGCAGGTTGTCCTGAAGCTCGGCGCGCAGACGAATTCGTTCGAGCAGTGAGGTGGCACGATGCATTGCGCGACAGAGTTCAGCGCGATGGTGGCGGAGCTCGGTGAAGCGAGCAAGGACGACGGACAGAGTGACGTGAAACACGCGATCCTTTCCAGCGCCGCCGACAGCGTGGCGCGGTTCGCGGCCGACGATCAAGTCGACCGCGCGGAGGGCGGCTAAAAGGTGAGGATGGGGCGGAGGAAGTGACGACCCGAATCGCGTTGCTCGGCGCCGTGCTCGCAGCCGAGTCGTCGACCAGGTCGACGTTTCACCCCATGCCGCGGGTCGACCTCGATGGAGATCGTCGCTCATAAGCGAAATGCGGACGTCGTTTCCGAGCGTGAGCTCGCGAAAAAACCGCGGAGCCCGGCGACGAGGACTTGGTCGCCGCCTCCGCGCTGATCAGCTCGGACGAGCCGCTCTCCTCAGCCGCCGGCCGGCGCGCCGACCGGCAACATGGGTGATATCGCGGACCGGAGGTATGGGTGACACTCGGCTCGGCGCGTCGTTCATGCGAGCGCGCTCGATCCCCGCCCAGCGAGGCTGGCGCGCGAGAGCGCGCGGCCGAGCGGTGAGCTGGGGAAGACGCTCGACCTCGGCGGTCAGCTGCGGCCAGGCACATCGCTCCCCCGTTCGCAGCGAGCACGCGCGCGGCCCGCGGCCGCGCCTGCGCAGCGGTGAGTCTTCGGGTCCGCTCGCTCTTGGTGGCCTGGCGCAGTTCGCCGCCGCATGCCGGTGCAGCGAGCACGTGTCGCGCCCGCGGCGCGACCTGCGCAGCGGTGAGCTCGACGTCGCCGGCGATCTCGGCGGTGCTCACGTTGAGCTGCATCGTTGCCCGCGTGAGCGAGCACGGCCGCACCGCGGCCGCGCAGCGGCGAAGTCGGCAGGGCAAGAGTTGCCCTCGCACTTCAGAGGCCGCGCGGCCCCGCGCGGCCGAGACGGCAAGCAACAGCAGGCCCAGCCTCGTGCACAGGGCGTGACCCGCGGAGCGGGCGCGGCGGCGTCAGCCGCGCGCTCAGCCCCCCAAGGCGGCCCGCCCGCTGTTGAAAGCGGGCCGCCGCGGAGGGGTTTGCCCCCCGGCGTCT
>JAEUJP010000880.1 GCA_016793725.1 Myxococcaceae bacterium | reverse complement strand
GCGCCAGCGAGAGCACGAGCCACGTCACAGCGACACACCCGGCGCGTCGGCGAGCGCCCAGTCGCTCAAGCTGAGGTTCCACCCCGTGCCCGCGTCGCCGTCGTAGCGGTAGATGCCGAGCCGCAGCCGCGACGGCGCCGGAGCCGTGCCGCCCGGGTCGGTCACGAAGATGATGCCGGCGTCGGCGCCGTTGATGAACACCGAGCGGTACTGCCCGCGCTGCCACGCGACGTCGAGCGTGTATTCGGTGTTCGCCGCGAAGCCGCCGGCCCACGAGATGTTCTGGCTCAGCGAAGTCGGCCCGATGAAGTTGCTGTCGCTGTTCACCACCAGCTGCCCCTGCGCGTTGAACCCGAACGCCACCACGAGGCTGCTGCCGCTCTCGAGGCGCACGAACGTCGAGCGGTCGCGCAGGTTGAGCGTCGACGGCAGGCGAAAGCGCCCCTTCAGCCGCCCGCTGCTCGTCGTCGGCAGCCAGCCGGCGTCGTTGTTCACGTTCGCCGAGGCGCGGTCGTTGGCGTCGTCGGCGTTCGAGATGGAAGAGACGACCTGGTTGCCGGCGTCGGCGCGAATCGTCACGGTGCCGCCGCCGGGCTCGGTGGTGTCGTGAAAGCCGTGCACCTCTTGCCGCCAGACGACGTCGCCGGGGCTCGTGCCGCCGCCCGCCGTCGACTGGCCGCCGCCCGCGCTCGCCACGCCACCGCCCGCCGTGGGCGAGCCGCCACCTGCGGTCGCGCCGCCACCGGCCGTCGCGCCGGTGCCGCCGGCGTTCGCGCCTTCGTCGACGCAGAAGCCGCCGACGCAGTCGCGGCCGGGCGAGCAGGGGTGCAGATCATCGCAGCGCAGGCCGGGCTCGTCGGGCAGGTCGACGGCGCACGACGCGAAGCCGACGAGAACGACGATGTGGAGGCCGCAGCGCATGAAAACCTTTACCGGCGACGAAGCTACCAACCTGCTACATCATCGCGCCATGTTCGATCGCGCTGCCTCGGCCCTCAAGAAGGGCCTCAAAGCGTGGACGGAGTCGATGGTCGGCGACGAGCTCGAGCAGAAGTTGAAGGGGCTCGAGCGCTCGCAGAACGAGTACGGCGTCGACCCGTTCGGCTTCAGCCTCGAGTACGCGCTCTCGGCGATCGCGCCGATGATCTGGGTCTACCGGCACTACCACCGGGTCGAGGTTCACGGCATCGAGAAGGTGCCGAAGGGCAGGGTGCTGCTGGTGAGCAACCACAGCGGCCAGCTCCCGATGGACGGCGCGATGATCGGCGTCGCCATGCTCGTCGAGGCCGACCCGCCGCGCGCGATTCGGTCGATGGTCGAGAAGTGGGTGCCGACGCTGCCGTACGTCTCGACGTTCATGGCGCGCGTCGGGCAGATCGTGGGCACGCCCGAAAACTGCCGCCGCCTGCTCGAGTCGGGCGAGGCCATTCTCGTCTTCCCCGAGGGCATGTCGGGCATCTCGAAGCTGTGGCCGCAGCGCTACCAGCTGCAGGGCTTCGGCCTCGGCTTCATGCGGCTCGCGCTCGAGACGAACACGCCCATCGTGCCCATCGCGGTCGTCGGCGCCGAAGAGCAGTCGCCCGCGCTCGTCAACGTGAAGCCCGTCGCGAAGCTGCTCGGCTTCCCCGTCGCGCCCCTCACCGTCACGGGCGTGCCGTTTCCCCTCCCGACGAAGTACCGCATCTACTTCGGCGACCCGCTGTTCTTCACCGGCCGCGAAGACGACGAAGACGCCGAGCTCGAGAAGAAGGTGAAGGTCGTGAAGGCCTCGATTCAGCAGATGCTCGACAGCGGCCTCAAAGAACGAAAGCACGTGTTCTGGTGAAGCCAGCCGTCGTCGTCACCGGCATCAGCGGCAACCTGGGCCGCACGCTCGCGAAGCAGCTGCACCAGACCGAAAACATTCTCGGGGTCGATCGGCGCCCGTTCGTGGGCCGCCCGAAAGACATCGAGATGTTCCAGATCGATCTGCGCAAGAAGAAGCTCGAAGACGTCTTCCGCCGCTACGCGGTGAAGGCCGTCATTCACATGGGCATTCTTCACGACCCGCGCATGAGCAGCGAAGACCACCACTCGTTCAACGTGGTCGGCACGACGCGCGTGCTCGACTGCGTCGCGAAGTACAACGTGAAGAAGCTCGTGGTGCTGTCGTCGGCCGACGTCTACGGGCCGTCACCCGACAACTCGAACTTCTTGACCGAAGACTCGCCGTTGATGGCGGCCGCACGGTTCCCCTCGGTGAGAGATCTCATCGAGGTCGACATGCTGGCGCACAGCTTCTTCTGGCGTCACCCGCAGGTCGAGACCGTCGTCTTGCGGCCCGTTCACATCGTCGGCCCCACCATCAAGAACGCGCCGTCGAACTACCTGCGCAACAAGCGCCCGTGGCGCCTCTCGGGCTTCGACCCCATGGTGCAGATTCTTCACGTCGAAGACTGCGCCCGCGCGATGGTCGCCGCGCTCAAGCCGGGCTTGAAGGGCGTCTACAACGTCGTCGGCCCCGGCGAGGTGCCCCTCTCGGCCATCTTCCAGGAGCTCGGCTCTCAGCCCCGCTCGATTCCCCACCCGCTCGCCCGGCCCCTGCTCAGCACCCTGTTCCGTTACCGGCTGGCCAGCTTCCCCCCCGAAGAGCTCGACCACATTCAGTTCCTCTGTGCGGTCGACGGCTCCCGCTGGGTCAAAGAGACCGAGTGGAAGCCGTCACATTCCATGCGCGAGACCATTCGCGCCGTGCTCGGAGAATAGATGTGGGCGCGTGTCACCCCTGACTCCGATGTCGTGAGCGGCGGACTGCTACCGCACCGCTTCTGATCGGAAGTCACTGAAGTTTCTCTGAATCAGGGGCTCCAGCGCCATGGCATTTCGATTGCTCAAACATCAACCCGGTCAGGGGGTTCCATGGGGGAACTCCCGACGCCCGTCGCCTCGGCCGGCCCCGAGACGACGGGCGTTTTTTTTTCTGCGCCTCGGGTCTTCAGGGCTCCGACTTCTCGGTGGGCTCTGGAGCGGGCGCGGGCGCCTTCTTCTCGGGTCGAGCCGTCTCGATCGACAGCTCCTCGGCGAAGGGCCCGTCGCTCTGGCGATCGACGAGCCACTGGCCCCCCTCCCACTTCAGCGTGGTGGCGACCATCACGGTCTTCACGCTGGTCGAGGGCAGGCGGTGCCATGAGACCTTCGACATGCAGACGGCGAGGGTGCCGTCTTTTTCGTTGAGCGTGCAGTCTTCGAGCTGAAAGTCGGTGACGAAGAGGTTCGTCTCGTCATCGCGCGCCATCGCGGCCTTCGTGAACGCGGCGCGCTTCTCGGGCACGATGAGCTTCTCGACCGTGCGGAAGTTGCGAAAGCGCATCTCGCCGTGGAAGTAGTCGAGCGTCGGCTTCAGCGCGTCGACGTCACCCTTGTTGCTGAGTGTCGCGCACCCGGCCGCAAGGCAACAAACGATCGCGGTGTACTCGAGTCTCATGCGCTAAGTTCCCCAGCCGCCAATGTCGAAGTCGATGGTCGAGAAGTACGAGCAGGTGCTCAGCCAGGATCCGGCCTCAACGGTCTTCGTGGAGCTCGCCAAGGCGCTCATCGAACGCGGCGAGCATAACCGCGCCATCGAAGTCTGCCAGAACGGCGTCTCTCATCACCCCAACTCGGTCATCGGCCGCGTGCTGTGGGGCAAGGCGCTCATTCAGCTCGGCAAGCCGTCTGACGCCATGAGCCAGTTCGACAGCGCGGTGAACGTCGATAAAGACAACCCGCGCGCGTACAACCTGATCGGCGAGGTGCTGCTGCACAAGGGCCTCTATCGCAGCGCCCTGCCCATCTTGCGCAAGGCCGCCGCCCTGCAGCCGAACGACGGCCGCATTCGCCAGTGGCTCGAGCAGACGCGCGCCGCCCTCGCCGGTGGCCCCGCACCCGTGCTCACCGAGTCGACCGCGTTCAACGAGCCCGTCGATGACCCCCAGGCCACCGCCATCATCGACGCCACGCTCGACACCCCGCCCGCCGTCGCCTCCGATGCGATGCCGACGGTCGTCACCGAGGCCTACGTTCCCGGGGCCGCGCTCGGCGGAGCGCCCGACGCACCGACGCAGGCCGAGGCCCGGCTGCGCCCGCGAGACCCGCACCACGACCCGGCGTCACTGACGATGGACGGTACGGGCAACGGCCACTCGCACGCGGCGACGGGTCGCTCGACCGCGACCGCGGTGCTGCCGCGCATCGACCCGGCGGGTCAGCCTCCGCCTCCGCCCGACGACGACCCGTTCGCGAACGTGCCGAAGCGCACCGCGACCGACCCGGGCGACGTGCTCATCGGCCTCACCTCGACCTTCAACGCGCTGTCTGAAGGCAACGACACCCCGGGCATACCGATGCCGCCGTCGGGCCACGACCCGTTCGTCGCGGCAGGGGGCGAGCCCCCGGTCGTGGTGGGCACCGTCGAGCCCAGCGTCATACCCAGCAAAGAGCTGCTGCGCGACTCGAAGCACCGCGGCGGCGGGCTGCTCGACGACATACCGTCGGTCGAGAACGAGGCGCCGTCGGCCGAGGCGCCGGTGCCGGCGCGCTCACGTGCAGCCGCGGCGCCGAAGCCGAAGAGCGGCGGCGGGCTGCTCGACGACATACCCGACGAGCTCGAGCCGTCGTCGCAGGTCGAGGTGCCGAAGGTCGAGATGAGCACGACCTCGACCGAGGCGATCGCGAAAGAGTACGAGCGAGAGCTGCGCGAGAAGCTCGCGGCGAGCACGGCGAAGAAGACGTTTCTGCAGCGGCACGGGGTCAAGCTGTTCGTCACGCTGGGCCTGCTGGTCATCGTGGCGGGCTCGGTGGGCAGCTACGTGTGGACGCGGTCGAGAAACCAGGGCCTCGATCTCGCGAGCGCGATCGGCGAGAGCCGCAAGGCGATCAACTCCGACACGCCGCTGAAGTATCGCGAGGCGCTGAAGACGCTCGAGCTGGCGCAGCGAATGGACTCTGACAACGCCGAGGTGCACGCGCTGCTCGGCTACACGCAGGCCGTGCTCTACGCCGAGCACGGCCGGTCGCCCGACGCGCTGAGCGCCGCCCGCCAGGAGCTCGGCCTGCCCGGCGTGCGCGAGAAGGCGCCCGAGCTCGCGCTCGTCGCCGACATGATGATCGCCGACGCCGCGAACGCCGCGACCGCGCGCGCCGCGGTCTTGAGCTCGACCATCGAGAAGGCCGAGGTCTACACCGAGGCCGGCCGCCTGCTGCTCGCCGACAAGAAGCCCGACGAAGCGCTGAAGAAGCTCACCCGCGCCGTCGAGCTGCAGTCGACGAACGTGCGCGCGCTCGTCACGCTCGGCGACTACTACCTGCAGTTCGGCGACTGGGAAAACGCCGTCAAGCTCTACACCGGCGCCGCCGCGCAGATCTCGCCGACGCACCCCGGCCGCGTCCTCGGGCTCGCCGAGGCGCGGCTCCAGCTGCAGAGCGACCTTTCCGAGTCGCTCGCCGAGGTCGAGGCCCTCACGCCCGACAACGTGCCCGCGCCGATGCGCGCCCGCCGCGAGGTCGCCCTCGGCCAGCTGCTCTCGACCGCCGGCCGCTCTGAAGAGGCGCTCAAGGTGCTCGGCGCGGCCGAGAAGAACCCCGAGTTCACGGGCGCGGCCTTCGACGTTCAGCTCGCGCTCGGCTACGCGAACCGCGCCGCCGGCAACATGGAGCCCGCCCAGCGCGCCTACGAGAACGCGGTCAAGCTCGCCCCGAAGAGCCGTTCTGACGACGCCAAAGAGGGCCTGGGCCGCGTGCTCATCGCGCGCAGCCGCGAGCGCGAGCTCTTGACGAAAATTCCGCGTGAGGCCGACTCGCGGCGCGTCTCGCTCGTGCGCGGCATCGCGTACGGCAAGCTCGGCGAGTGGAAGAGCGCGCGCGCCGAGCTCGCGAAGACGGCGGTGAGCGGCAAGTACCCACCCGAGTCGGTGGTGCAGCTCGCGCTGGCCGACGCGGCCGAGGGCGACGCCGAGAAGGCGATCGACGTCTTGAAGAAGCTCGAGGGCGCGGTGAAGCGCAACAAGGCGGCGGTGCAGGTGGCGCTCGCGCGCGTGCACATGCAGCGCAACGAGCTCGACAAGGCGAAGAGCGCGCTCGAAGAGGCGTCGAAAGACCCGCTCGACTACGAGGCGAACGCGCTCTTGGGCGAGCTGCTCGTGTCGCTGGGGCTGTCTGAGCTGGCGGTCGACCCGCTCACGAAGGCGGTCGATCGCAACGGCAGCCACGGGCCGTCGCGGCACCTCTTGGGTCGCGTACACCTCGACCTCGGGCACGTCGACCCGGCGCTGAAGCAGGCCGAGGCGTGGGTGAACGACAACCCGGCGAGCGACGATGCGCAGCGCGACTACGCGTTCGCGCTCTTGCACGCGGGCCGGGCGAAAGACGCCGAAGCGGCGATCAACAAGGCGCTCAAGGCCGACGGCAACAACCCCGAGGTGCACCGCATTCGGGCGCAGATTCTGTTCGCGAAGGGCGACGCGAAGCAGGCGATCTCGGCGCTCGAGAAGGCGAACAAGCTGAACCCGAAAGACGCCGAGACCTTCTGCGAGATCGGGCACGCGATGGTGCGGCAGGGCAACGTCGAGATCGCGCTGAAGGCGTACGAGGCGGCGCGGGCGAACGACCCGAAGGCGGCGTGCGGCGAGATCGGGCCACACCACGCGAGGCCGCTGGGCGGGGCGAAGCCGGCGAAAGACCTGGCCGACGCGAAGAACAAGGCCGTACACAGCTGGGACAGGGCGCTCGCCTACGCGGCGCTGGCGCGCGTGAAGCTGCAGAGCGGGGCGTTGAAAGATGCTCGCACGGCGGCCGACGATGCGCTGCAGCTGGCGCCGTTCGGGGCGCCGGCGCACTACGCGTCGGCGCTGGTGGCGCAGCGGCAGAAAGAAGACGCGAAGGCGCTCGAAGAGCTGCAGCGGGCGACCGAGCTCGACCCGTCGTGGGGCGCGGCGCGGCTGGCGTACGCCGACCTGCTGGTGCGGCAGGGGCCGGGCGAGCTGGCCAAGGCAGTGGCCGAATACGAGGCGTTCTTGAGCGTGAGCCAGGCCGAGCCCGACGTGAGCCGGGTGAAGAACTCGCTCAAGACCCTCAAGAAGAAGC
Organism: Myxococcaceae bacterium; assembly: GCA_016793725.1. Lineage (GTDB taxonomy): Bacteria > Myxococcota > Myxococcia > Myxococcales > Myxococcaceae > Xiheicaenimonas > Xiheicaenimonas phototrophica. The sequence continues at coordinate 4,478 of JAEUJP010000880.1, read as the reverse complement.
TGAACTGAGGGCGGTGCGAGGTGGCGATACCCATCTTCCGCATCAGCATGTCGAACGCGACGGTGCTGTCGGTCGCGTACCTGATGATGGCGATGCTCATCGAGGTGTCGCGCCGCTGGTTCCCCTTCCGGTGGACGGACAGGGCCTCGCTCACGGTCGAGTGGATACCGGCGAGAACCCTCGACTGGGTGGGGCTCTATGACCCGATTCGCGCCGCGGTCATCGACGACGTGCTGCCCGTGTTCTGGGTGCGCGTCATCTTCGGGGCGACCAGCGTCGCGGCCATCTTCATCATCGCGACCGCGGTCGGCGCGCTGATGTGGGGTGGCCGCTGGGTCGTGATGCGCGCCGAGGCGAAGGGCCGCAAGGCGTGAGGGGCTCACGAGGTTCGGAGCTCGCATCGACGGCCTGGCGCCATTCGTCGAAGCGCAGAGCCCGCGGGTGCGCGTTCTTCAGCCTCTGCGCCGGGTCTCACATCGGCGTGGTGCAGCAGTAGTAGCCGCTGCCCGTCGGCGCCGGGCTGAGGCCGAGGTCGACCTGTTCGTCGAAGTCGTCGAGGTTCGGCCCATTCACGCGGAGCACCAGGTTGTCGCCGGCGCGGTCGCCGAGCCAGAAGCCTGCCGTCAGCGGCTGGAGCGGCGCGACCCGGGTCGCGACCATGAGCTCGCGATAGCTGCACAAGGTCGAGCCGCGCACGGCCGCACAGTTGGCGGCCGCCTGGTTCCATGAGACTCCGATGCTGGGGAAGCGACCCGAACACAACGCACCCGCGTGGTTCAGCCAGGCCGTAGGGCACGTCGCGACGTGGGTATGGTCGGAGCGCGCCGCTTGCGTTGCGGTTCCAGAGCCCGCGAAGGCGACGGCGAACTGCGTGCCGGCTTGGGTGAGGCCAGCGCCCGCGGTGTAGGCGGTGTCGGCGTCTTGCCCGCACACGACGTTGCCGTTGACTGCGATGCCCCTCACCTTGTCAGTGCCGGTGCAGGTGAGCGAGCCGCCGACGGGCAGGTAGACCCCCGGGTGGCTGTGGTCCGACCGCGCCGCGGTCGTCGCAGTGCCAGTTCCCGCGAGCGCCGCCGTGGCGTCGGGCCCACACGTGACCGAGCCGCTCGCGGTCAGACCCGTCATCTTCTCGGTGCCACTGCAGGTGAGCATCGCCCCGAGCGGCAGATAGGGGTGCGCGTGTGCGGCCGGCGCGAAGTCGGCGGCGACGTTTCCGCCCAGCCGATCGGCCGATGCCGCGCGAATCGCGAAGGGGGCGCTCACGAGCTGAAGGCGCGGGCTGAGCGTGGTCGCGTCGACCGTCACCTCAGCAAACAAGGCGCCGCCTTCGAAGAGGGCGGCGGTGAGCGGGGTCATCGAACCGAGCGTCACGCTCATCACCCCTTCATTGGCAGGGTGCGACGTGTACGTCTCGGTCCACGACGCGGAGCCCCCGGTTGGCACATCGAACAGCTTCACCACGAGCGTATGGAGCCCGGTCAGCGGAAGCCCGTTGTCGGTCACCCGAGCGCTGAAGGCGATGCGCAGCGGAACCGCCTGTGCGTTGGCAGCCGTCGCCAGCGTCACCATGACCAGTGGAAGAAGGCGCTTCAACACGTTCATCACAATTGCTCCGTTGGGAAGCCGAGCTCGACTTGAGCCGACAACGCGCCGCCGTTCACGCGACCCGCCGCCGAAAGCACTTCGACACGCAGGAAAGTGACCCCCAGCGCGCCGCCGCCAGCTGTGCCACCGCCGCCCGCGGCACCGCCGCCCGCGGCACCGCCGCCCGCTGCACTGCCGCCCGCTGCACCGCCGCCCGCTGCGCCGCCGCCCGCTGCGCCGCCGCCCGCTGCGCCGCCGTCACCGATCGGCTCGCTTGGGCTCGACGAGCAGGCCGTGAAGATCAGCAGCGCCGTCACCATGACCCTCGACATGAACGGCGACGGTATCGGGAGCGGACTCCCGGCATCCATGGTCATTTCATCGAAGGCGGCTCAGCGGCTGAGGTTCGAACGAAGGTGCCGAACCAGCGCGGCTCGAGAGGGCAGCTTCAGATGCCGTGCTGCGCGCATGAGGTGTGTTGCGACCGTCGACTCGGTCAGGCCGAGCTCGTAGCTGATGAGCTTGTTCGAGTGCCCGAGCGCGGCGAACCCGGCGACCTGGAGCTCGCGCAGCGTGAGGCCGCCACCCACCTGCGGGTCATTTCGACGTGCAATCAACAGCCGGCGACCGTCACGCTCGAAGTGCTCGACGAGCGACCAACGGCCACCGACCAGACCTTTCCACAGCTCGATCGAAGTGTCGGCGTCGCGTGCACGCACGGCCCGCGTGCGAAGGCGATCGAGCGCCACCGCAGCGCCGCGCAGGGCTGCGCGAGCCGCCGGCCGCTGGGCAGCGCGTTCGGCGTGCTGCAGCGTACCGTCGGGGTCGAGAATTGCCTCGGCCCCGTCGAGCACGCGCTGGGAAGTGGCGTCGAGCTGCCGCAGCAGGCGATGCCCCGCAGCGACGTGGGCCGCGACCCGTGACCACCTCGCCTTGAACGCGCGCGAGGTCGACTTTCTTCGCCGCAGCGGTACGGCAAGCATGCAGCCTCGAAGGGTCGGGTCGGTCGCGTTGATGCCGAGCGCGTCGCCGACGCCGAAGCCGGCCCCGATCTGCCGTGCGACCGCGTTGCCTTTCGACCAGGTGCGGCCGAGTGATTCTGAGAGGGTGCCGCATGCGCCGAACACGAAGGTCTTCTTGACCTGGCTGGGCGCAACCGACGAGGCGGCGCCGCTGATGAGCGCGGCGTGCTGCGGGTCGAGCCCTCGCTGGGCCAGCTTCTGAAAGCGAAGCTGAGTCGCGTCGCGCGCGTCGTAGAGCACCGACCAGACGCCCAACCCTTCGCCCAGGCAGGCCTCGACCCCCTCGAGCACGCCACCGAGCCAGGTGTCGAGCGGGCGGTCGATCGCGTACGCCGCTTCGATGACCTGGAGCGGGTCGGCCTTCACCTTCGGGTCACCGGCGCGGCGCGAGCCCACAGCTCGGCCCGCGAACCCACCTCGAGCTTGCGGAAGAGGCTCGCGACCTGCTTCGCGACGGTGCGCTCCGAGCTCTTTCTCTTGCGCGAGATCTGCCGATTCGACAGGCCGGCGAGCGCGAGGGCGAGCACCTCCCTCTCAGCGGGGGTGAGGCGCTCTTGTGCAAGACCCGCTGGAGCTTCGGCGCCGAGCACCACGAACTGGGCTGACCCCAATTTGAACCGCGTCAAGCGAACTTCTGGGCGCAAACGTCTTGAGTGTAGTGGATCTCGGCCCCGACGTCTCAGCGCGACTCAGCGCGTACGAGATCGGGCCACACCACGCCAGGCCGCTGGGCGCTCGCCTACGCGAAGGCGCTCGAAGAGCTGCAGAAGGCGACCGAGCTCGACCCGTCGTGGGCCCCGCGGCGTGAGGGGTGGGTGAGGTTCGAGAAACCGAACCTGAGGTAGTCTCGCGGGCCGTGATCGAGCCTGCATCGTTCGGGCCCTATCGAGTACAGCGCGTGCTAGCGCGGGGCGGCATGGCGCAGCTGCTGCTCGCGCGCAAAGAGGGCCCCGCGGGCTTCTCGAAGTTGGTCGCTATCAAGCAGGTGCTGCCGCACATCGCAGGCAACGCCGAGTTCGTGAAGATGTTCCTCGATGAGGCGCGAATCGCGGCGCGGCTCGATCACCCGAACATCGTGCACGTGCAGGACTTCGGCGAAGCGGGTGGCACGTACTACCTCGCGATGGAGTACCTGCAGGGGCGCGACCTCACCGCGCTGCTCGCGAGCGGCCCGGTTCCGCCGGTCATTGCGGCGCTGATCGGCTCTGCGGTCTGCTCTGGGCTGCACTACGCCCATACGCTGGCCCGCGACGACGGCACGCCGCTGAAGGTGGTGCACCGCGACATCTCGCCATCGAACATCTTCCTGACGATGCAGGGGGCCGTGAAGGTGCTCGACTTCGGCATCGCGAAGGCCGAGGGCAAGCTCTCAGAGACGAAGGCCGGCTGGCTGAAGGGCAAACCGCTCTACATGTCGCCGGAGCAGATCTGGTCGAAGCCCCTCGACGCGCGCAGCGACGTATGGGCGGTCGGCGTCGTGCTCTACGAGCTCGTCACGGGGAAAAAGCCGTTCGATCGCGCCGCTGAGCGCGCCATCATCGAGGCGATCGAGAAGGAACAGCCACGACCGTTGGGCGAGGTACGGCTCGATGTCCCGCCGGCGTTCGCGGCACTCGTGCACAGGTGCCTCGAGAAGGCGCCGGAGCAGCGATTTCAGTCCGCGCTCGAGCTGCGGCGGGCGCTCGACGGCTTCGTCGCTGAGCACAGCAGCGCTCCGTCGCAAGGGCAGCTGCAGGAGTTCATCGAGGCGCTCGTGCCGCCAGTCGAACGCGCACCGTCGCCGAGCGCCGATGTGCAGGTCGCGATCCCGACGTTGCTCCAGCCCGACACCGGAGTGTCGACCCAGGGGCTCCCGGCGGCGCCCGCGCCCCC
>JAEUJP010000827.1 GCA_016793725.1 Myxococcaceae bacterium | reverse complement strand
CATGCCCGACGGCGGTCAGTTCATTCGCGGCTCGGGTTGCCCCAACGGTGCGGTCGCCGAGGTGTGCGACGGCCTCAACAACGACTGCGCCGGGGGCGTGGGCCCCGCGGGTGTCGACAACGGCAACCCCGGCGGCGGCATGGCGTGCGACTCGGGGTTTCTCGGCATCTGCAACGCGGGCACGACGGTCTGCACGATGGGCCGCTTGCGCTGCAACCAGAACAACCAGCCGCAGGCGAACGAGACGTGCAACGGCCTCGACGACGACTGTGACGGCGTCATCGACGAGGGCGCGAGCGGTGCGGCGCGCACGCTGAGCCGCGTCTGCTACGCGGGCCCCCCCGGCACGTTCACCGGCAGCATGTGCCCGCCGGCGGGCAACGCGGTCGGCAACTGCGCGCCGCGGCCCATCTGCGCGGGCGTGACGCAGACGTGCGCGACGGGCTCGTTCGACGCGTGCACGATGGCGACTCCAGGTCAGACCTTCCCCGCGCCGGGCGGCGAGGTCTGCAACGGCATGGACGATGACTGCGACGGGCAGACCGACGAGGGCAACCCCGGCGGCGGCGCGTCGTGCATGGTGATGGGGCAGATGGGCGCGTGCGCGGTCGGCACGCTGCAGTGCCAGGGCGGCATGGTGCGCTGCGTGTCGAACGTCGCGATGACCGCCGAGATCTGCGACGGCGTCGACAACGACTGCGACGGCGTCGTCGACGAAGGCCCGAGCGGCGTCGCGGGCTCGCTGACGCGCACCTGCTTCACCGGCACGGCTGGCACCTTCACCGGCGCGTGCCCGCCTCCCGGCACGCAGGCCGTCGGCAGCTGCAGCCCCCGCATGCCGTGCGCCGGCGTCACCCAGGCGTGTGGTGGTGCCGGCGGCTTCCCCGCGTGCACCGCGGCGGTCGCGGGCCAGGTGCTGCCGATGACCGAGACGTGCAACGGCATCGACGACGACTGTGACGGCACCGTCGACGACGGCAACCCGGGCGGCGGCGGCGCGTGCACCGTCGCCGGGCAGCAGGGCGCGTGCGCGATGGGCGCGTTCGTCTGCATGGGCGGCGCGCCGGTCTGCCGCGGGCCCAACGCGGTGCCCGAGACCTGCAACAACGTCGACGACGACTGCGACGGCATGACCGACGAGGGCGTGACGCGCACCTGCTACACGGGGCCGCCCAGCAGCTACACGGGCACGTGCCCGCCGCCGAACACCACGCAGCCCGGCAACTGCTCGCCGCGCATGCCGTGCGCGGGCGTCACACAGTCGTGTATGGGCGGCATGTTCCCCGCGTGCACCGCCGCCGTGGGCGGCCAGGTGCTGCCCAGCGCCGAGACGTGCGACGGCATCGACAACGACTGCAACGGGCAGATCGACAACAACGTGCCCGGCACCGGCGGCATGTGCGTCGCGAGCGGCATGGGCCGGTGCGCGACGGGCACGCAGTCGTGCGGCCCGGGTGGCATGACGGTGTGCACGCCGCTCGCGCCCATCGCCGAGCAGTGCAACGGCATCGACGACGACTGCGACGGCGTCATCGACGAAGGCCCGAGCGGCGCGGCGGGCTCGCTCACGCGCGTCTGCTACGCGGGCCCGGCCGGCACGTTCGGCGGTACCTGCCCGCCTGCGGGTACGGTGGCGGTCGGCAACTGCGCGCCGCGCATGCCGTGCGGAGGTGTGGTGCAGGCGTGTGGCGGCGCCGCCGGCTTCGCGGTCTGCAACGCCGCGGTCGGCGGTCAGACGCTGCCCGGCACCGAGACGTGCAACGGCATCGACGACGACTGCGACGGCACGGTCGATGACGGCAACCCGGGCGGCGGCGGCATGTGCAACGCGGCGGCGATGGGCGTGTGCGCGAGCGGCACGCAGAACTGCCAGGGTGGCGCCATCGTGTGCTCGCCCGGCGCGCCGCAGACCGAGCAGTGCAACACGGTCGACGAGAACTGCAACGGCGTGCCGAACGATGTGCCGGCGCGGCGCTGCTTCAGCGGCCCGAACGTGACCCCCGTCACGTACACGGGCACGTGCCCCGGCGCGATGTGCCAGCCGAAGGGCAGGTGCACGGTGGGCCAGCAGCTGTGCGACCTCAACGGCAACTATGGGGGGTGTGTGCTGGCCGACGGCGGCGCGCTGGTGACGCCCGCGAACCCGCCGGCCGAAGGCGAGATGCTCTGCAACGGCATCGACGACGACTGCGACGGTGTGGTCGACGACGGCGACTTCGACAGGGACATGGACGGTGTGCGTTTCTGCGCCGGCGACTGCAACGACGACCCCGACGGCGGCGCGCTGCAGCGGCCGGGGCTGCCCGACATCTGCGACGGCATCGACAACGACTGCAACGGGCTCACCGACGGCATGAACACGGCCTGCTACTCGGGCCCCGCGGGCACGGTGTTCGCCGACGGCGGCGGCGTGGGGCAGTGCCGGCCGGGCGTCGGCCCGTGCGTGAACGGCATGATGCCTCCGGCGATGCAGTGTGTGGGGCAGGTGCTGCCGGGCACCGAGGGCAACGTGTGTGACCGCGTCGACAACGACTGCGACGGCAAGGTCGACGAAGACTTCGACCTCGACGGCGACGGCGTGCCGTCGTGCGTCTTGTGCCCGCTCATCGCGATGTGTGACTGCAACGACGACCCCGACGGCGGCTCGTTCGTGAAGCCCGGCGCGGCCGAGATCTGCGACTGTCAGGACAACAACTGCGTCGCCGGCGCCGACGAAGGCAACGTCTGCGCGGCTGCGCCGTGCCACGACTTCGACTTCGACCGCGCGACGAACTGCCAGGGCGACTGCGACGACAACAACTCGAGCGTCGGCCCGGCGAAGAGCGAGGTGCGCAACAACGGCGTCGACGACGACTGCGACGGTCAGATTGACGAAGACACCGACGAAGACGGCGACCTCTTCACCGTCGGCATGGGCGACTGCGACGACAAGTACGCCGCCGTGAACCCCGGCGCGATGGAGCGCTGCGACGGCTTCGACAACGACTGCGACGGCATGACCGACGAGGGCTTCGACGTCGACGGCGACTCGGTCACCCCGGGCGTCGGCGACTCCAACTACAACAAGCCGAACGTGTCGCCGAACAAGCTCGAGATCTGCGGCAACATGGTCGACGACGACTGCGACGGCTTCGTCGACGAGAACCTCGATGAAGACGGCGACGGCGTGTCGACCTGCAACAACGACTGCAATGATCACAACGCGAACGTTCACCCCGCGTACATGACCATCGCTGCCGCGACCGAGGTCTGCGACGGCCAAGACAACGACTGCGACCGCGCCCTCGACGAGGGCTTCGACGTCGACGGCGATGGCGTCGCGAGCTGCTTCGGCGACTGCGACGACAATGACCCGCTGCGCAGCCCGAACCTGTACGAGGCGCCGACGCCGATGGGCGGCACCCCGCGCGACGAGAACTGCAACGGGCAGATCGACGAGGGCGGCCTCGACCGCGACATGGACGGGTTCACCGGCTTCTGCGGCGACTGCAACGACTCAGACCGCACCATCAACCCGCACGGCCGCGAGGTCTGCGACCGCGTCGACAACAACTGCGACGGCCTCGTCGACACCGTGCCCGGCATGGCCAGCCTGTGTGCGGCCTGCTTCGACAATGACCTCGACGGCCAGACCAACTGCGACGGTGACTGCGACGACGCCGACCCGGCGGTCTTCCGCGGCGCCAGCGAGGTCTGCGACGGCAAGCTCAACTCGTGCGGCGCCAGCGTCGGCATCGACCTCGACGAGAACGGCTTCCGCGTGTGCCGCGAAGACGCCGGCTTCGTCGCCGACGCCGGCATCGACGCCGGAGCGGGTGGCGGTGGTGGCACCGGCGAGGTGGATGCAGGCACCGGCGGCTCGGGCGGCAACGACCGGCCGACCGTCACCACCGGCTGCGGCTGCGGCAGCGGCGAGGGCCTGGTGTTCGTGCTCGCCGCCATGGTGCTCGCCCGCCTGCGCCGGCGCCGCTTCGACGGGCTCTTCGCGCTGCCCCTGGTCGCGTTCTTCTCGTGCCAGAGCTCGCTGACCTACCCGCTGCCGGGCGTGGCCGATGCGGGCGAGGTGGTCGACGCCGGCACCGACGCGGGCTTCATACCGCCGGTGAACGACTGGCCGTGCCCCGGGTTCTACCCGCTCGAGGTCGCCACCTTCCCCGTGCCGAACAGCGACAACCCGTTCGCGGTTCTGCCGCGCTTCGCCCGCACGACGGTGACGGCCGCCGACGCGGTGGTGCTCGACGACGGGCCGAACGACGTGGCGGCCTTCGTGCTGCGCCGCGACGTACCGATGGACGTCGACCCCAACCAGCCGCAGCAGGCCATCGACATCATCGCCGTGCGCGAGGTGCTCGCGCTCGACACGCTGCAGGGCACGCCGCTGGTGCGCGATCGCACCGAGCGCAGCACCCGCACGTACCCGGGCCCCACGTACACCACGAGCCAGAACCTCACCTTCGCGACCGCGACGAACGCGTTCGCGGTGCGCAACCGGCTGCTCGCCGCGCTGTCGGGCAGGTCGCTCGCGTCGCTCGGCGCGCTGCCCCAGGTCGCCGGCGCCGCCGCCGAAGACAAGGTGGTGGTGAACATCATGTTCCGCATCGTCGAGCGCAACCTCTTCATCTCGGCTGCGGTGACTCCGCTCTCGAAGCTGAACCAGAACCTGCCGTCGGTGCTCGACTTGACGAACGGCAGCTCGCTCGGCGAGCGCAACGCCGTGCTGCAGTACCGCTGCGAGAACCGCGCCGCGCCCGCGCTGAAGGCCGACTTCATCTTCGTCGTCGACAACTCGAACTCGATGTCCGAAGAGCAGGCGGCGCTCGCGAACGCGTCGGCGGCCCTCTACAACGCGTTTCAGTCGGCGGGGCTCGACTTCCGCCTCGGCGTGGTCACGACCGACAGCGACGTGCTGCGCGGCGCCGGCTTCACCAGAGACCTGATGCAGTTCCAGAGCGACGTGCGCGTCGGCATCACCGGCAACGTGCTCGAGATGGGCCTCGAGTTCGGCCTGCGCGCGGTGCGGCAGGCGCGCATGGCCTCTCTGCCCCCCGAGCGCAGGCTGCGCGACGACGCCGGCCTGGTCATCGTCATCTTGTCCGACGAAGAGAACGCCGGGCTCATGTCGGTCAGCGACTATGCGCGCGAGTACAACCTGGAAAAGGCGATCATCTTCAGCATCGTCGGCCCGAAGCCCATCGGCTGTGCGCGCGTCGGCCTCGGCCGCGCGAACGCCGGCAGCCAGTACATCGACGCGGCGGTGGCGACCGGCGGCAGCTCGGGCTCGATCTGCAACCCGAACCTGCTCGAGATCGTCGAAGAGGTCGTCGTCGGCAGCCTCGGCGCCGCGAGTCGGTCACCGCTCGCCGACCGCCCCGTCTCGAGCTCGCTCGCCGTGCGCACCGGCATGCCCGTGCCGCGCAGCCGCATTCTCGGCTTCGACTACGACCCGGGTGGCAACACCGTGCTCTTCTTCGGCTCGGTGCCGCCCGAGGGCACGCGCTTCGACGCGGCGTACAGCTACTTCGCCGTGATTCGGTAGCCCTTCGCCTCGAGCAGCTCCTGCACGGTGCGCAAGATGTGGCCGACCTTTTCCTGGTTCTGCTGCACCGCCTGGAGCCGCTGGCTCTCTTCGGGCGTGAACGTGAGCGGCCCTCGCGGCGCGCTCGGGCGCGGCGGGCCCTGCAGCTCGAACTCGAGCTTCTCTTCGGGCGGCTGCCCCGGCTGCGGCGCCTGACGCACCGCGCTCGTCTTCTTGCGCTGCTGCGGCACCTCTTGCCCGCGAAAGTGTTTCGCGATGGCCGAACGAATTTCTGACTCGGCCGCCATCACCGCAGACACGCGCGCGCGCGCCTTCGAGCCGGCCTCGTCGATGACCTGCAGCTCGGTCGGGTCGGCCATCGCGAGCGTCAGCACGCGGTCTTTGAGCGACACGGGGAAGACGATGTTCTTCTCGCACCACTCGACGCCGAGCGTGCGCAGCGCCGTGTTGTCTTTCAGCACGTTGCCGAGGTGCATCGCCGGCACGCGCAGCGCCTTGGCGAGCGCGTCGAGCACGGCGTCTTCTTCGGCGAAGCCGAGCTCGGCGATGGCGCGCGGCAGCGAGGTGGCCCAGCGCGCCATGTGCGCGCTGGCAGACTTGAGCTGCAGCTCGTCGATGAGCCGGGCTTTCAAGAGCGCCTCGGCGAACTTCGCGGTGGTTCGTGGGGAAGGCATCTGAAGGTCGGTGCGCTTGAGTGTAGTCTCAACCTCGATGCCCTTCACGCCCGACGAGTGGACGGGGAAACGCTTCGGCCGCTACGAGGTCGTGTGCCGGCTCGCCGTGGGGGGCAGCGCCGAAATTTTTCTCGGCACCGCTCGCACCGGCCCGTTCGTCGGGCTGTCGCTGGTGCTGAAGCGCATGCTCGCCCCGAAGAACGACCAGGAGGCGCTGCAAGACCTCATCGACGAGGCCAAGATCACGGCGACGCTCAGCCACCCCAACATCGCGCGCATCTACGACATCGCCGTCACGAAAGACGACGTCGTGCTCGTGATGGAGTTCATACCCGGCGCGACTCTGAGCGAAATTCGCCGCGCCCGCCGCCGCAGCATGGAGCGTGTGCCCCTCGGCTTCACCTTCAAGGCCATCGGCGACGCGCTGCTCGGCCTGCACCACGCCCACCTGCATCAAGACGCGAAGGGCCGCCCCAGGCCCGTCGTGCACCGCGACGTCACCCCCGGCAACCTGATGCTCGACTTCGCGGGCAACTGCCGGCTGCTCGACTTCGGCATCGCGCGCGTCACCGGCGCGAGCCGGCGCACCCGCACCGACTTCGTGCGCGGTACCGCGGCGTACATGAGCCCCGAGCAGATTCGCGCCGAGCCGCTCGACTATCGCAGCGACCTCTTCTCGCTGGGCGCCGTGCTGCATGAGCTGCTCACCGGCGACGTCGCCTTCGGCCGCGCGACCGACGCCGAAGAGCTCGAGGCGGTGCTCGACGCGCAGATTCAGCCGCCGAGCGCGCACGTGCCGTCGCTACCCGGCTGGCTCGACGAGCTGGTGATGAAGGCGCTGCAGCCGAAGCCGGGCGCCCGCTACCCGACGGCAGAGAAGATGCGCGACGCCCTGCTCGAGGGCGCAGGCGACGAGGTGTGGAGCACCCTGCAGTGCGCCAACTACCTGCGCCTCGACTTCGCCGAGCGCGAGGGCCGCATCGAGAACCTGATGCGTGAGATTCGGCTCACCGACGAGCCGACCATTCCCGCCGGGGCGGTGCGCATGCGGCGAAACTCGGTCTCTGAGATTTCGATGCCGAACGCGCTGCGCCACAAGACCGGCTCGACGAAGAAGAAGCTCTAGGGCTTCGAGCGCGACTTCAGCGTCTTCGCGAGCGCGGCGGCGCTCTTCGCCACCTGCTTCGCGGGGAAGCGGCGCTCGGTGGTCTTGCCGAGCGCGGTGAACGCGTACTCGCGCACCGGCACGTCGAGCGAGACCGGCTTGTTCGCGGCCGCCGCATAGTCGTCGGGAAACGAGAGCGGCTCGGGCTTCAGCAGCTCGGCGAGCTCGGCGTCCATCGCCTCGTCGGTGTCGGCGTACGCGGCGTCGTCGCCGCCGACCTGCTCTTCGGCCTCGCCGCCCCCCTCTTCGGCGGCGGCGTCGTCTTCGAGCTCTTCGTCTTCGGGGCCCATCGCGTCGGCGAAAATCATAGCTGCGTGAGCGCGCCCGCTCCAAGGAGCTCGAGGGCCTTTTCCCACCGGCCGGTCGCCTTCATCACGAGCTCGCACAGCTCTCGCACGGCGCCGTGCCCACCGGGCGAGCGGGCCACGAAGTGTGAGCCGGCGCGCGTCTCGGGTGCTGCGTCTTGCGGGCAGGCGGCGAGACCGACGAGCCGCATCGGGGCCAGGTCGTTGACGTCGTCGCCCATGTACGAGCAGTCGGCGGGGGTGACTCCGAGCTCGGCGCACAGCTCGTGCAGCGCGGGGCCTTTGTCTTTTTTTCCCTGCATGACCTTGGCGAGCTTCAGCTCGGCGCCGCGCACCGCGACGATCTTCGAGGTGCGTGCCGTCAGAATCGCCGCCGGCAGCCCGGTGAGCCGCGCGAGCACCAGCGCGTGCCCGTCTTTCACGTCGAAGCGCTTGAAGACCTCACCTTCGGGCCCGTACCAGAGCCCGCCGTCGGTCATCACGCCGTCGACGTCGAACACCATCAGCTTGATGCGCGAGGCACGCGACTCGAGAGACTCGAACACGCGCTGCTTCTAACACTGGTCACGAACACGGCGGTTGCCGCGAGCTCGAGGTGGCCGTGAAACAGCGCGAGGCGGAAGTAGCCGAGGCTCGCGCTCCACAGGTCGAACGCTGACCACACCGCGAGCCCCGCGAGCAGCAGCAGGCAGACGGCGAGCGCCGGCGACCCGAAGTCGTGGAGCAGCGCGTCGAACGACGCTCGGAAGGTGCGCGGCGCCGGGCGCTCGCGGTCGTCGTCGGGCACGAGGCGCAGCCACACCGCGTAGTGCACCGACTGGGCGAACGCGAAGCAGACGAGCAGCCGCGCGGTGAGCGTGGCTTCGAGGTTCGGCGCGAACCGGCTCGCCTGCGTCTCGAAGTCGAACGCGCCCGGCGCGCCGAAGTGGGGCAGGGCGTCGAAGGCCCCGAAGAGCACGGCCAGGGTGACGGCGGCGAGGAGCGCGAGGGGCAGCAACGACCGCCGCGGTCGCCACGCCCACCACAGCGCGACGGCGACGACGTTGTGGCCCCAGGCGAAGGCAAGCGACGTCTCGGTGCGCCACACCAGGGCGGCTGCGAAGGCCGCGAACGAGGCGACGATGCCGAGCGCGCGGCGCACGCGGTGGCCTTCGCTGAACGTGAAGGCGCCCGCCACCGCGAGAAAGCCAGGCGCGATGTCGCCGGTGACGGTGACCGCCAGCAGCGGCAGCCCGCACGCGAGCCACAGCGCGCGGCGCCGGTGCAGGCCCGGCCTCAGCACCAGGTAGCGCACGTCGGCGGCGAGGTGGGGGACGCCGAGCAGAATCGGCCCGAGCGCGAGCACCCAGAGCGGGAGCAGCACGGCACCAGCGAGCGCCGTCGCGATGCTGAAGAGCGCGATGGCGGTGACGCGCGCCTCGCGGTCGGCGAGCCAGCGGCCGGCCACGCGCTTCAGCAGCGAACGGCGCGCGCCGTCGAGCGGCGTCAGGGCACGGTGGACGGCGGCCAGCGCGGGCACGGTTGCGAGCTTACGAGGGTTCGGGTTCGGGTTCGTTGACGAGCTCGCGTCAGACGAACACGTCGACGTTCTCGTCCTCGTGCCGGCTCACCGCCGAGCGCGGCGCGTCGACTTCTTCGGCGACTCGGCCTTCTTCGCCGGCTTCATCTGCACGGCCTCCGGCTCCACCAGCTTGGCCTGCACCGGCGACACCGACGGCTGCTGAATCACCGGCGCCTTCACCACCTTGGCGGGCGCGACGTCGTCGGCGTAGCGCGCAACCTCCCTCTTCGACGACGACGAAGGCCACGCGATGAGCGCGATCAGGAGCAGCGCGAGCACGGCGCCGCCCCCAATCAGCCACTTCTTCTCGAGCGGGTTGCGCTCGAGCTGCGGCTCAAACTCGTCGTCGTCGTCGTCGCCGTAGTCGATCGTCGCCTCCGGCTCGACGGCGCGGCGCGGTGCCGACTTCGGCGCAGGCTTCGGCTTCGGCTTCGCCTTCGCGATCAGCTGGTTCGCCTCGGTGTGCGAGTCTTCGAGCCCCAGCTCTTCGAACACCGACAGCAGTCGCCGCTCGAGCTCGCGCGCAGAGTACGGCCGCTCGCTCGGGTCTTCATCGAGCGCCGACAGCACCAGCTCGTCGAGCTCGCTGTCGACCGCCGGGTTGAAGTGGCTCGGCGGCTCGATGATGCGCGCGGTCTCGGCGCGGCGCCCCGTCAAGAGCCGGTACATCAGCGCGCCCAGCGCGTACACGTCGGTGAGCCGGTCGGGCATCTCGCCGCGCTTCAGCTCCGGCGCGATGGGGTTGCCACCCCTGCCGCCGATCGCCAGGTTGCCCGTCGTGCTGCACACGAGGTGCGCCGCATCGAGCACACCGACGACCTCACCCTTGTCGTGCGTCTCGGCGACCAGCCGAATCACCTTCATCGACAGCTGCAGCGCTTCGATGAGGGGCACGTGCCCCGCCTCAGCGACGTCGCTCAGCTTCAGCACGCCCGAGAGCGTCAGCTCACCTTCACCCAACGTCGACCGCCGCGGAACAGGAGGGCTCGTGTTCATGCCCGTCGCTTCAGCAATGCCCACGCCGCCCCAGCGCCTCAACCATTCTGCGCGCTTGAAGCGATGCCGAAGTGCCCACTCTTGTGGTCAGTGGACCAGGCCGACCCCAACTGTCAGCTGCGGTTACGCGATGTGCCGCGATGTCGCAGTGACTCGCCCAACGCGCCTCGTGTAGGACTTCGCCCCTCGACCGGATGAAGCACGAAGTTCGGGCCGCCCTCGCGGCCTTGTGGGTGATGTCGGCTTGCACCGGCCTGATCTCCGCAGAAGACAGTGAAGTGGTGGTGACTCCCGAGCCGGTGGCCCCGCTCGCGGAGGCCGACCGTGCTCCGCGCGCCTCCGCCCACGGCCCGCTTGAACCCGGGCGCCGGCAGTGCCAACACCGCTGGTGGTGGAAACGCGGCAGCAGGCGGAAGCACCGCGGGCGGCGGAAGCACCGCAGGCGGCGGAAGCACCGCAGACGGCGGAAGCACCGCGGGCGGCGGCGCCACCGCTCCTGTCGCGTTCACTCCGGGCCCGAGCGGCTGTTCCCCGATGAGCCTCGAGGCCGGCATCAGCGTCAGTGGCTATCTCTCTGACCGCTACGGCTGGCGCGACGCCGACTGCCGCCCCCGCACCGCCGCGCTCGTGCGCAACGGCGGCATCGACCCCGGCGGCTCGTACGGCGGCT
>JAEUJP010000697.1 GCA_016793725.1 Myxococcaceae bacterium | reverse complement strand
GTTCACAAGCACGCGCCTCTGGCGCGGAACCGGGAGCGCAGCGACCCGAAGCACCGCGCCTCTGGCGCGGAAACGGGAGCGCAGCGACCAGAAGCTCAGGGCGGGAGCGACCGAATCCACTGCTCGATCAGCGGCGCGCCGAGCGGGTCGACGACGCCCCTGCCCAGCGGCGCCATGCGCAGGTCGGGGTTCGTGCTGCGCAGCCGGCCGAGCACGAGCGACGTGTCGGGGGCGCCCGGGTCGACGAGCCTCGCGTTCGGCATGCCCAGCGCGCTGGCCACCAGCGGGTTGTGGTTGCCGACGTCGACGAGGCCCCGGTCGGTCAGGGCGACGCCGGGCGTCGCGACCCACGTCTGCAAGCCGCCGTGAAACTCGACCCCCTCGTGGTGGCAGTGCCCGCAGTTCGCCGCCAGATACGACATGGCCCGCGCCTCGAGCGGGGCGCTCGTGTCGGCCGGCGACACGAGCTGCGCGCGCGGCGCCGTCAGCGTCGAGGCGTCGAGCACGCCGGCCGCGACGAGCGCGTCGAGCTGCGGCTGGCCGTTCGAGCGGGTCAAACTGAGCTGCGCGAGCGAGAAGCCGAGCACCCGGTTCTCTTTGCGGTGGCACGCCCAGCACTGGCCGAAGCTCGGGTACTGCCAGGTCTGCGATGTCGGCTCGGTCGAGAAGGTGAGGGCCTCGTCCGCCGGCTCCTTGACGAGCTCTGCGTCGGTGCCCTCGGGGTTCCACCGGTACGTCACGCCGTACGTGTCGGTGCTGCCGATGACGATCGCGCGGGTCTCGAGGCGGCGGGTGCGCCCCGACGGCTCGCGCGGCAGCTCGAAGTGTTTCATGAGCACGGTGCCGACGGGCAGGGTGAGCCTGCCGGCGGCGTCGGCGGTGACGCGCTGCCCCTCGGGCACCCGAATGAAGCGCGTCTTGAAGGCGCCGTCAGACCAGAGCGGCGAGACGACGTCGTACGGCACGAAGCCCGGCCCGGCCGCGGCCGTCTGCAGGTCGGCGAAGAGAACGGTCTCGGACAGCTTCTGGGGCAGCCGCTCGGCGGGCGCCGGGGCGCGTGTGATCTTCATCACCTTGCTCTGCCTCAGCAGGTAGATCTCGCCGTCGTTGTCTTCTGCGAAGCCCATCGCGTCGCCGTACGCTGCGATGTCGACGAGCGTGACACGGCGAGGCACCGGGCCCGTCACGTCGACCGCCCAGACCCGGGTGCTCGGCCAGTCTGAGTAGATGAACCTGCCCTGCAGCTCGGGCAGCGCCGCGCCCCGGTAGACGAAGCCGCCGACGATCGACGACAGCTCGCCCATCTCGGCGTGCGTGTACGCGTAGACCGGCGCCTGCGCGGTGCCGATCGTGATCGCCCCGGGCCTCAGCTCGAGCTCACCTTCGCGAAGTGGCCACTCGTAGTTGCCGCCCGGCACGATGCGGTTCACCTCTTCTCGCCAGACCTCACCGACGTCGGCCGCATAGAGCGAGCCGGTCATGCGATCGAACGAGAAGCAGAACGGGTTGCGCAGGCCGAGCGCGTAGAACTCCTCGAGCGCGCCGGCGACGCCGACGAAGGGGTTGTCGTTCGGTATGAAGTAGCCCGCCGTCGTCGCACCGGCCGGCGTCTTCGGCGCGGGGTGACTGATGGCTCCGCCGCGCATGTCGACGTCGATGCGAAAGAGGCCGGCGAAGAGCGCGCGAGAGAGCGTCTGGTGGTTCATCGGGTCGGCGTCGTCACCGTTGCCGAAGTACAGAAACCCGTCGGGCCCGAACGCCACGTGGCCCGCGTTGTGAATGCCGGTGCGCACCTCGAGCTGGTCGAGCAGCACGAGCTCGGAGCCGAACGTGCGCGTGCCCGCATCCCACGTGAAGCGCGCGAGGCGCTGCGTCGAGTCGACCGAGTTGTACCAGACGTAGACGTAGGGGCTGGGGCCCGTGCCGTCGCCGAAGCTCGGGTGGAGCGCCATGCCGAGCGCGCCGCCCTCCTGCTCGAGCTTCACCCGGGCGCGAATGTCGAGCACCTGGCGCTCACGGCCTTGCTCGATCTGCAGCACCCGGCCCCAGCGGTCGAGAAAGAAGGGCGACTGTGGCCCGACCTTCGGCCACACCATCGCCATGGGCAGCACGATGCGCGCGTCGGGAAAAGCGTCGACCACCGCGTAGCCGTTGACCGAAGGAGTCTCGAGCGGAAATGGCAAGATCTGCCGCGGCGTCATGCCGCTGTCGGGCGGCAGCTCACCGCTGTCGGGCGGTGGGCCGGCGTCGCTCCGACCGGGCTCGTTGCACCCCACGATGAGGAGCAGACACAGGAGGCGTGTTGGCATCGCGCCGACGTCAGCAACCACCGTGCCCTCGGCAAATCATGATGAATCACGCGCCCCGGCCGCGCGCCGATGTTCCGCAGCGGTGACTCGCCGCTCCGAAGACAGCCACCAGACGGTTTCAGCCTCGCGCGCGAAGAGTAGGCTCGCCGGCCTTCGATGACGACCCGCGCCATCATTCACGTCGACATGGACGCGTTCTACGCCTCGGTCGAGCAGCGCGACGACCCGAAGCTGAAGGGCAAGCCCGTCATCGTCGGCGGCCACCCCACCCGCGGCGTCGTGCTCGCAGCGTCGTACGAGGTGCGGCCCTTCGGCGTGCGCAGCGCGATGCCGATGTCGCGCGCGATGCGCCAGGCGCCGAACGCGATCGTGGTGCCGCCCCGCTTCGCCGCGTACGCCGATGCCAGCGACAGGGTGTTCGGCATCTTCGAGGCGTTCACACCGCTCATCGAGCCGCTCTCGCTCGACGAGGCCTTTCTCGACGTCACTGCGTCGACGACGCTCTTCGGCGCTCCAGCCGGCATCGCGACCGCGATTCGTGCTCGCATCGCGAAGGAGCTCGAGCTGCCCGCGAGCGCCGGCATCGCCGAGGTGAAGTTCGTCGCCAAGATCGCGAGCGACCTCGCGAAGCCCAACGGCCAGCGTGAGGTGCCCGCCGGCGGCGCCCGCGAGTTTCTGGCGCCGCTGCCGGTCTCGCGCCTGTGGGGCGTCGGCCCGCGCACCGAAGAGCACCTGAAGGTGCTCGGCCTCGTCACCATCGGCGATCTCGCCGCCCGGTCGCTCGCCGAGCTCGAGCAGAAGCTCGGTGAGGGGGGCCGCCACCTCTGGGAGCTCAGCAACGGCATCGACGACCGCGTCGTGGTGCCCGACCGCGAGGCGAAGAGCATCGGCGCCCAAGACACGTTCGAAGAAGACGTCGCCGGCAGAGACGCGCTGGTGCACCAGCTGCACGCCCAGTCGCTGCGCGTCGCCCGGCGCATGCGGCGCGCGAAGGTGAAGGGCCGCGTCGTGCAGCTCACCATCAAGTACTTCGACTTCAAGGTCATCACGCGCCGCAAGACGCTCGACGAGCCCACCGACGACGGCCAGACGCTCTACCGCGAGGCGTGCGCCCTGCTCGACCGCGTCGACCTGCGCCGCGCGATTCGCCTCACCGGCGTCGCGGCGCAGGAGCTGACGGGCGGCGAGGGCCAGCTCGGCCTGTTCGCGACGGCGGGCCCCACGCGCACCGACAAGCTCAACCGCGCGATCGACGCGATCGCCTCGAAGTTCGGCTCGAAGGCGATCGTCACCGCCGACCTCGCGAACGACGCGCTCGAGAGCGAAGAAGACGAAGAGGCGCGCCGGCAGGTCGGCGCGAGCCGTCAGCGAAAGCCGCCCGCGCGGTAGGTGTCGAGAATCTGCCGCACCTTGTTCGCCTGCGGGTGGTTCGGCGCGAGCTCGACGAACTTCTCGTACGCCCGAGCGCCGCCGGCGCCGTCGCCGCTCTGGCCGAGCGTCACGCCGAGAAACTTCCAGCACTCGGCGTTCTTCGGCTCGATTCTGACGCAGTGGTAGAGCAGCTGCTTCGCCTCTTCGAACTTCTTCTCGCGCAGGCTGGCGCGCGCCCGCTCGATCAACGTCTCGGTGACCGCCCCGGGCCGCTGCATCGAGGCCGCGGTCACCGCCACCTTCCCCTTCGTGCCGTCTTCGAGCCTTCGCTCGAGCGCCATCGCGAGCCGCCCGCGCACCTCGGCGTGCCGGCGCTTCGCGCAGAACGCCATCTCGGCCTTCAGCTTCTCGTGCGCCGCCTCGAGCCGATCTTCCAAGATGGCGCGGTCGGCGTCGGCGAGCTGGGTGAGCTGCGCCGCGCACAGCTCGTACTTCTCGAGCGCGCTCTTCGCCGTGGCGCTCGGGGCGCGCCCGTTCAGGCAGGTCGTGACCGCGACGCGGGCCGCCGTCGCCGGGCTGCCGCCCTCGAGCGCCGTCTGCCCGTTCTTCAGACACTCTTCTTCGGCCACGCCCGAGGGCATGAGCTCGGCGAGGCGCCGCTCGGTCGCCCCGCGCTGGCGCGCCGCGCACGGCAGGGCCCGAAAGCCCAAGGTGCGCTCGGCCCGCTGAAAGTCGCCGGCCTCGATCGCCCGGTTCGCCACGGCCCCCGCCGTCAGCTGCGCCGCGCAGCCGTCGATGACGTTGAGCAGCCGCTGCGAGATCGCGGTCGGGCTGCGCTCGCCCAGACAGCCGTGCAGGGCCGCGCGCGCGTCATCGGCGCTCACCCCGAGCTCGAGCGCCGTCTCGGCGATGCGCACACACTCGTCTTCACCTGCCTCGCCCGCGCTCGACGTCGCGAGCACCACGCCGGCCGCACCGATGACGAGCAGCACGGCCGCTGCGAACAGGCTCGCACGCGCGGCCCGCGCCGACGGCTGCGTGGTGCTGACCGGCTGAAACCCGCCTGGCGACGACGGCGGCTGGGCCTGCTCGGCCAGGGGCTGAACTGCCGCCCGGCCGGGCGACGTCTCGACGTGGTCGGTGTTGCGCTTCACCGCTGGCCGGCCCGGCGCCGAGGTCTGCGACTTCAGCGCGCGCAAGACCCCCGTCGCCCGCCTCTTCGCGACGAACGGCGTGCCCGCCTTCGCGAGCTCTTCGCCGAACAGCTCGCCCATCAGCTCGCGCAGCACGTCGCCCGTGAAGTCGGGCGTGCGGCTGTACAGCCAGCGCGACAGCGCCTCTTGCATCGCGAGCGCCGTGGGAAAGCGGTCGGCCTTGTTGCGCGAGAGCGCGATGTCGACGACGTCGACGAGGGCCTCGGGCACGTCGGGCGCGCGCACCGACAGGCGCGGCACGGGCGACCGCACGATGGCGTTCATCACCTGGTGCATCTGCCCCGTGAACAGCGGCTCGCCGGCGAACAGCTCGTGCAGCACGATGCCGACCGCGAAGATGTCGCTGCGCGCGTCGAGCGGGTCGGCCACGGCCTGCTCGGGCGAGAAGTACCGGTACTTGCCCTTCACCAGGCCGGGCTCGGTCTCGGCGCGGCCAACGAGCTCGGCCTTCGCGACGCCGAAGTCGACGAGCTTCACGTCGCCCTCGTAGCTCACGAGAATGTTGTCGGGCGTCACGTCGCGGTGAATCAGGTTCAGCGGCGTGCCGTTCGGGCCCACCCGCGTGTGCGCGTAGTGCAGCGCCTTCAAGAGCTCGATCGCGACGTACGCGGTCACCTCGAACGGCAGCCGCGGGTACGCCTTCGCGGGCGCGCGCTTCATCACGCCCTGCAGCGACTGACCGTGCACATATTCCATCGCCAAGAAGTACTCGCCGTCGATCGAGCCGAAGTCGAAGACCTGGGCGATGTTGCCGTGACTCAGCGTCGCCGAGATGCGCGCCTCTTGAATGAACGCCTCGACCAGCTTCTCGTCGGCGGCGACCGACGGCAGCATCTTCTTGATGACGACGCGCTTGCTCACGCCGGCGACCGCGTTGAGCTGGGCGAGATACGTCTCACCCATGCCCCCCTTCGCCAGGCGTGTGGTCAGCTCGTACTTGCCGAACTGGGTCACCGCCGCATCATAGGCCGGCCGAAGCGGGCTTTGATCGTGGCGACGACCTTCGCGTCAGCCGCCAGCGAGAAGAGCTCGACGGGGGTACGACCCTTCCACAGCGCGCAGGCGAGGCAGCTCAAGGTCGCGATGAGGCCGATGAGCGTGTTCTGCCACGACGCCAGGTTCCACTGGCCCGCCCACATCGTCTCGTGCAGCGAAAACGGCCAGAGGTAGTGAATGGGCCAGCCCGGGCCGCTGCCCGCCAGGTCGCAGGCCAGGTGCAGGTGAAACGCGGCGACGCAAAGCGCGAAGACGGCGAGGCGCTCGCGGGCGAAGGCGGCGAGCGACAGCGACACGGCGAGGGCGGCGACGAAGCCGTGGGTGAGCACGTGGTGCCACCGGCCGTACGCCTCTTCACCCCACAGCAGCGTGAGGCCGTCGAGATCGGGCAGCACGCCGGCGGCCACGACGAGCGCGCGGTCGCGGCGCGCAGCCAGCCGCTGGGCGAGGAGCCACGAGAGCTCCCCGTGCACGATGGGGTTCAAGCCGTCTCGGTTGGCGCCGCCCCGGGCCCGCCGCGGTTGCGACCCTTGCGCCGGCGCCGCTTGCGCGGGCCCGGAGCGGTGGCCGAGGGCACCGGAGCGCCGCCGCCCTGCCACGCCGTGAGCGCCTCGCGCTTCTCGCCGGTCGCCTCGACCCAGACCTCGAACACCTTCAGCGCCTCGGCGAACAGCGGGTGCCGCCTGAACGTCGCGAGGCCACCGCGGCGCCGCCGCTCGCCGGCGAGCGTGGGCTGGGCGAGCAGCAGCATGCGGGTGCGCTCGGCGATGCGCCGGGGCAGCCGCGCGGTGCGAACGAGCTCGCGCAACAGCGTCTCGATGGGGCGCGCGACGACGGTGGCTTCTTGCTCCGATGCCGCCGGCTGCGAGAGGTTGAGCGACAGCGGCAGGAGCAGCGCGGCGAGCAGCATCGAGTCGTCGAAGGCGTCGCCGGCCTTCACGCGGTCGTCGAGGGCGGCGGCGAAGTCGAACAGCTCTTCTTCGGCCTCGGGGCCTTCGGAGCGCAGGTACTCGTCGACGGGCGGCAGCAGCACCTTCAGGCCGTCGAGCGCGCGCAAGAGCTTCAGCGCGGGCGAGCAGACGCCGCCGCGAATGAGGCGGAAGGTCTCTTCGAGCAGGCGCGGGGGCGAGCAGCGCACGAGATCTTCGACGGCACCTTCCATCGCGGCGTAGGTGCGCGACTCGATGTCGAACTCGAGCTTGCAGGCGAAGCGCACGGCCCGCAGCAGGCGCACGGGGTCTTCGCGCATGCGCAGCTCGGGGTCGCCGATGGTGCGAATCTCGCGGTTCGCGAGATCTCGCAGGCCATTCACGTAGTCGATGAGCCGGCTGTCGGCGGCGTCGTAGAACAGGCCGTTGATGGTGAAGTCGCGCCGGCGCGCGTCTTCGATGGCCGTGCCGAAGACGTTGTCATGCGTGATGAAGACGTCGCCCTCGTCGTCGGGCACGCCGCCGCCGATCGCCTCTTCGGCCTCGGCCGGGTCGGGCCCGACCTCGAGCGTCGCGAGCGGGGCCGCCTCGGTGGGAGCCGGCGCTTCACCGTTCGCATCGGGCACGGCGAGCGGAGCGACCGATACGTCGTCACCCTCGATCGTGGCGAGCGCGACCTCGGTCGACTTGTCGAGCGAGGTGTCGGGCTCGGGCGCCGGAGCCGCCGCGGCCTCTTCGAGCTCGGTGGGGTTCTTGCGAAAGGTCGAGACCTCGAGAATTTTGCCGCCCTTGAAATAGACCTGGGCGAGGCGAAAGCGGCGGCCGATGAGGCGGCTGTTGCGGAACAGCTCCTTCACCTCGTTGGGCAGCGCGCTGGTGGCGATGTCGAAGTCTTTGGGGGTGCGGCCGACGAGCAGGTCGCGCACGCAGCCGCCGACCAGGTAGGCCTCGTAGCCGTGGCCTTTGAGGCGCTGCACCACGCGCACCGCGTCGGGGTCGAGCTGCTCGGGGGGTATGACGGGTTCGTCCATGAAAACGGGTGCGGCTATAGCCGGAAACGGGGGCTACGCGCGACCCTTGCGGGCCTTGTGGGTGCGCGGGCGGGCATCGTCGAGCAGCGAGAGGTAGTCGACCGGCTTCGCAGGCGGCGGCGCCGGGGGCGTGCCGAGCGCGGCCAGCCGCTTCGTGAACGCCGTGATGATGTCGGGCACCGGCCGCACCGCGTTGAACAGCTGCGCCGGCCCCTGCAGCGCCTCGGCGAAGCCGGCCGCCACGGCGCCGAGCGGGAAGCCGCGGCGCAGCAGATCTTGAAAGCTGTTCGACAGCGTCAGCAGGTTGTAACCGGCGGTCTGCACCATCTCGACCATGACCTTCAGCGCCTGCGGCGCCGAGAGGTGGCCGTCGGCGGTGAGCACGAGGGCGGCCTGGAAGTAGTTGAAGATGGGCACCACGCGCGGGCCGTAGCGGCCGAAGTACGCGGGCGGCGTCAGGCGATCGAGGTTGATGAAGATGCGCCGCACCGGGTCGGCCTGCGGTATCTCGCGCCACCGCTGCATGATGCGGTCGACGTCGTCGTCGTAGACCTCGGCGGCCTGCAGCACCTGGTGCACGACCGGCTCGTCGACGCGCCTCGCGACCATGTCGGCGTACAGCGAGTACACGAACGCGTCGGCCTCGGCGTCGTCGCCGAACAGCACCTCTTCGGCTTCGACCGGCGCCCGCGAGCGGCTCTCGAGCAGCACCGGCAGCTTGTACCCGACCTGCCCGCGCAGGGCCTTGAACTTGCCGCGCAGAAGGTTGCGCACGTTGTCTTTCAGCACCAGCTCGTCGAACTCGACGCCGTCGAGCTTCAGCTTCTCGATGAGCACCGCCCGCATCTGCGTCGGGCTGCCCGACACGATGCACAGGCGCGACTCGGGGCCCTTCAGCTCACGAATCAGCGCCGCCGCGCCCGGCACCGCCTTCTTCTCGCTCGCCTTCTGCAGCGCCGTGCGCACGAGCTGCCGCAGCGTGTCGAACTCGGTGCGCAGGTAGGTCTTGTCGAGATCCCACCGGTAGATGCGCTTCGGCGGCAGGGGGTCGATGCGGTCGGTGAGCATCAGGCTTTCAAGAGTTCAGCGTCAGGCTTGGGGTAACGCATCTTGAATCGCCTTGGCGAGATTGTTGTTCGCCGCCTTCGCCGCGACCTTGCCGGCGTTGAAGATCGCCTTCGCCTTGCTGCGGCCGTGCGCCTTGATGAACACGCGATCGAACCCGAGAATCGGCGCGCCGCCGTACTGTTCCCAGTCGGTGACCTCTTTGATGCGCTCGATGCCCGACGACAACATCGCGAGGCCCGCGCGCCAGAGCAGCTTCTCTTTGTAGGCGTACTTCGCGAGCTCGACGACCGTCTCGCTCACGCCCTCGAGCATCTTGAGGCATACGTTGCCGACGAACCCGTCGCACACGATCACGTCGGCGGTGCCCTTGGGTATGTCGACGCCCTCGACGTTGCCGATGAACTTGAGCGAGCTCATCTTCGACAGCTTCGCGTTCGCCTCGACGACGCGCGGCGGGCCCTTCTGCGCCTCGGTGCCGTTCGACAGCAGCGCGACGGTGGGCTGCGGGTTCTTCGAGATGATGCGCGCGTAGGCCGTGCCCATGACGGCGACCGCGACCAGATCGTCGGCCGAGGCGTCGACCGTCGCCCCGACGTCGAGAATCAGCGAGAACGGGTCTTCGCGCGTGCCGTGCGTCGACTGCGTCGGGTAGACCGTCGCCAGCGCCGCGCGCCGCACGTTCGGTATCAGCTTGAAGCTGCGCGCGCACGACAGCACGCCGGCCCCGGTGTTGCCCGAGCTGACGAGCGCCTCGGCCTCGCCGGCAGCGACGAGCCGCGCGGCGACCAGCACCGACGCGTCTTGCTTCTCGTCGAGCGCGGCCGCGGGCTTCTCGGTCATCGAGACCCAGTCTTTGGCGTGGTGCACGGCGACGCGCTCGGCGTTGTGCCGAATGTTCTCGAGCGCCTTGTCGATGACGTCGCGGTCGCCGACGAGCAGCGCGTGAATGTGGGGGGTCTCGAGCGTCAGCTGCGCGGCGCCGCGAATGACCTCTTCGGGGCCGTGATCACCGCCCATGACGTCGAAGGCGACCGTCACCGGCCGGGGCTCTTCGGCCGGCGCTTCGGGCTTCTTGTCGTCCTTCGGCTTCTTGTCTTTCCCCGCCTGTGCCATCGAGGGCACGCATCATACGCATCGAAAAACCGCTTTGGGTGCTGTACGGTTTCGGCCGCGGCCGAAATGACTCGGCTGGCAAACGGAGGGGTTTCCCACATGGCGAAGGGCAAGCAGGAGCCGCTCGTGATCGCGAGCAAGGCGAAGGCCGTTCTCAAGAAGTACGACCTCAACGTCTCGGGTGACGCGTTCGACGGCTTGAACGCCTACGTGTACTGGCTGCTCGAGCAGGCCGCCAAGCGCACCAAGGCCAACGGCCGCAAGACGGTTCGCGCGCACGACTTCATCATCGGCTGAGCCTTTCGCAGTCTCTCGCAGCCGCAGGGTCGACCCGGCTCTTCGTCGGGTCGACCCTTCGTTTTTCTGGGCTTCGAGCTCCGCTGCTCCCGCGCGGTCTCTTTGGCACATCGGCTGCTCTGCTTGCGGGGCATGAGCACTCCGACGCCGACGCTGGCGCTCCTCTTTCTCTGCGCGTGTATGCCCTCGGTGAGCCCCGACGCGGGCGGCTCCGCCGGAGGTGCCGGCGGTGCCTTCGTCGCGGGGCAGCCGCTCGCGCCGGCCCGGTTCTGCGCCGAGCTCGCGGTGGCGGTGTGCGACCGCGCCGAGGCATGCGGGTGGCTGCAGCCGGCGCAGCGCGCGGCGTGCGAGCGCACCGAGCGCGCGACGTGCAACGAGCCGGGCAACTTCGGAGCGGCGGTGCGCGGCCTCGTCGCGTACGACGCGCTGCAGGCGCGGGCTTGCGTCGACGCGCAGCGCGGCTTCGCGTGCGCGCTGTCGGCCACCACGCTGAACCCCGACTGCACCCGCGTGGTCGGCGCCGACGCCGGCGTCGGCGAGGTCTGCTCGACCACCTCGCGCAGCTGCCAGCGGGGCCTCACCTGCGCCGAGCCCCAGCCGGGCACCTGCGCGTGTGTCGCGTCGGCGTTGGAAGGCCAAGACTGCAGCCAGGTGCCGTGCAGCGGCACGCTCATGTGCATCGCCGACGGCGGTTCACCGAGGTGTGTGGCCCGCCTGCCCGACGAGGCGCCCTGCTCGACCGCGCTCGACTGCGCCAGCATCGCGTGTGTCACGCGCGACGACGGCTCCTTGCGCTGCGGAGCGCTGCCCGCGGGCGAGAGCTGTGCGCCGCACAACGAGCGGCCGTGCGCGAGCGACCTGTACTGCCGCGGCTTCCGCAACGCCGAGTCGGGCGACCTGCTCGCCGCC
>JAEUJP010000676.1 GCA_016793725.1 Myxococcaceae bacterium | reverse complement strand
GGGGACAGGCTACTTTTCTGCGCAACGACGATTCGGCTCCGACGGGCGGCTAAGACCGACTGCGTTGCGCAGAAAAGTAGCCTGTCCCCTTTTTTGCGCAGCGCAGGCGTGTGAAGACGCCAGGGCTTTGGAAGAGCAGCTCGTCGAGTGGTTGAGCCGGTTTTCGTACCCCGCGGTGTACGCGCTGCTGGCCGCGACCGGCACGGGGCTGCCGATACCCGAAGACGTGGTGCTGCTGACGGCAGGCACCCTGTGCTCGACCGGCCACGGGCTGCTCTACCTCATGATCCCCGTCGCCGCTGCGGGCGTGCTGACGGGCGACACCCTGCTCTTTCGCATCGGCGCGAAGCTCGGGCCGAAGGTCATCGAGCACCCGAAGCTGAAGGCCGTGCTGACGCCGGCGCGCGTCGCGAGCGTGCGCGGCCGCTTCGACCGCTACGGAGTGTGGACGGTGTTCGTCGCGCGCTTCGTGCCGGGCATTCGGGCGCCGACGTTCTTGCTGGCCGGGTCGATGGGCGTGCCGCAGAAGAAGTTCTGGCTCGCCGACGGGCTCGCGGTCTGCTTCTTCGCCCCGCTGATGTTGTGGCTGGGGCTCAGGTTCGGCCCCGAGGCCCTGCCGTACGTGCGCCAGTTCGGCGGGTACGCGCTGCTGGGCGTCGCCACGCTGATCGTGGCCGCCTGGGCCTGGTCGAAGCTCAGGCCCTCCCGGGCGCCGTGAGCGCGTCAGCGCGCGAGGCGCGTGGTGAGCAGCTCGGCGAACGCCTTGCAGACGTCGACGGTCGTGAAGATGCCCACGACCTTCTGGTTCTGCATGACCACCGCAGAGCCGTATTTGTGCTGCGCCATCTCGCGCACCACCTCGTCGAGCTGCGCCTCGGGCGAAACCGAGTAGACCTCCGAGCTCATCGCCTCTTCGACCTTGACCAGCGTGGGGTCGACGTCTTTGAACGTCTCGATGAACCGCAGGTCACGGTCGGTCAACATGCCCACCAGCTTCCCTCCGTCGAGCACGGGCAGGTGGCGAATGTGGTGCTCGCGCATGAGCACGTGCGCGTGCTTGAGCGACTGATCGACACCGATCGAGTGCGGCGACGTCGTCATGAACTTCTGAATCGTGGGTATGGCTTTGCTCATGTCTCGCGTGTGTGCACCGCCCATGCCGACCAAAACCCCATCAATTCGAGCGCTTGGCGCGCTCCCTCGCGGCCACCGCCGCAGCTTTTGCGCCTTGTGCGCGACGACGCGAAAGATTGCGTGCGACAACCGTGA
Source organism: Myxococcaceae bacterium (assembly GCA_016793725.1). Taxonomy (GTDB): domain Bacteria; phylum Myxococcota; class Myxococcia; order Myxococcales; family Myxococcaceae; genus Xiheicaenimonas; species Xiheicaenimonas phototrophica. The sequence continues at coordinate 2,065 of JAEUJP010000676.1, read as the reverse complement.
AGTCGCGCGTCGAGCCGCGCGCGCGACACATTGCCCTCGTTTGTGGAGCGCCGTTTGACAGGGCAGGCGAAAGCCTCTCGCGTGGGTTCGGCCGACAACCGTGCATGCCGACGCGACTCCCCGGTCATCAGCCCTCGAGCGTTCCCCACGACCCTTATGCGGCGCTTCGTGCGCGCCACGCTCCGCCGGCTGGCGTGCACCCCGCCGCAGCCGCCGAGCGCGCGCGCCTGGCGACCGTTCGGGGCATGCACCCGGCCGATGCGCAGCGGTGGGCCCAGGGCTTCGGTGGGCCGCAGCCCGCCCACCCGGCCCGGCCGGCTGGCGACGTCTATGGCGGGGGCGTGAGGTGGAGCCGCGGCGACACCGCTGCCCAGGCGTTGACCGCGACCGCCGAGTTTCATGCACGGCAGTTCGAGGCGATCTTCGGCATCTCGAACGTGAAGGTCGAGGTCGTGCCGACGACCTCGTGGGGGCCGGGCACGGCGGCCGAGCTGGTCGACCTGCCGGGGCCGATCGAGTCGATGCGCATCGCCGCCACCACCGAGCTCTGGCGCCTGCCGACCATCGTCGCGCACGAATATGGCCACGCCCTGCAGATCGCCGCAGGCTACGACCCGGGCGACGTCGCCCGCGAGCTCGACGCGACGCGCATCGCCGGCCGCTACCTGCGCCTGTCGGGCAACAGCATCGACCTCGCGCTGGCCGACCTCAGCTCGTTTGCGGGCAGCGCCGTGCACGGCACGCGCGATCAGCAGGTGGCCGCGCTGCTCGAGGGCTACCAGTCGCCCGACGGGGCATGGTTTCAGCCGTACCAGGCCGCAGTGGGCCGAAACGTCACGCTTCGTGCACCTTCGGGCGGCGGCGCGGCGCAGCAGCCCTTTCGCCACGAGGTGCGGCCGCTGTCGCAGGCCGAAGAGAAGAGCTTGAGCTGGCAGCTCGGCCTGCAGACGTGGGACGCGATGCTGCAGGTGCAGATCGACTTCAGCGCCGCGCACGCCGCGGGCACACTGTCGGACCCCGGCGAGAGATCGAAGCTCGATGGCCGGCTTCGAGCGGCGCGCAGCGGCATCGACGCGCTGAGCGCGAAGTTCGGCGACGGCGAGCGGTTGTTCTGGCTCGACGGAGCTTCGGGCGAGCTGAAGCTCCCCATCACGCTGGGCCGCCTGAAGGCCGACGTCGCCTCGCTCGAGAACCTGCTGGCCGGTACGACGCTGAACCGCGACCTCGATGGCTTTCGTTTCGTGCGTGTCGAAGACCAGGAGCGCGGCAAGGTGTGGACGAAGCAACGCAACGTCGTGTTCTCGTTCGAGCGCGACGGCAAAGACGGCAAGCCCGAGCGCCTCGACGTGCGGGTGCAGACGGTGCGGTACGCGCCGGCCGCGATTCTGCCCGACGAGCACGGGGGGTACACGCAGGTCGAGACGCCGGCCGAGCTGCAGGCCCGGCGCACCGCGGTGCCGCTGCCGACGGTGGTGATCGCGGCGCCGGGCGAGGAGCCCTCGGTCAACGACGTGCGGTACGCGCTGCGCCCCGAGCAGGTTCAGGCGCTGTTCGGCGACCCCACGCGGTTCGCCGACGCGCTCACGGCGCGGCGCGCGCAGATCATCGCGAAGGCGTTCGCGAGCGACTAACCCTTCACCAGATCTTTCAGCTTGCCGAACAGCCCCGCCGCGGGCGCCTGAGGCGCCTGTGACGCCGCGCGCGCCTGAGGCCGCACGCCCTTGCCGCCGTCGATCGCCCCGGCCACCATCTCGAGCGTGCCGAGCAGCATCAGCCGCGGGGGAATTCGAACGCCCGTGTCTTCGAACAGCCGCTCGATCACCTGCAGCGCCAGCAGCGAGTGACCGCCCGAGTCGAAGAAGTTGTCGTGCACCGACACGCAGGGCAGACGCAGCACGGTGGCCCACAGCGCGGCCACCTTCTTCTCGACCTCGCTGCGCGGCAGCACGATGTCGTCTTCGTCGCCGCGCGGGTACGCGGGCGGCAGGCGCGCGAAGTCGACGTCGCCGCCGACGGTCAGCGGCAGACCCTCGAGCTCGACGAACCGTCGCGGCACGAACGCCGC
>JAEUJP010000649.1 GCA_016793725.1 Myxococcaceae bacterium | reverse complement strand
AAGACGGCCTCGAGCTCGCCGGCGACGGCGCCGTGCACGACCCCCTCGCGCTGCATTCGGGCGAGCTCGTCGAGGGCGGCGGCGGCGGCGCGCGCGGCGCCTCGCAGCCGCTCGTAGCCCACGTCTGCAGAGCTCTGGCCCACCAGGCCGAGCCGGCGCAGCAGCGGGCCCATGGTGAGCCCTTGCACCAGAATCGACAGAATCACGACGCCGAAGGTCATGGTCTGAATCAGGCTGCGGTGCGGCATCGCCTCGGGCAGCCCGAGCACCAGCACCATCGACAGGCCGCCCCTGAGCCCGCCCCAGGTCAGCACGGCCGCCCATCTCTTCGGTATGGCTTCACGCGTGCGGCGCAAGAGCAGCGCCACGGCGAACACCACGGCGGCGCGCCCGGCGGTCATCGCGAGCCACGCGACGGTGATGGGCAGCCAGGCGGCGAGCAGCGCCTCGAGCTTCACCTCGAAGCCGATGAGCAGGAACACGAGCGAGTTGAGCGCGAAGGCCAGGTACTCCCAGAAGGTCATGACGGCGACGCGGGTCGAAGGGCTCATGCCGGCGCGCGCGGCGTAGTTGCCGCACAGCATGCCGGCGGTGACGGTCGCGATGACGCCCGAGAAGTGAAAGTGCTCGGCGGCGACGAAGCTGCCGTACGCCGCGATGGTGGTGAGCGTGATTTCAATCATCGGGTCGTCGACCTTCAAGATGACGAGCGACGCCGCGTACCCGACGAGCAGGCCGACTCCGACGCCCATGCCGACGATGCGCACGAAGTCGAGCAGCGCCGACGGCAGCCAGAACTGCCCCCCCATCGCGACCGACACGATGAGCGTGAACACGACCACCGCGGTGCCGTCGTTCAGCAGGCTCTCGCCCTCGACCAGCACCGCGAGCCGCTTCGGCGCGCCGAGCGACTTGAAGAGGCCCACCACCGCGATGGGGTCGGTCGCCGCGATGACCGAGGCGAACACCAGCCCGTGCGCCAGGCCGAAGCCCTCGACGAAGTGGAGCCCGCCGGCGACGGGTACGAGCAGCACCGCCGTCAGCACAATCGCGGCCACGAGGCCGGGGAGCGCGAGCGCGCTGATGGCCCAGCGGTTTGCGACGAACTGCTTGAACTCGAGCGCGAAGGCGGCCTCGAACAGCAGCCCCGGCAGAAAGACGGCGTAGAGCAGCTCTTGCGTGAGGTGGGGCGCTTCGAAGGCGTGCGCCGTGCCGAGCACGACGCCGGCGACCACCAGCGCGACGGTGTACGGCACCTTGAACCGCCGCGCGACGAGCGCCACCGCGGTCGCGACCGAGAACAGCGCCACCATCGCGATCTCGACCTGCACGCGGGGCGTGTACCGCACGCGCCCCGCCCCGTCATTCGACTTCATCGTACGCGGGTTCGACGCCCGTCAAAGTGGCAGAGCGCCAGGCGCGACCTGGTCAGCTGCAACCAGGAGGGAACATGACGACGACGACCCTGGCGAAGCGCCACCGGGTGGCGCAGGCCACCGAGCCGCGCGCGCCGCGCCTGCTCATCGTATCGAACCGGCTGCCGGTGACCGTCAAGCACGACGCGGGGCGCCTCGAGGTGGAGCCCAGCGCGGGGGGCCTCGCGACCGGCATGCGCGGGCCGCACGCGCGGGGCAACGGCGTGTGGCTCGGGTGGACGGGGCTCACCGCGCCGCTCGCCCCGCCGCTCGCGAGCGAGCTGACGGCGAAGCTCGACGGCCTGAAGGCCCAGGCGGTCGAGCTCAGCGAGGCCGACGTGCGCGACTACTACGAGGCGTACGCGAACGGCGTGCTGTGGCCGCTGTTTCACCACTTCCTCGACACGATGCCGCTCGAGGCGCCGAGCGACGAGGCCTATCGGCGCATCAACCAGCGGTTCGCCGACGCGACGGCGGCGTGCTACCGCGAGGGCGACCTCGTCTGGGTGCACGACTACCAGCTGATGCTCGTGCCAGCGCTCTTGCGCGAGCGGCTGCCAAAAGCGCGCATCGGCTTCTTCCTGCACATTCCCTTCCCGCCGCAGGGGCTCTTTCGCACGCTGCCCGCCGCCCAGGCGCTGCTCGAGGGCCTGCTCGGCGCCGACGTCGTCGGCTTTCACACCGCCGAGTACGCGCGCAACTTCGAGTCGTCGGTGCTGCGAACGCTCGGCCGCGCTTCCGACGCGGGCAACGTCGACTGGCAGGGGCGGGCCGTTCGGGTCGGCGTCTTCCCCATGGGCGTCGACGCCGAAGCGTTCGAGGCGCTGGGCTCGAGCGCCGACAGCGAGCGCCTCGCGCGCAGCTTTCGAGAAGGGTTCGACGGGCAGCTCTTGGTCGGCATCGACCGGCTCGACTACACGAAGGGCATACCGCGCAGGCTGCTCGCCTACGAGCGGCTCTTGTCAGACCGGCCCGAGCTGCACGGCCGGGTGCGCCTGGTGCAGGTGGCGGTGCCGTCGCGCGCCAGCGTCGGCGCCTATCAGGACTTTCGCGCCCAGGTCGACGCGCTCATCGGCAGAATCAATGGGCGCTTCTCGACGCCGAGCTGGGTGCCGGTTCACTACCTCTACCGCGCGCTCTCGACGGCCGAAGTTTCGGCGCTGTATCGCGCGGCCGACGTGATGCTGGTGACCCCGATTCGCGACGGCATGAACCTCGTCGCAAAAGAGTTCGTCGCGACGCGCGCCGACGAGGCCGGCGTGCTCGTGCTCTCGGAGCTCGCCGGCGCCGCGAGCGAGCTCGCCGAGGCCGTGCGCGTGAACCCCTACGACGTCGAGCGCACGGCCGCGGCGGTGCACCGCGCGCTGGTGATGACGCCCGACGAGCGCCGCCAGCGCATGCAGGGGCTGCGGCGGCGCGTCTTCGCGCACGACGTTCACCACTGGGCGGCGTCGTTTCTGGCGCAGCTCGACACGTCTTCGACCGGGGCTCGCGGGCCCGCTGCGCTCGACGCGGCCAGCCTGGTGCAGCGCGCGGTGGCGGCGCCCGGGCTGCACCTCTTGCTCGACTACGACGGCACGCTGGTGCCGCTCGCCGAGACGCCGGGGCTGGCGGTGCCCGACGCCGAGCTGCTCGAGCTGCTCGCGGCGCTCGCGCTGGCGCCCGGAGTGAAGGTCGACGTCGTGAGCGGCCGCACGAAGGAGTCGCTCGGCGAGTGGCTCGGCGCGCTGCCGGTGGGCCTCTACGCCGAGCACTGCTTGTGGCGCCGCCCGCTGGGCGGACATTGGGCGATGCGGCCCGCGGCGATCGGCACCTGGCACTCGCACGCCCGCGCGCTGCTCGACGACTGGACGGAGCGCACCCCCGGCTCGCTCATCGAAGAGAAGACGCTGGGGCTCGCGTGGCACTACCGCATGACCGACCCCGAGTTCGGGCTCGCCCAGGCGAACGAGCTGAAGGTGCACCTCGCGGCGCAGCTCAGCAACGCGCCGGTCGAGGTGCTGCACGGCGACCGCGTGGTCGAGCTGCGGCCACACGGCGTCACGAAGGCGTGCGCGACCGAGGCCCTCGACCCGACTGCGCTCACCCTGGCCTTCGGTGACGACCGCACCGACGACGACCTGTTCGGCGCGCTGCCGCCAGACTGCCTTTCAATCGCGGTGGGAGACCGGCCGCTGAAGGCGCTCCTGCGCGTCGCAGACCACCTCGCGGTGCGCGAGCTGCTCGAAGACATCTGCACCGGCCGCGCGCGTCAGGGCCGCGGCCGGGGCACGCCGACCGTGTAGGCGCTGGCGGCGCTCTTCGTCGCCACCCACGCCGCGGCGGCGAAGAGTGTGAGGTTCGCCACCACCATCGGCGCGGCGACGCCCGTCACGAGGTGCACCGCTGCGGCGCCCACCATGAGCAGGCAGACGCCGAGCGCCCCGAGCAGCCGCCCGTCGGGCACCAGCAGGAGCGCGCCCGCCACGACTTCGGTGAGGCCGATGGGCAACATCGACAGCCTGACGAAGCCGAAGCGGTCGAACAGGTGTACGGCCGCCGCCATGCCCATGAGCTTGACGCCCCCGGCCGTGAGAAAGATGGCCGCGAGCACGAGGCTCACCGCCGTCACCCGCGCGCCGCCGGTCTGGGTCTCGTCGCTCATGAAGAATGTCTAACGTTGCCCGAGCGCAGCCGGGCCTGCCGCTCGAGCGCGCGCAAGAGCGCCCGCCGCAGGTCATCGAGCGGGCCATCGAGGGTGCAGATGTCGTGGGCGCCGCCCAGGTCGGCGCGCTGGGCCACCTTCGGGTCGGTCAGCGACATCACCGCCACGATGGGCGCGCCATGGGCCGCGCGGCGCGCGAGCTCGAGCACGCCGAACACGTCGCCCTGCCGAACCATCGCGAAGACGAGGTCGGGCCTCGCCGCACTGCCCTCGACGAACTCGGGCTCGACCCGCAGGTCTCTCAGCACGTCGACCAGCAACGCGTGAAACGCGTCGGACTCGCCGAACACCATCGTACGCAAGCGGCGCGCTTCGACACCCATGGCCG
>JAEUJP010000632.1 GCA_016793725.1 Myxococcaceae bacterium | reverse complement strand
GCCAGCCTGATCGAGAACCAAAAGGACTGGACCCCAACGAAGCATCGGCCGCATTGTAGGCGCGCGCAGCACATGGAAAGAACCGAACGGCTCCTGGACCTCGTCGCGCTGCTGCTCGACGCGAAAGAACCCCTGACGTGGAAAGAGATCCGCGCCACGTTCCCCGAGGACTATGCGACCGGCACCCTCGAGGCGACCGAACGAAAGTTCGAGCGCGACAAGGCAGAGCTGCTCGAGCTCGGCATCCCCATCTCGTACGTCGTCGCGCACGAAGACAAAGAAGACGGCTACGTCATCGATCGCGAGGCCTACTACCTGCCGAAGCTCGAGCTCGGCCCCGAAGAGCTCGCCGTGCTCTACGCCGCCGGCAGCGCCGCGCTCGCGTCGGGCGCCTTTCCCGGGTCGTCAGACCTCGCGCACGCGCTGCGCAAGATCGGCTTCTTCGCCGGGCCGAAGCCGCCGGCCCCCAAGGTGCGCCTCGAGCTCGGCGGTGTGGCCGAGACGCGCGACCTGCCCGCCCGCCTCGACACGCTGTGGGCGGCCATCGGCGATCGCAAGTACGCCGACATCGACTACTACTCACCCCGCCGCAAAGAGGTGACGAGCCGGCGCGTCGACCCCTACGGCCTCGCGCTGCGCCGCGGCCTGTGGAGCCTCGTCGGCTGGTGCCACCTGCGCCAGGGCATTCGCACCTTCCACGTGCACCGCATCAAGCAGCTCAAGGTGAACGAGAAGAACCCGAAGACGCCCGACTACCAGCTGCCGAAAGACTTCTCGCTCGACGACTACGTCGCGAGCTTCCCGTGGCAGCATCGCTTTCACGAGCGCATCGACGTCGAGCTGCAGCTCGAGGGGCCGCTCACCGAGCTCGCAGAGAAGTCGTTTCCCGGGTCGCCGTCGAGCGGGCCCGGCCGGGTGACGGTCGGCGCAACCGACCTCGAAGGGCTGTTGCGGTTCGTGCTGTCGCTCGGCGCCGACGCGCGCGTGCTCGGCCCGCCCGACGCCGTGAAGCGCCACCGTGAGATGGCCGAAGCCGTCAGACGTGCGCACGCGGCGCAGGGGGCCACCTGATGCCGGCGCACGACGTTCACGGCCGGCTGCGGCGGCTGCTCTTTCTCGTGCCGTTCGTGGCGAAGAACCCGGGCCAGCACGTCGACGACGTCGCGAAGGCGCTCGGCGTGACGCGCGAGGCGCTGCTCGAAGAGCTCGACCTGCTCACGATGGTCGGCCGGCCGCCGTTTCAGCCCGACGACTTCGTCGACATCTACGTCGAAGACGACCGCATCTACGTCGATCTCGACCAGCGCTTCTCGGCGCCGCCGCGCCTCACCGCCGCCGAGGGCGTCGCGCTCGCCGCGGCCGCCGAGCTCTTGCGGCCCGCCGCGACCGACGCGCTGACGAAGGCGCTCGAGAAGCTCGAGAAGGTGCTGCCCGACGGGGCGCGCGCCCGGTACCGCGCGATGTCGAAGCAGCTCGACCTCGCGCTCGAGGCCCCGGTGGGGCTTGCGGCGCTGAGCCAGGCGATCGTCGAGCGCCGAGAGGTCGAGCTCGACTACTTCACGCAGGGCCGCAACCAGACCGAGAAGCGCCGCGTGCAGCCGCACGAGCTCTTCAGCCACCGCGGCCAGTGGTACCTGCAGGGGCACTGCCTCACGCGCAACGACGAGCGGCTGTTTCGACTCGATCGCATTCGGGGGCTGGAGCTGTCGGAATCACGCTTCACGCCGCCGGCAGATCAGAAGGCGCAGCCGATGCCGGGGCTGACGGCGAAGGCCGACGAGGTGCGGGTGCGGTTCAACGCCGCGGCGGCTCCGTACGTGGCCGAACGGTTCGGCAGCGAGGTGAAGTGGCTCGAGGGCGGCGTGCTCGAGGTGAAGGTACCTGGCGATTCAGAGCGTTGGCTGACGCAGTGGGTGCTGTCGTTCGGCGGCGACGCGTGGGTGCAAGAACCCGAGTGGGCGCGAAAAGCCGTGCACTCGGCGGCAGAAGCCATCAAGGTGACGGGCGCGTAGAACAATGCCACTTGTAGGCCTACATCGTGCGTCGCTAAATTCCTGATCCTTCTCATGGCTTTCCAGCTGGTCATCGCAGAAGGCAAAGAAGCCGGACGCGAATTCGTCTTCGAACAAGAGTCCGTGCTCATCGGCCGAACGTCCGATTGTGACGTCGTGCTGTACGACCCCGGTGTGTCGCGCAAGCACGCGCGCATCTTCAGCGAGGGCAGCTCGCCGACCGACACGAGCTACTTCGTCGAAGACATGGGCAGCTCGAACGGCACCAAGGTCAACGGCGCGATCATCAAGAAGAAGCAGCTGGCCGACGGTGACGCCATCTCGCTGGGGCCGGTGGTGTTCAACTTCGCGGGGCTGTCGCTGACCGAAGACAGCACCGACTCGGGCGCGCTCGGCGAAGAGCCGGCGAACAGCACGCGCATCGTGTCGGCGCAAGACGTGGCGGCGCGGCGCACGAAGGGCAAGGGCGCGGCGCTGGCGCCCGAGGGCGCGGGCGAAGAGCAGCTGGCGGCGCTGTCGCGCTCGCACACGCGAACGATTCAGGCGGTGAAAGACAGCCAGCGACGCAGCCAGCCGGGCGCAAAGGCGCTGAGGTCTGGCACGACGGGCAACTCGAACCCGGCGCTGGCTCCGGCGACGCGGCGCAGCGGCAACACGGGCTCGAACGACCGGCTCGATCGCAGCCCGGCTCCCGAGCGCGGCGGCGCTGCACCGCAGCGGCTGTCGGCGGCCGAGCGGGCGCGCATCAAGCGCACGGCGGGGCCGCTCGCGTCGCTCAAGATTCTCTGGGCCGAAGCGAACACGGTGAAGCGGTCGGTGATGGCGGGCGGCTCGGCGGTGGTGCTGCTGGGCCTCTTGACGGGCGCGTACCTGCTCGCCTTTCCCCCGGAAGAGAAGAAAGAGCTCAAGGCCGAGTCGAACGACCTGGTCGCGAACCAGCCGATCGAAGGCTCGTTCGGCCTGGGTGAAGGTGTCGACTACGAGCGCGCCGATCAGAAGGTGTTCGACTTCGAATACAAGTCGCCGGTGAAGATGGTCGTGGTGCTGCACTTTCAGGCGCGCGACATCTCGGCGAACGAGGTCGAGATCAGCGTGAACAGCACGAGCGTGGGCTTCGTGCCGCCCGACACGCTGGCCGTGAACGAGCGGAGCAACGAGGCGCTGATTCCCGCGAGCGTGCTGCTGCGCAACAAGAACAACAAGATCGCGTTCGACAACACGAAGAACCCGCCGGGCAATGAGACCTGGCGCATCTGGAACATCTGGGTCGAGGTCTTCCCGCTGCCCGAGCTGGGGCGCGACGAGCTGATTCGAGGGGCGCAAGACAACATGCGCCGCGGCCAAGACTTCTGGGACAGGCGCCAGGTCGGCGCCGAGAACCTCTACAAGGCGTGGCGCGCGTTTCGCGAGTCGTGGCTGACGCTCGAGTCGCTCGAGGGCTCGAAGCCGATTGAGTACACGGTCTCGCGCGACAAGATGCGCGAGGCGCAGGTGTCGCTCGATCGGCTCTGCAGCCAGCTGCTGCTCGAGGCGCAGAGCGCGTACAACAACAAGCAGTACGAAGCGGCGCGGTCGACGCTCGAGCACGTGAACGAGTTTTTCCCCAAGCGCGACCAGCCCTGCCCCTATCGCGCCGAGCAGATGCGCGAGTACTTCGGCATCTAGCCGTAAGGCCGATACACTTCGCGCTGCTTCGTTGCGGGCTGCGATGGGTCGTGGGTGCACTTCGACTGGAGGTTCACTGTTGCGCGAGAGGGGGCTTGGCGGAATAAGGGGCGGCCATGGCCCAACTCGACTCGTTCAAGACGCGCAAGAAGCTCAACGTCGGCGGCGTGCCGTACGACATCTTCTCTCTCGCCGAGCTGGCGAAGCAGCGGCCCGAGGTGGCGAAGCTGCCCTTCAGCCTGAAGGTGCTGCTCGAGAACCTGCTGCGCTTCGAAGACGGCCGCGTGGTGAAAAAAGAGCTCGTCGACGCGCTGCTCAAGGGCACGCCCGACACCGAGATCTCGTTCACGCCCGCGCGCGTGCTGCTGCAAGACTTCACCGGCGTGCCGTGCGTCGTCGACCTCGCGGCGATGCGCGAGGCGCTGGCGTCGATGGGCGGCAAGGCCGACCGCATCAACCCGCTCTGCCCGCTCGACCTGGTCATCGACCACTCGGTGCAGATCGACAAGTTCGGCACGAAGGCGGCGCTGCAACAGAACGTCGACCTCGAGTTCGAGCGCAACACCGAGCGCTACGCGTTCTTGAAGTGGGGCCAGAAGGCGTTCAAGAACTTCCGCGCGGTGCCGCCGGGCACGGGCATCTGCCACCAGGTGAACCTCGAGTACCTGGGCCAGGCGGTGTTCAAGGCGCCCGACGGCAGCGCCTACCCCGACACGCTGGTGGGCACCGACTCGCACACCACCATGATCAACGGGCTCGGCGTGGTCGGCTGGGGCGTGGGCGGCATCGAGGCCGAGGCGGCGATGCTGGGCCAGCCCATCACGATGCTGATACCGCACGTCGTCGGCTTCAAGCTGACGGGCGCGCTGCCCGCGGGCGCGACGGCGACCGACGTGGTGCTCACGGTCACGCAGATGCTGCGCAAGAAGGGGGTGGTCGGCAAGTTCGTCGAGTTCTACGGCCCCGGCGTGGGCGCGCTGCAGCTGACCGACCGCGCGACCATCGCGAACATGGCGCCCGAGTACGGCGCGACCATCGGCTTTTTCCCCGTCGACGACGAGACGTTGACCTACCTGAAGTTCACGGGCCGAAGCCCCGAGGCGGTGGCGCTGGTCGAGGCGTACGCCAGAGAGCAGGGCCTGTTTCGCGGCAGCGCCGAGCCCCAGTTCACCGAGAGCATCGAGCTCGACCTGGGTACGGTGGTGCCGTCGCTGGCCGGGCCCGAGCGCCCGCAAGATCGCGTCGCGCTCGCCGACATGAAGACGTCGTTCGCGGCGATCGAGAAGACCGGCAAGCCGACGACGGTCGTCGACGGCCCCATCGAGTACAAGCTCACCGACGGCAGCGTGGTCATCGCGTCGATCACGTCGTGCACGAACACGTCGAACCCGTCGGTGCTGATCGGCGCGGGCCTGCTCGCGAAGAAGGCGATCGAGAAGGGGCTGATGGTGCGGCCCTGGGTGAAGACGTCGCTGGCGCCGGGCTCGCAGGTGGTGACCGACTACCTGAACGAGTCGGGGCTGATGCCGTACCTCGAGGGGCTGGGCTTTCACATCGCGGGCTACGGCTGCACGACGTGCATCGGCAACTCGGGCCCGCTGCCCGAGAAGGTGACCGAGGCGATCGTGGGCGGCAAGCTGGCGGCGGCGGCGGTCATCTCGGGCAACCGCAACTTCCCGGGCCGCGTGCACCCGCACGTGCGCATGAACTACCTGGCGTCGCCCCCGCTGGTGGTGGCGTACGCGCTCAAAGGCCACGTCGATTGGGACGCGAACGCAGAGCCCATCGGCCACGACCGCGCGGGCAACGCGGTGATGCTCAAAGACATCTGGCCTTCGAACGAAGAGATCGCGCAGGCGATGCGCTCGTACGTGAAGCCCGAGCAGTTCAAGAAGCGGTACGCCGACGTGCTGAAGGGCGACCCTCAGTGGCAGGCGCTGAAGGTGGCCGAGGGCACGACGTTCGCGTGGGACCCGAAGTCGACCTACGTGCGCAAGCCGCCGTTCTTCGACGGCATCCCCAAAGAGCCGGGGGCGCTGAAAGACATTCATGAGGCGCGGGTGCTGGCGCTGCTCGGTGACTCCATCACGACCGACCACATCTCGCCGGCGGGCGACATCGACAAGAAGGGCCCGGCGGCGAAGTACCTCACCGAGCAGGGCGTGAAGCCGGCCGACTTCAACTCGTTCGGCGCGCGGCGCGGCAACCACGAGGTGATGATGCGCGGCACGTTCGCGAACATTCGCCTCAAGAACCTGCTGGTGCCGGGCGTCGAAGGCGGCGTGACGGTGCACCAGCCGAGCGGTGAGCAACAGTCGATCTACGACGCGTCGATGCGCTACCAGAAAGACGGCGTGCCGCTCGTCATTCTCGCGGGCGCCGAGTACGGCACCGGCTCGTCGCGCGACTGGGCCGCGAAGGGCACGATGCTGCTCGGGGTGAAGGCCGTCATCGCGAAGAGCTTCGAGCGCATTCACCGCAGCAACCTGGTCGGCATGGGCGTGCTGCCGCTGCAGTTCATGCCGGGCGAAGACGCGAAGTCGCTGGGGCTCACCGGTAAAGAGGTGTTCACGCTGACCGGCATCGCGACCGACCTGACGCCGATGAAGAAGTTGACGGTGAAGGCGGGCGACACGTCGTTCACGGTGGTGACGCGCATCGATACCCCGAACGAGCTCGACTACTACCGGCACGGCGGCATTCTTCAGTACGTGCTGCGGCAGCTGGCCAGGTCATGATCTCGCTCATCGTTCTACAGCTGCTCGCGTCGTCGGCCGGCGGAAGCAGTGACGCGTCAGCGTCACCGCGGGGCGAAGCACCCGGAACTGCCGACGGCCGACTGAAATATGACCCGAACGAAAAGTACTCGGAGCTGCCGGCCGAGAAGCTGCTCGAGAAGAAGCGCGACCTGCTCGAAGAGCGCGGCACGTTCGCGGGGCCGGTGCTGGCCACGGTGGGCGGGTTGACGCTGTTCGCGGGCGGCCTCGGCATGATCGGCGGGGCGCTCGCAACGAACAACCGCGACTGCAGCAGCTGGAATGGCAGCGAGCGGCTCTGCTACGCGGGCGGCGGCGTCGCGCTGCTCGGCGGCGCTCTCTTGACGTTCGGCCTCGTCTGGCTGATGGGCCGCATCGACCGGTGGGTTGCGATCAACGCACGGCTGGGCGAGCTCGACAGCCTGTTCGCGCTGAAGACGTCGAGGCAGGTGGCCGTACCTCAGCCGCCGCCGGTGCCCTGAGCTACTTCAGCAGCGCGAGCGAGCCGAGGCACATCTCGTCTGCGGTGCCCTCGCCGTAGTGCACTTCGCTGGTGCGGGGGTTGTCCCACGTGCAGGTGGTGCGCACCTTGTCGCCGGGCTTCACGTCGACGAACGACTTCAGCCGATAGATGCTCTGCCAGTTGAAGTCCCACCGGGGAATTTTGAGCAGGCATTGGGTCGAGCCGTCGGGCCGCACGAGCTCCATCGAGAACGACCTGCCGAGCTGATGTTGATGGGCCCACACCGAGTACACCCTGCCCTCGTTCGCCTCGTTCCACACCGCAGCCGTCTGCCCCCCAGGCACGATGATCGCGTCGGAGCTCACCGTGTGCCCCATCGCCATCGGGGGAATCGAGAAGTCGAGCGTGCCGGTCACGAGCGAGTGCGGCACCTCGCTCAAGAACGTGTTCGCCCGCCACAGCACGACGGTCGAGCGGTCGGGCGACTTGCCGCCCGAGTAGTTGTAGTGCTGCTGCACGACGAAGACCCAGCCGGGCAGCAGGTAGTAGCCGACGCCGCCGTGCGGAGGCACCAGCGGTGCGTCGTTGCCGGGCACCCAGATGCCGGTGGGGTACGCCTCGGCGACGCCGACGCCGCCGAAGCAGGTGTAGCCCGGGCCGGGCTCGTCGGCGTCGAGCCTGCGCACGATGTTCGCCTGCTCGGGAGGCACCAGATACACGGCCGAGTGGTGCACGACCTTGCGGTTGCCGGGCTTGACCGAGACGGCGCCGACGGGAATCGAGGTCACGACCTTCGGGTCGATGATGATGCAGCGGTAGTCGTCGGGCGCGTCGGAGGCCGACACGTATTCTTCCGACATCTGCCACTGGTCGCTCGGCGGGCCGAGCGGCTCGTTGGTGGGAATGGTGGGCTCTTTACCGGGCTCACCTTCGGGCATGCCGTCTTTCAGCCAGGCGATGAGCACCTCGCGCTCGGCGTCGCTCATGCGGCGAATGTCGTCGACGCGCGGGCAGCCGCTCTCGTCGCTCTGCTCGGGGGGAAACGGAGGCATCGACCTCGTCTCGACCGCGGCGAGCACCGACGGGCCCATCAGCTTCACCTGGGCGTAGAGCTCGAGGGGAAACGGCGCGATGTCGCCGCCGCGGTGGCAGATGCCGCAGCGGGTGGCGACCAGGGGCCCGATGACGCCCGACCAGGTCTTCGGCCCGTCGAGGCTGGGGTCGGGCACTTCACGCGGCGTCGGGGCGCAGCCGGACGCGAGACCGACGATCGCGAACAGCGTCAGGCGAGTGGGCATGGAGATGAAGACACCGCGGTCGAAAAAAGTCGCAAATCGAAGAGGCGCTCTGGTTAACAGGGCCGCATATGCGCTCCCTGCTCCTGTTGGCCCTCTTCGTACCCGCAGCGGCCTTGGCCGATCAAACGCCGGCAAAAGTTGGCGCTGCAGCGCCCGAGTTTTCACTGCCCGACCTCGACGGCAAGCCGGTGAAGCTGTCGGACTTCAAGGGCAAAGTGGTCGTGCTCGAGTGGTTCAACCCCGAGTGCCCGTTCGTGAAGGCGTCGCACACGAAGGGCTCGCTGGTGACGGCGGCGAAAAGAGCGACCGATAGAGGGGTGGTGTGGCTGGCGGTGAACTCGGGCGCTCCGGGCAAGCAGGGAGCGGGGGCCGAGAAGAGCCGCGAAGGGCTGAAGGGCTTCGGGGCGTCGCACCCGGTGCTCATCGACGCCGAGGGCACGGTCGGCAAGCTGTACGGGGCGACGAACACGCCGCACATGTTCGTGATCGACAAGGCCGGCAAGCTCGCCTACCGCGGCGCGATCGACAACTCGCCCGACGGTGAGGGCAAGAGCCCCGAGGGCGGCAAGCTCGTGAGCTACGTCGAGACCGCGCTCGACGAAGTGGCGGCGGGCAAGCCGGTGACCACCCCTGAGACGAAGGCGTACGGGTGCAGCGTCAAATACAAGTAGCCGGCGCGCTGCTGCTGCTGGCGGCGGCGGGTTGCAAGAAGGAGGCGGCGCCGACGGCGCTGCCCGGAGCGCCCTACACGCTGGCGGCCTCGCGCGACGGTGAGCAGCAGCGCGTCACGGTGAAGACGGCGAGCGGGTACCACGTGAACGACGAGTACCCGGTGAGCTTTCAGCCCGAGGGCGGCGAGCGGCTTCAGCTGAAAGACGTGGTGACGAAGACGGCGTGCGAGTCGGGCGGCGGGTTCAGCTGCACGGCGGTGGTCGCGTTTCCGAACGTGGCGGGCACGCTCGCGTTCAGCGTGTGCAGCGAAGAGAAGTGCCTCATCGAGAAGGTGGCGATCAAGCCGACCCCTTGAACGTCGGGTCTTCGGCGAGCTGCCCGTGCGTCTCGGCGCGCACCTCGGCGTGAAACGCCTGGTACTCGCGCCGCTCGACGTCGCCCATGCGGTCGAGCGCGAAGTTGAGCTGGGCGCGCGCGCGCACGAGGCGCTTCGCGGCGTCGTCGATGGCGGCCTTCACCTTCACGTACTCTTGCGCCTCGTGAGACTGAACACCGTCTTTCTTGAGCTCTTCGAGGCGCGCCTCGCCCTCGTCGCGCACCTTCTCGAGCGCGTCGACCTCGGCCTGCGTCTTCCACGCGAGCTTCTGCGCCTGCCCCTTGAGCCGCTCGAGCCCGCCGCGCGCGGCCTTCGCCTCTTGCGTGGCGCGCGCCTGCGCCTCGAGGTGCTGCATCTTCAGAATCAGCTCGTCGGCAGAGTCGGCCATGGTGCCGTCACTGTAGCGCAGCAATCAGCTCGGGCCGCTCGACGAAGGGGGGCGGCGTGGGCGGCTGCCCCTCGGCCCAGAACAGGCGCGCGGGCGCAGGGCCCCCCGAGAGCAGCACCATCGACGAGCGCGTGCCGTAGTTGAAGTCGGGGAAGAACATGTACGTCTCGGGCAGCCGCAGCGTGCGCTGCAGCGCCTCGGGGGTGGGCTCTTCTGGCCAGGCCCTGCGCACGGCGTCGACGCGCGAGGTCTCGTCACCGCCGAAGCTGCGCTCGGTGACGACGTGCAGGCCGGGCTCGAGCACGAGCTGGGTGAGCTCCTCGCCGTCGCTCCAGGTGATGAACGCGTCGCGCGCGTCGGCGTACATCAGGTGAAACGCGTTGTAGCGAAGCGCGGCGATGCGACCTGCCCGCTGGTGGAGCGTGCGGGCGTCGGGGGCCTCGAGCAGCTCGGCGACGAGCGCGCCGCGTGACTCGCGGGCGGCGTCGCGCAGGGTGGGAAAGCGGTTGGTGACGCCGAGGAAGAGGCCCGAGCGGGTGAGGCCGAGCCAGGTGCCTCCGGCGCGCTCATCGCGGGGCGCGAGAAAGCCGCGCGGCCAGACGAACGGGCCGACGGCGGGGCGATCGAGCGCTTCGTCGCGATTGGCGGCGACGACGACGGGCAGGCCTGCGGTCTTTCGAAACGCCAGGGCGAGGGTGCACACCTTTGTTATGGTGCAGCACCTGTGAGAGACAAACAACGCGAAGAGACGCGCCGGCGAATCTACCTGGCGGCCCTCGAGATCTTCCGGCGTGACGGTGTGGCGCAGTGCCGCATCGAAGACATCGCTCAGAAGAGCGAAGTGAGCCGCGGCGCGTTCTACTTTCACTTCCCGACCAAAGACGACGTGCTGCTCGAGCTCTTGCGCGAGTCGCAGAAGCCGATGGTGGCGAAGCTGCTCGAAATTCCGAAAGACGCTCCGCTCGAGACGACGCTCGAGACGCTGTCGGGTGAGATGGCGGCGTTCTGGGCGCAAGACGCGAAGTTGTTGCCCGACGTGGCGGCGGTGGCGCTGCGCGCGACGCCCCTCATCTTGGATCGTGAGGGCGTCGTCGTGCGCGACGTGCTGTCGAAGTCGTTCGTGGCGGCGGCCGAGCGCGGTGAGCTGTCTGACGTGCTACCGCCCGAGGTGCTCGCCGACTTCTACCTGTCGAACTCGCTCGCCGCGATGATGGCCTGGTGTGCGAACCCGATGCTGCCGCTCGAGGTCGTGCTGAAGGGTGTGTCGATGCTCTTCCTCAAGGGCGCGAGCGGCGCCGGCAGGTGAGCGTCTTCAAGCCGAAGCTGTTCGAAGGCAAGACCGTCTTCGTCACCGGCGGCTCGAGCGGCATCAACCTGCGCATCGCCGAGGCGTTCGGCGAAGCGGGGGCGCGCGTGGCGATCAACGGGCGCAACGTCGAGAAGCTCAACGCGGCGGTCGAGGGCCTGAAGGCGAAGGGCATCGCGGCGACGGGTCACGCGGCCGACGTGCGCGAGTACCGAACGCTCGACGCGGCGATGGGCGAGGTCGGCGAGCTCGACGTGCTGGTGTGCGGCGCGGCGGGCAACTTCCCCTCGCCGGCGGTGCTGATGTCGAGCGGCGGGTTCAAGGCGGTGCTCGAGATCGACGTGCTGGGCACGTTCAACGCGTGCCGCGCGGCGTTCGAGCGCCTGAAGAAGCCGGGCGCGTGTGTGCTGAACATCTCGGCGCCGCAGGCGTGGGTGCCGATGCCGATGCAGGCGCACGTCTGCGCGGCGAAGGCGGGCGTCGACATGCTGACGAAGACGCTGGCGCTCGAGTGGGGGCCGGCGGGCGTGAGGGTGAACTCGATCGCGCCGGGGCCGATCGCCGAAACCGAGGGGATGGACAGGCTCGCCCCCGAGGGTGAGTCGCGCAAGAAGCTCGAGGGCCACCTGCCGCTGCAGCGCTTCGGTCGCAAAGACGAAGTGGCGCAGCTGGCGCTGTTTCTCGCGAGTGAGGCGGGCGCGTACGCCACCGGCTCGGTGTTCACCCTCGACGGTGGCATGTCGCTCGTGGGCGGCGGTCTGTTCGGCATGGTCACCTAGGTGAGTGAGGTCGTTCGCGGCGCACACGTGGCGGTGTCGCCGCTGTGGGGCGGCATCGCGCTGCACTTCGAGCTCGATCAGCGAGAGCTCACCTGGGTCGACGTCGAGCGCGGCTTTCGTGAAGAGCGCCGGTACCGCATCGCGCTCGAAGACTCGGACCTCGAGGTGCTCAAGGCCGAGCTCTCGTTGGTTCGGCTCACCGCGATTCAGCCCTCGGTCGCGGCCCCGGTGCCAGACGCGACGCCGGTCGTACTGACGGTCGACTACCGCAGCGGGCGGCGCGTCACGCTCGCGCGCTTCAGCTCGCAGCCACACCCCGACCTCGACGCGCTCGACACGACGCTCGCGAACCGGTTCGTCACCCGCAAGGGCCCTGAGGTGTTTCGGGGCCCTCACGTGGTGGGCTGGTCACCGTACGGCGTGTGACGGCGCCGGCGAAGCGTCGGCACGAGCCGACGGCCGTCGTGTCGACCCGACTGCCCTGGCGGCGCAACGCCGCGCGACGTCTCGCGCGCAGGCTTGGGTACGCCCGGTGCACAGCGGCGGCCCATGTTCCCATCTCGCCCGCCGCTGCTGTTGGCCGCCGTGCTCGCGGGCTCCAGCTGCTCGACGTCTGCAGTGTTCAGCGGTCAAACGCGCGTCGTGCGCTTCGGTGGAGCCTCGGCCGACGACCGCCTCGCCGGGCTGAACCGGCGCATCGACGACACGCGCAAGCGACTCGTCAGGAAGGTCGGGGCCGACCCGGGCGCCGAGCGAGCC
>JAEUJP010000630.1 GCA_016793725.1 Myxococcaceae bacterium | reverse complement strand
AGACCAGCCCGGCGACGGCCTGCGGGTTTCGCCGGGCGAACATCTCGACGGTGAGGCCGCCGATGCTCGCGCCGGCGAGCACGTACGGCGGCTCGACCTTCGCGGCGGCGAGCAGCCCCTCGAGCTCTTCGGCGAGCGCCTTCGAGGTGAGCGCCCGGCCGGCCCGTTCTGAGAAGCCCATGCCCGCGCGGTCGTACGCACAGACCCGGGTGCGCTTCGCGAGCAGCGGCAGCACCTCGTCGAACGACAGCGCGCTGCCGAGCCCGCTCGCCTCGAGAATCACGGTCGGCGAGCCCACGCCTTCGCAGCGCAGGTGCAGCTTGTGATCACCGACGTCGTAGAGCTTGCCCGGAGGCGTATAGCGCTCGAAGTCTCTGCCCTCGGCCCACTGCTCGAAGACCACGCCCGGCGTCGCGAGCAGAACGAGGCCGAAGACCACGCGCCAGAACCACTTCAGGGCGCGACCTTCTCGGTCTGGCCGCCCCTCACCTTCACCGTCTTCGAGACGGCGCCGAGGCGCACGACGTGCCTGCCCTCGACGACGTCGAGCGCGCCGAGCGGCGTGGTGCCGACGCGCGCGCCATCGAGCCAGACCTCGACGCCGGCAGGCGCGGCGATCTCGAGCGCGCCCTGCTCGACCACGACGGCCTGCTTCAGCTCCCTGCCGGGCTCGATGGTGAGGGTGAGCTTCTTCGTGAAGCCGACCTTCTCGTTCTTGAGCAGGAGCGACTTCTTGCCCGAGGGAATCGGAGCGCGAATGAGCGGCGTGGTGCCGAGCTTCTCGGCGCCGAGGTACACGTCGCACCAGGGGTCGGTGCGCAGCGTGAGGTAGCCGTCTTCACCCGAGGCCGCGGGCGACGTGACCTTGGGCTTCGGGGCCGGCGCGGCCACCGGCTCAGGCACCGCGACCGGAGCAGGCTCGACCGCAGGAACCGGAGCCGGCTCGACCGGAGCAGGCTCGACCGGAGCCGGCTCGACCGGAGCCGGCGCAGGCGCAGGCTTCTCGACCACGAGCAGCTGCGGCGCCGGCGCAGGCTCACGCCGAACGAACAAGGCCGCCGCCGTGCCCCCGAGCGCGAGCAACGTCACGCCCAGTACCCCGAGCAGCACGACGGGAGGCCGCGAAGCCGGAACAGCCCGCGCCGGCTCGGGCGCGTCGAAGTCGACGTCGACCTCGGCGAGCACCACCGCCGTCGACGTGCGCGAGTCGACCCCGATGCTCGACAGGCCCAGCACGGGCGCCTGCCCCGACTTTGCCGACACGGGTGTACCCGACTTCGGCCCCGAGGCCTCACCGCTGTTCGTCGCGGCGCCGCGCCGGGCGCGCGTCACCTCGTCGACGAGCCCGGCGAGGTCTGCGCTGCTCACCTGCTCGCCGGTCGACGAGAGCCAGCCCTCGAGCGCCTTCTGCAGCGACCTCGCGTCGGGGTACCGCTCGGCCTTCGTCGGGTGCATCGCGAGCGCGATGATTCTCGACAAGGCCTCGGGCACCGCCGGGTTCACCACGTGCGCGAGCGGCGTGTCGCCCGCCACGATCAGCTGCACCAGCGCGAGCTCGGTGTCGGCCTTGAACGGGCGCCGCGCCGTCACCAGCTCGAACAGCGTCACGCCGAGCGCGTACACGTCGACCTGCCGGTCGGCCTCGAGCCCGCGCACCAGCTCGGGGCTCATGTACGCGTACTTGCCCTTCACCGTGCCGGCGACGCTGCGGTGCGTGTTCGAGACGGCCTTCGCCACGCCGAAGTCGACGAGCTTCGGCACGCCCGAGCTCGTCACCATCACGTTGTCGGGCGCGACGTCGCGGTGAACGATGTTCAGCGGCTGCCCGTCGTCGTCGGCGAGGTCGTGCGCGTACTGCAGCCCTTCACAGACGCCACAGGCGATGCGAGCCGCGACGTGCGCCGGCAGCGCCTGCTGCTTCGTCACGTAGTGCTTCAGCAGCGCACGCAGGGTCTGGCCGCGCACGTATTCCATCGCGAGGTAGTACTGGCCGTCGTTCACTCCGAAGTCGAACACCTGCACCACGTTCGGGTGGTTCAGCTGCGCCGCGAGCCGCGCCTCCGAGAGGAACATCTCGACGAAGGCCGGGTCTTCGGCGAGCTCCGGCAGAATGCGCTTGATGACGACGCTCTTCTGAAAGCCGCCAGGGCCGACCGCCTTGCCGGCGAACACCTCGGCCATGCCGCCACGGGCGAGCAGGCGATCGATGCTGTAGCGGCCGATCTGCTCCAAGCGAAACCTCAGGGCCCTATCGCGCGCACGCGCTCGTTGAACGAGTCACCGACGAGCACCGCGCCCGACGGCGCCACGGCGATGCCCGTCGGGTTCGTGAGCGTCGAGTCTCTCGCGGCGGCGCCGTCGCCCGTGAAGCCGAACGCGCAAGCAGGCGAGCAGCCCTGGGCGCCCGCGACCGGCGTGATGATGCCGGCCGGGTCGATGCGGCGAACGTTGTGGCCGTCGAAGTCGGTCACGTACAGCGAGCCCGCCGCGTCGAAGGCCAGCCCCCACGGCCTTCGAAACGTCGCGATCGCCGCCGGGCCGCCGTTGCCCGTCGAGCTCGACGCGCCCGTGCCCGCGTACGCACGAATGTTGCCGACCGGCGCGCTCACCAGGTTCACGACGCGCAGGCGCCGGTTGCCCGAGTCGGCGATGACGAGATCGCCGTCGGGGTCGAGCGCGAGCCCCACCGGCTGGTACAGCAGCGCCGACGTCGCCGGGCCGTTGTCGCCCGTGTTGCCGTTCGTCGGCCCGCGAAAGTCGGTCGAGCCCGCAACGGTGGTGATGGTGTTCGTCTGCAGGTTCACGCGCCGCACCCGGCTGCCGCGGAAGGTGGCGGTGCCGGTCGCCGTCTCGTACTCGCTGACGTACAGCAGGCTGCCCACCTTCAAGAGCCCGCGCGGGCTCACCAGCACCGCGCTCGACGCGAAGTAGTCGTCGCCGAAGCAGTTGTACCCGGGCCCCGCGCCTGACGGCGGCGCGCTCGGCGTGTTGCTCATGGTCGAGCAGCCGGCCGGTGTGGCGCCGCCGCCTGCCACCGTCGAGATGATGCCGCCCGCGTCGATCTTGCGCACCCGCGCGTTGCCGCTGTCGGTGAAATAGAGGTCGCCGTTGTCGAACACCATCGCCTCGGGCGCCGAGATGAGCGCGTCTTTCGCCAGCGCGCCGTCGCCGGCGTTGCCGCGCACGCCGGTGCCCGCGTAGACGCTGAACGCGCCCGTCGTGTCGATCTTGTAGATGCGGTCGTTCTCACGGTCAGACACGAACCAGTTGCCCGTGCCGTCGACCGCCACGCCGTACGGGCGAAAGATGAACGCATCGGTCGCCGTCGTCGCGAGCGGCGCCGGGCCCAGCACCGCCTTGACGATGCCCGCCCCGTCGATGCGCTTGATGCTGTTCGGAGCAGCCCCCGTGTCGGAGTACGTCGTGAAGTACGTCTGCCCGTTCGCGCCCACCGCGAGCCCGCCTGGCCGCCCGATGCGCCCCATCGTCGCCGGCAGCTCGTCGGCCGCCACCAGCCCGCTCGTCGTGCCCGCCAGCGTCGAGATGTTGCCCATGGGGTCGACGCGCCGCAGCCGGTACTGCCCGAACGACGAGATGACGAGGCCGCCGTCGGGGTCGAGCATGATGCTGCGCGGCTGCCCGATCTGCCCCGCCGTCGCCGGCACGTTCTCACCCGCCGTGCCGTTCGAGCCCGTGCCCGCGAAGTTCACCAAGAGCCCGCCGTCGGCGTTGACGCGCTTGATGCGGCTCGAGTCGAACTCGGCGATGTACACGTTCTCGTGCCCGTCGATGGCGATCGAGATCGGGTTGTTCACCGAGGCCGTCGCCGCCAGCACACCCCCGTCGTCGGCCGTGCTCGAGTTCGAGCCGTTGCCCACGACCAGCGAGGTCATGCCGGCCGGGCTGATGCGGCGCACGCGGCTCGAGCCCGTGCAGCCCGGCGACGACGAGAAGTACAG
>JAEUJP010000573.1 GCA_016793725.1 Myxococcaceae bacterium | reverse complement strand
GGCCGCTCAACATCGTTCACCGCGACATCTCGCCCGACAACATCATCGTGGGCATCAACGGCGAGACGAAGCTCGTCGACTTCGGCGTGGCGAAGTCGATGCTCGAGGGCCGCGCCGAGACCGAGGCTGGCGTCATCAAGGGCAAGTACATCTACTTCTCGCCCGAGCAGGCAGCCGGCGAGAAGGTCGACTTTCGCACCGACATCTACGCGCTGGGGGTGGTGCTGTACCGGCTCGTGACGGGGGTGAAGGCGTTCGACGGCCCGGGCTTGAAGGTGCTGCAGCAGGTGCAGAAGGGCGAGTACGTGCCGCTGCGGGTGGCGAACCCGGGCGTGCCCGATGATCTCGCGACGGTCATCGAGACGATGATGGCGACACGCAAAGAGAACCGCTTTCAGACGACGCTCGAGCTCGTCGAGGCGCTCTCGACGTGTGTCGTGCACATGGCGCCGAGGGCGGGAGTGCACTGGATTCGCGACTGGGTGCGCTGGCTGTACCAGGAAGACCTGAAGAAGCGTGGCGAGTCGCCCGACCTGCGGGCGGGCTTCACCGACCTCATCGAGCAGTGGCGGCCGGGGCCGAAGCCGACGGTGACGGGCGAGGTGATGAGCGGCGAGGCGCGGTCGGGAGGCGCCGAGTACGCGACCATCGACTCGCGGCGCGAGGGGTCGAGCCGCCGCCGCGCGACGGGCGGCTCGATGCCGAGGGTCGAGCAGCCGCCGGTGCCGCCGTGGTCGCCGAAGATGAAGCTGTACGCGGCGCTCGCCGGGGCGGGTGCGCTCGCGCTGCTCGCCGGGGTGGTGGTGCTGACGTCGACGAAAGACCCGGGCGAAAACGAGAGCGACGATGCGCGCAACCGGCGGGTGGCCGAGGCGATGCGCATGAAGCCGATCAGCGGTGACGCTCCGGCGGTGCCTGCGGTGCCGAGGCCGGGTGACGAGCCGCCGCAGATACCGGGCGCGGCGGGGGCGGGTGAAGAGCCGGGCGCCGACGACGAGACGGCGCCGGTGGCGGCGAAGGTCGAAGAGAGGGTGCCCGAGGTGGCATACGACGCCGAGGTGGCGCCGGTGACGTTCATGCTGACGTCGCACCACCAGGTGTCGCTCGATACGGCGCCGACGCTGCCGGGCACGAGCGGCACGGTGACGGGGGCGGGGCCGCTGACGGTGGGCGGCAGCGGTGGGCGCGCGAACGCGTGGAGCTTCCCCGACCTGGGCGACCCGTCGGGGCGCGGGGGCGGCACGAAGCAGTGGGTGGTGGTGGCTCCGGGTACGGGAAGCCAGGTGGGCGTGTCGGGCGAGAGCCAGAAGCAGGAGGTGCCGGCGTGGCTGTTCAGCCCGGGCAAGACGCCGGTGCTCGACCTGCTGGCGAACGGCACGGGCAGGTGGTCGCGGCCCGACACGAAGCTGGCGGTTCTGGTGGGGAGCGCGAGCGAGGTGCCGCCCGACCCGCTGAGCCCGACGCTGGGCTCGAAAAAAATCATGGCGCGGGGGGCGGCGGTGGTGGTCGAGGCGACCGACCGCTTCAGCATCTCGGACCTGTCGACGCGCCAGTCGTGGAAGGTGACGGTCTCGCCGAAGCCGCAGGCGGGCGAGAGTGTGGGGCAGGTGGTGATGCACGTGCGCGGCGGGCCGTCGGTGCGGGTCGACGGGCGGCCGACGCTCGGTGGCTACGTGCTGTTGTCGCCGGGTACGCACCGGGTGAGCGGCGCGCAGTCAGGCTGGTTCACCGTGCCGACCGTCACGTCGCTCAAGCTGGCGGCGGTCGAAGTCAGCTTTGCTGACTGAAGCCCGCGACGCGAAGCGAGCAGCAACAAAGTCAGCTTTGCTGACTGAAGCCCATCGGCGACGATGGGCGTGCAGCATCGGCGAAGCCGATTGGAATCAGCGACGCGAAGCGAGCAGCAACAAAGTCAGCTTTGCTGACTCAGCGCGGCGGTTTCGGCGTCTTGCCGGTCGGCTGCGAGTAGGCGTCGCAGGGAATCATGCGGCCCTTCGCGTCGGGGCACTTCTTCGGCATCGGCATCGCCGTGTCGCCGTTCTTGCCGCAGGTGTTGTTGCACTCGTCGAGCTGGTTCTGACACCGGTTCATGCACTTCGCGTCGATGTTGCAGCGGTTGGAGCAGCGCACCAGGCTGTCGGAGCACTTCTCGAGGCACGACGCCTTCGCGAAGGCGGGTGACGCGAAGAGCGCGACCGCGACGGCGAGGCTGAGCCGCAGGGGCTTCACGGCGCGCCGCCCTTCGAATTGCCACCCGAGACCTCGATCTCTTTCGGGTTCTTCTTGCTCTCGGCCTTGCCCTGGTCGCCGGCCTTGTCGGCGCCCTTCATCTTTTCGCACTTCTGAAAACACGGCGTCGTCTTCTTCATGCAGTCTTTCGACGCGGCCATGAACGACTTGCGCTTGTCTTCGTTGTTGGCCTCGCCCGGCGAGCGGGGCGCGGCGGGCATCGTGCAGTTGCGCATCTCGCGAGCGCAGTCGAACTGGCACTGCTCGGCGGGTGAGACGTTGCCGCCCTGACCGGGCATGCGGTCGATGTCGCCGCCGCCCTGGCCCGGAGGGAGCCCGCCCTGCTTCGGCATGTTGGGGTGGTGGCCGTGCTGGTTGCTCTGGGTGAGCAGCATGAGGGTGAGAAGGAAGGTCATGGCAGTTTCCTCGTCGAGAGCTGAAGGTGGCCGGTCACGGTGCCTTCGTGCTCGACACGTTGGTGGGTCTCTTTGGGGCCGGTCAAGGCGTGAATGAGCAGCTGGTCATCGATGCGGACGGGAAACGGCCGCGCGAATTCGAGGTCGGTCTCGCCGCTGCCCGAGACCGTCAGCTCCATCTGGTTGGGGTGAATGCCGGCGAGGGGGTCGGGCTTGCCGCCGAAGCGCACGGTGAGCTTCGCGCCCTTCGCGTCGCGCGAGACGAGCGTGTAGGTGGCGACCTCGGTGAAGCTCACGGTGCCGCGGGTCTGGGGGCGCTCGACCTGCCACGAGCCGCCGATGCCGATGGGCTCGTCGGGCAGCGGCGTGAGCACGTGCATGAACGCCGAGCGGGCGAGCTCGAGCGCGTAGTGTGAGCCGACGGTCACCCGGGTCGAGTCTTGCGAGAACTCGGCGTCGAGCGGTGAGGGCATGATCGACAACTTCTGCGCGAGGCCGCGCGCGTCGAGC
Organism: Myxococcaceae bacterium; assembly: GCA_016793725.1. Lineage (GTDB taxonomy): Bacteria > Myxococcota > Myxococcia > Myxococcales > Myxococcaceae > Xiheicaenimonas > Xiheicaenimonas phototrophica. The sequence goes on along the minus strand of JAEUJP010000573.1, from coordinate 3,723 downwards.
TCGACCGAGCCGCGCACGCCCTTGAGCGCCGAGATGATGCCCTGGGTGGCGTTGTCGTTCTCTGAGCCCGCACCCTTCGACGTCGCCTCTTGAAACTCGAACGAGAACTGGCCGGGGCTGACGACGGCGTAGCTGAACGGAGTCGAGAGGTTGGGCAGCTCGGTGTTCGCTTCGCTGTTGCTGGTCTTCACGCGCCAGCGGCCGGTCGCCGCGAGGTCGAGCGCGCCCTGGGCGCCCTTCACGAGCGCATAGCGGAGCGGCGCGAGCGGGGCCTCGCCGGCCGAGACGAGCTTCACGGCGGGAGGGCGCCAGAGCCGCGGGGGCGCGAGCTTGGGCATGCGCCCGGGGGCGGGTGCCCCCGCGCCCGCCTGCGCGCAGATCAGCGCGGCGAGCGAAGCGGCGACCACGAACGAGGGCATGTGCGTGACTCTATGTCAGGTGATGCGGGGCCATGAAGACCGTGCTACCTCGAACCCATACGTCAAATGGCCACCGACAAAGACTTCAAAGCGACGCTGAACCTGCCGCAGACCGAGTTCCCCATGAAGGGCAACCTGGGCCAGCTCGAGCCGAAGCTCCTCGAGCAGTGGGACCAACAGAAGCTGTTCGAGCAGGTGGTGAAGAAGAACGAGGGGCGCCCGAAGTACACGCTGCACGACGGGCCTCCGTACGCGAACGGCAACCTGCACGCGGGCCACGCGCTGAACAAGGTGCTGAAAGACCTGGTGGTGAAATACCGGAACCTGGCGGGCTACCAGGCCGACTTCGTGCCGGGGTGGGACTGTCACGGCCTGCCCATCGAGCAGGCGGTCGAGAAGCGGCTGCGCGAGCAGAAGATCGACAAGCGCACCCTGTCGCGCGACGCGTTTCTCGAGAAGTGCCGCGAGTACGCGCTCGAGTTCATCGACGTGCAGCGCGGGCAGTTCAAGCGCATGGGTGTGCTCGGCCGCTGGGAGTCGCCGTACCGCACGCTCTCGTTCGACTACGAGGCGCAAGAGATTCGCGAGCTCGCGCGCATCGCGGCGACCGGCGTGCTCTACCGCAAGAAGCGGCCGGTCTACTGGTGCATCAACGACATGACGGCGCTGGCCGAGGCTGAGGTCGAGTACGAGAACCACAGCTCGCCCTCGATCTACGTGGCGTTCGACGTGGTGGGGCAGCCGCTGTCGCTGGTCATCTGGACGACGACTCCGTGGACGCTGCCGGCCAACCTGGCGGTGAGCGCGCACCCGAAGTTCGAGTACGTGAAGTACCGCCTGGGCGAGCGCACGGTGGTGGTGGCGAAAGACCTGCTGCTCCACTTTCTCTCGCAGGTGGCGCCGCAAGACCTGAAGTCGACGAAGGTCTCGATGGGCGCGAGCTCGTTCGACGCGACGGCGCTCGTCGATGCGACGCGCATCGTGGGCTACGCGTCGGGCGACGACCTCGCCGCGCTCAAGTACAAGCAGCCGCTCACGGGCGCTTCGTGCCCGGTGCTGCTCGGCGAGCACGTGACGCTCGACGCGGGCACGGGCCTCGTGCACACGGCGCCCGGCCACGGCCAAGAAGACTACGCGATCGGCATCGCGAACGGCCTCGACGTCTACAACCCGGTGAAGAACGACGGCACGTACGACGACACCGTGCCCGAGAAGCTCCGCGGCCTGAAGGTGTGGGACGCGAACCCGCTCGTGATCGAGATGTTGGGCGGCGCGCTCTTGCAGACCGCGAAGCTCGAGCACAGCTACCCGCACTGCTGGCGCTGCCACAAGCCGGTCATCTTTCGCGCGACGCACCAGTGGTTCATCTCACTCGACCAGAAGGGCCTGCGGGCGCAGGCGATCGAGCAGTGCGAGAAGGTCGTGAAGTGGGTGCCCGACTGGGGCCTGCAGCGCATCTTGGGCATGCTGAAGAACCGCCCCGACTGGTGCATCTCGCGCCAGCGCACGTGGGGCGTGCCGATACCCATCGTGCGGTGCGAGAAGTGTGACGAGCCGTTCATCGACCAGGGCTTCATGAACAAGGTCGCCGACGCGGTCGAGAAGGGCGGCGCGGGCGTCTGGTACTCGACGCCGGTCGGCGAGTTCCTGCCGAAGGGCCACAGCTGCACGTGTGGCGGCACGTCGTTCGTGAAAGAGACCGACATTCTCGACGTGTGGTTCGACTCGGCGTGCAGCTTCTCTTCGGTGAAGCCGCCGATGCCCGAGCCGGTCGACCTGTACCTCGAGGGCACCGACCAGCACCGCGGGTGGTTTCACTCGTCGCTGCTGGTGGGCGTGGCGACGCGCGGGCACGCTCCGTACAAGTCGGTGCTGACGCACGGCTTCCTCATCGACGGCAAGGGCGAGCCGATGTCGAAGTCGAAGGGCAACGTGGTGCCCAGCGACGACATCGTGAAGCAGTACGGGGCCGAGGTGATGCGGCTGTGGGTGGCGTCGTCTGACTACAGCGGCGACGTGACGGTCTCGAAAGACATCTTCGCGGCGCGCGTCGAGGCGTACCGAAAGATTCGAAACACCATTCGGTACGCGCTGTCGAACCTGTACGACTTCGACCCGGCGAAAGACACGGTGGCGACCGAGAAGCTGTTGCCGCTCGACGTGTGGGTTCGGGCCCGGCTCGACGCCATCGTGGCGAAGGTGCGCGAGGCGTACGACAAGTTCCAGTTCCACACGGTGTACCACGCGCTCGTCGACTTCTGCGCCGGCGACCTGTCGGCGGTGTACTTCGACATCTCGAAAGACGCGCTCTACACGTCGAAGAAGACGGGCCTCAAGCGGCGCAGCGCGCAGACGGTGCTGTGGGAGGTGACCGAGAAGCTGCTGGTGATGCTCGCGCCGGTGACGAGCTTCACGGCGGAAGAGGCGTGGTCGTACCTGCCGGGGCGTCGCACGCCCTCGGTGTTCCTCGCCGAGTTCCCGAAGGCTGCGGGGCTCGAGGCTCCGGCCGACGTGGTGAAGCTCTTGAGCGTGCGCGAGTCGGCGCTGCCGGTGCTCGAGGTGGCGCGGCGCGACAAGCTCATCGGCAAGTCTGAAGAGGCGAAGCTCGTGCTCGGCGTGAAGGGCGAGCGGGCGTTCTTCGAGAAGCACGCGGCGCTGCTGCCCGAGCTGTTCAAGGTGTCGCAGGTCGAGCTCGCCGAGGGTGCAGAGCACCAGGTGAAGAAGGCCGACGGCAACAAGTGCCCGCGCTGCTGGACGTACAAGCCCGAGGTCGGGGCGCAGGAGCTGTGCAACCGCTGCGTGGAGGCCACGTCATGATCGACCACTTCACCGTCACCGTCGCCGACATGCCGGCGTCGAAGGCGTTCTACGAGAAGGCGCTCGCGCCGATCGGGTACGCCGTGCGCATGGAATACATGGAGTTCGTCGGGCTCGGCGACGAGAAGAAGCCGTACTGGTGGCTGAAGACCGGCGCGCCGGTGACGACGCCGCAGCACATCGCGTTTCGCGCGCGGTCGCGCGAGGCGGTCGACGCGTTTCACAAGGCGGCGCTCGAGGCGGGGGCGCGAGACGATGGGGCTCCGGGCGTGCGCGAGCACTACCACCCGACGTACTACGCGGCGTTCGTGGTCGACCCGGTGAACGGGCATCACCTCGAGGTGGTGACGCACGAGGCGCCGGCAGCGAAGAAGAAGCCCGCGGCGAAAGCGAAGAAGAAGGCCGCGCCGAAGAAGAAGAAGCGGTAGTGCTCACGGCGGCACGAAGAGGCTGTCGTGCTCCCGCAAGGCCGACAGTACGAGCCCCT
>JAEUJP010000572.1 GCA_016793725.1 Myxococcaceae bacterium | reverse complement strand
TGGGGCTCGTATTCGGCGTTCACGAGCACGGTGTCGCCGGTCTCGACGTCGAGGTACCAGTCGAACCCCCGCGCCTCGTTCTCGAGCGCGATGCACAGCTCCGTGAGATCGACCGGAACCGGTTTGAGATGAGCCCCCGACCCGCTCACTTAAGCTCCTTGAGACGCCGCCGCAGCGGCGTCTCGTTCAGGCGCAACCTGCGCTTGCGCCTTCCCCTCTCCCATCTGCCTCTTCAGCCACGGCAACACCGCGAACAGCACGCCCGCCGCGACGAAGACGGCCAGCGCATTCAGCGCGAAGAACACGCGCTTGTCGCTCATCTTCTCGTACAGCTCGCCGAAGACGCCCGAGAGCTTGTTGCCGAACGAGATGGCGAGAAACCAGCCGCCCATCATGAACGCGCTGATGTGCCGCGGCGCCATGCGGTTCACGAGCGACAGACCCATCGGCGACAGGCAGAGCTCACCCACCGTGACCACGCCGTAGGTGCCGAACAACCACCACGCGCTCGCCTTGTCGGCGCCGCCGTTCGTGCCGTGCGCAGCAGCGGCCATGACCAGCGCCGACACACCGGTGATGGCGAGCCCGAGCCCGATCTTCGCCGCGGTCGACGGTTCGCGGCGCCGACGCTGGAGCAACGCGAAGAAGCCGACGAAGAGCGGCGTGATGATGATGATCCACCCCGGGTTGATCGACTGGAACAGCTCGGCGTTGACCAGCTTCAGGTGATCGTCGATGCGCTCGGCCCCGGCCCGCGCATAGACGTCGTCGAACATCTTCTGCGTCACCGGCGTCGGCACACCGAACTGCACCTCGAGCTTCTTCGCGTTCTTGAGCTCTTTGTACTCGTCGTCAGACACCACGCGGAACAGCTCGGGCCGTGGCCGCGGAGTCTCGGCGCCTGCGGTCGTGTAGTACGACGGCGGCGCCGGCTCGGCGAAGTCGGGCGCGAGATCGACGACCGGCTTCACGATCGGGCTCACCAGACGATGCGTCTGGCTCGATGCCCACTCCGAGAGCGCCGTCGCGTTCTGATGGAAGATCATCCAGAAGCTGATGACGATCGCGTAGATGGTCAGCAGCGCCAGCGTGCGGCTCTTCTCTTCGGCCTGCGTCAGCCCCCGCCAGATCCAGATGAAGAAATAGACGATCGGCCCGCACGCGAAGAGAAAGCCGATCGTCACCGAGCCGCCGATCAGGTAGCCGATCACACCGGCCACCGCCGCCGGCCCCAGGCACCGCAGCCACAGCGGCTTCAGGCTCTCGCGCGGCACGTCGGTGCGGGTCTTCGGGTCGGGGTCGGCGTGCGCGAACGTGTGCTGCGACAGCGCGAAGATGACGAGCCCCGCCGCCATGCCGAAGCCCGCGCTCGCGAACGCCCAGTGCCACCCGTACTTGTTGCGCACCACCGCCGCCACGAAGTTGCACGCGAAGGCACCGACGTTGATGCCCATGTAGAAGATGTTGTACCCGGCGTCGCGCAGCGGGCTGCCCTTCTCGTAGAGGTTGCCCACCAGCGTCGAGATGTTCGGCTTGAAGCAGCCGTTGCCGATGACCAGGCAGCCCAGCGCCACGTACAGCACCGGCTTCGCGATGTCGTTCGACACCAGCGCCGGCGCCGCCATGAGCAGGTGCCCGAGCGCCATGATCGCCCCGCCGATCATCACTGTCTTGCGGCACCCCAGCACGCGGTCGGCGATGAGCCCGCCGATGAACGGCGTCAGGTACACGAACGCGAGGTACGTACCGACGACCGCCGAGGCCTCGCCCCCGGTCATCCCCATGCCACCCTTCTGGGAGTCCACCAGGTAGAGGTAGAGGATCCCGATCATCAGGTAGTAGCTGAAGCGCTCCCACATCTCGGTGAGGAAGAGCCACTTCAACGCCTTCGGGTGCGAACCGGTGCTCGCCAGCTGCGTCATCGGCACCGGCCCTAGCACAGCCCCATTTCCCAGCGGTAGAGGCCAAAGCCCTACTGCGCCTTGTAGTTCACCTTGGTGATGTCGCGGCCGGTCACCTCGGGGTTGCCGGAGTACGTGCCGTTCGACTTCCTTTTGTTGCCGAAGCGCCCGGCCGAGACGTGGTTCTGCTTGTCTTCGATGGTCTTGCCACCCGCCGCGAGCTCCTCCTTCGAGACCTGCAGAGGGTTCACCCAGGGCTCGTGCTGCAGGTTCACCGAGAACCCCTGGTCGGCGGTGCCCTTCTCGAAGACCGTGGCCGAGATGTGGTCGGCAGCACCGGCGAAGCTCACGTCGAACCTGGGGTTGTTCTGAAACACGGCCGCCGTGAGGTACGTCAACCCTTCACAGTCGGTCGCCGCCCGACCCGTCAGATCGCGCGGGTGCGGCGGGTCGCCGTGGAACATCTCGTTCAGCGTGCCAGGCGTCACGCGGGCGGCCGCCTTGTCCTTCGGATCCCAGTCGAGGCCGCCCGTCGCGCTGTAGAAGTTCTTCGTGTACGCGCCGAACTCCTGCTGCACCTGGGCGGTGGTCATCGGCTTCAGCGGCGCAGGCGGGTTCTTCGCCGAGATCGTGTCGAAGTACGCCTTCACCTCGTTGATGTTCGTCGGGTCGACCGTGCGGCCCAGCACGTTCGACATGCGCTCGGTCTGGTTGATCTGATCGAGCTTGCGCTGCGCCAGCGCCCCGACGGTCTCGGTGAGGTCGGCGGGGTGCTTGAACTTCGTGACCTTGTTCGAGCCCTGCTCCGTGTGAGCCGACGTGTTCTCGAACTTCTGCCACGCGTTGAACGGCTCTCCCGCAAATGGGCTGTTCTTCAGACCTTCTGCGAACGCGCGCGCCTCGGCGTACCGCCCCTGCGCCATCAATGCATCGACCGCCTTCAGCACCGAGTGCGTTGCCAGGGCCACAGCCGACGGCTTCATCTCCTTCTCCATCTTGTTGAGCGGCTCGAACGAGTCCTCGAACATCGACTCGTTCGGCGACGCCGCGGGCGCCGCCGGCGCGGGAGTCGCTTGCACCGGCCCCGAGACCTGCGCTGCACCGCCCGGCTTCACGAGCTGCGACGCCGGCGCGAACCATTTCGAGATGTCCATTCAGCGTTCTCGACCGCTCCCGCCACCTGACCCGGCCGCCTCGCAGCCCTCCGTACGACAAAACCCCCGCCCTCTTCGGACGGGGGTTTGGGCCCCGGTAGTCTCGTGTGCGTTTGAACTGCCCGGTCAGCTAGCTCGCGCCGCGCCCCGTCAGCACCACCGGCACCGTCTTCAGAATCAGCGTGATGTCTTCGGTCAGCGACCAGCGGTCGATGTACTGCATGTCGAGGTTCATCCACTCCTCGAACGAGATCTGGTTTCGGCCCGACACCTGCCAGATGCACGTCAGGCCGGGGCGCACCGACAGGCGGCGGCGCTGCCAACCCTCGTACTTCGCGACCTCCGACGGCAGAGGCGGGCGCGGGCCCACGATGCTCATGTCGCCGTTCAGCACGTTGATGAGCTGCGGCAGCTCGTCGATCGAGTACTTGCGAATGAACCGGCCGATGGTCGTGATGCGCGGGTCGTTCTTCATCTTGAACACCGGGCCGCTCATCTCGTTCTTCGCCGCCAGCGCCTCTCGAATCTTCTCGGCGTCGACCACCATCGAACGGAACTTCAGCATCTGAAACGGCCGGCCGTGCAGACCCGAGCGCGTCTGCTTGAAGAACACCGGGCCGCGGCTCGTGAGCTTGATGATGCCCGCCACCACGAGCAGCAGCGGCGACAGCACGATCAGCGCGGCGCCCGACGCCACGATGTCGAACAGGCGCTTGATGGCGCGCTGGTGCCGCTTCATCTCGATGTTCAGGTAGTGCAGGTAGCCGTCGGCCACCGAGCGCCCACCCACCGGGCGCGCGCGGTCGAAGCGAAAGCCCGAGATGGGCAGCGCGAACGGCACTCCGAAGCGCTCACACACCCGAATCGCCGCCTGCATCTCGGCGCCCTGGCGCAGCGGGTTGCCCGAGATCATCACCTCGTCGACCGGCGTCGACCGCAGAATCTTCTCGAGGTCGTGCACCGCGCCGAGCAGCGGCTCGACCTTGCCGTTCTCGTCAGAGAAGCGCAGGTGGCCGATGACCTTGTGCTTGCCGCGCGCGCGCAGATCGTCGGCCGTCTTTCGCGCCAGCGAGCTCGTGCCGAGAATCAGCACGTCGTCGAGCGGCGCCTCTTGCCGCGAGATGGCCCGAAACACCATCAGCCGCAGCACGATGAGCAGCGGCCAGCAGGCCAGCGGCACCACCGAGACCTCGGTCACCGCCGGCGCCCCGGGAATCAGGCGAACCAGCACGATCATGCCGGTCAGCACCGCCATCATCATGATCGACACCATGCCGGCGTCGAACGTCGCCGTGCGGCCGTAGGCCCAGGCGTCGTAGTGGCGCAGCGTGATGCCGAGCACCAGCCACAACGCGACGGCCGAGAGCACCACGATCTCGAACGGGCCGAAGCCGGCCGCGAGCATCGCCGCGAGAATGATGAGGAGGTCGGTGATCAAGTTGAGCTTCGCAGTGAAGCCCGGAGCCAGCTGGTCGAGAGTCGACGTCATGCCGCTCGGTGAATCCAAGCGGCGTGCCGACAGTGCGGCGTTACTGCCGGGTGAGCATCCCCCGTGTTCCCAACAGGTGCGCCTCCGCTGTCGCCATGCGCTTACGGGCTTCGACGCGGTGGTGGTCGTGCCCCAGCAGGTGTAGCAGACCGTGGGCCAGATACAGATTCAGCTCGGTTGCGATCGCCACACTGCGCTCTTTTGCGACGCGCCTCGCCGTCTCCAACGAGATGACCACGTCACCCAGTGGAGCGGGCGGCGACGACCGAAGCCCCCCGCGCAGCGGGGTGCCTCGAGGGCGAGGGCCCGAAAAAAGTGGGAACGAGAGGACGTCGGTCGCCTTGTCTTTCTTGCGCCACGCTCGGTTCAGCTTGCGAATCTGCGCGTCGCTCACCAATGAGAGAGACAGCTCGACGCCGTCGAGCTCCAGCCTGCGCATGAACTTCAGCGCGAGGCGCTTCAGCCGCCTCAGCTCCGCGTCACCCCCCCGCACGCTGCTCGAGCCGACGACGCGGTTCAGCTAACTGCCCGCCTTCTTCTGCTGCGGCGGAGCCAACGTCAGCGCCGGCTTCGTCGGCGACCCGATCGCCGCCGCCGGGTACTGTGGCCGCGCGTGGTAGATGCCCTCGAGCGTGCGCACGAACGAGCTCGTGATCACGTTCAGGTCTTTCAGCGTCAGGTCACACTCGTCGAGCTGCCCCTCACCGAAGATCATGGTGATGAGCTTCTGCACCAGCGCGTGCAGGTTCGCCGTCGTCGGCTCGGGCATCGACCGGCTCGCCGCCTCGACCGCGTCGGCGATCATCACCAGCGCCGTCTCACGCGACTGCGGCTTCGGCCCCGGGTACCGGTAGACCGTGTCGTCGATGGGCTGCGGGTGCTCTTTGCCTTCCTGCTCCTTCTTCGCCTTGTGAAAGAAGAACCCCACCAGCCGCGTGCCGTGGTGCTCGGGTATCGCCGCCGACACCCGGCGCGGCAGCTTGTACTGGCGGGCCATCTCCATGCCCTCGGTCACGTGCCGCTTGATGATCACCGCGCTCATCGCCGGAGCCAGCTGGTCGTGCCGGTTTTCACCCTTCTGGTTCTCGCCGAAGTACGCCGGGTTCCGGCCCTTGCCGATGTCGTGGTAGTACGCGCAGCTCCGCGCGAGCAGCGAGTTCGCTCCGATCGCCTCGGCCGCCGCCTCGACCAGCGAGCCCATGATGATGCTGTGGTGGTACGTGCCGGGCGCCTGAACGATCAGCTCCTTCAGCGCCGGGTGGTTCAGGTTCGCCAGCTCGAGCAGCTTGATGTCTGACGCATAGCCGAACGCGACCTCGGTCAGCGGCGTCAGCGCCATCACCAGCATCGGCACCACGAACGCCCCCGCCCCCAGCGCGAACAGCGCGCCGATCAGCGTGTCGCTCATCACCCGACCTTCGGCCAGCCCCAGAAACACCACCAGCCCCGCGCCGGCGGCCCCCGTCCACGCTCCGGCCCTGAAGATGCCGCCGCGGTCTCTCGCCCGCGCGATGCGGTCAGCCGCGATCAGCGACGTCACCAGCGTGAACAGCGCGAACGACAGCGAGTTGCCGATCAACACGCCGCACAAGCACGAGAACACCACCGCGAAGAACAGCGCGAGCTCTTCGGTCAGCACGAACCGCACGAGCATCGCGCCCGCCGCCACCGGGAAGCAGTAGTACAGCGCCTCGATCGGCATCTGCTCGTACCGGTCGTGCACCGCGTCGGCGATCGTCACCCACAGGTGCAGGAGCCCGAGCAGCCCCAAGAGCGACATGCCCACGAACAGCGCGTCTTTGCGCGTCGGCCTGAAGCGCCGCACCGCGCGCAAGAACAGCCACACCGCCACCGTCACCACGGCCACCACGCCCGCGCCGCCGACCTGCAGCTGAATGAGGTCGAGCCCGTCGGTCTGCTCGCGCATCTTCTGCACCACGAGCAGGTGCGTCGGCGTCACCAGCTCGCCGTCGCCGATGACCTTCTGGCCCTTCTTGATGACGATGTCGACCGGCTTCGCGCCGTCGTACGCCTTCTTGCGCCGCAGCTCGGTCTCGGCGAGGTTGATGGTCATGTTCGCGCGCAGCTGCCGCTTCACCAGCCGCAGCACCGCGCGCCGCAGCGACGCCGGCGAATCGGGCAAGAGGTTGCCCGGCACCCCGGCGTAACGATCGAGCGCGTCGGCCGCCTCGTGCAGGTCGAGCACCGAGGGCCCCGCGCTGCGCTGCTCCGAGCTGCCCGCCCGCGTGTCGAGCCCGTCTTCGCTCGAGCCTCCGAGAATGCGCACCGTGATGCCGCTCTGATCGACACGGGTCAGCTCGTCGCGCGACGTCACCAGCTTCGACCGGTACGCCACCTCGAGCAGCACGTGCGCCGCCTTCAGCGCCTCGGGCGAAAAGCGGTTCGCCAACATCGCCTCGAAGTCTTCCGAGTCGGTCGGGTAGACGTGCGACTCGAAGCGCTTGCGCGCGTCGCGCAGCCGCGCCGCCAGCTCGAGCCCCTCTTCTTTCGTCTCGGGGCCGCGCTTCTTCGCCGCCGCCGGCACCTCTTCGCCCGGCTTGCCCTCGCTCTTCAGGTAGTGGTCGAGCTGGAACTCCTCGACGACCTCCTGCATGCCGCCGAACGACTCGTCGAGCGCGCGGCCCACGCTCGACTCGACCGACGGGTCATAGTCGAAGACCGGCTTCACCCGCGCCCGCGCCTCTTCGCGGGCCGCCTGGGTGCGCGCCTCGTCACGCACCTCGTAGTCGCGCCCCGCCTTGAACCCGGCGAGCGAGGCAGCCCGAAACGGCTTGCCGACGTGGTGCGAGGTCAGCTCGGGGATCTTCTGGCTGGTCAGCCCCGGCGACGCCAGAAACGCAGAGCCCACCGAGACCGCGACCAGCAGCGTGCCGTACACCAGCCGGTTCGCCCACAGCGACGACCCCGCGAGCCGTGTCGCGAACGCATCGAGCGACGCAGCGGGGGCCAGCTTCTGCTCCCCGGTGACGCCCCCCGGCTCGGGCTGTTCGGAGTCGGCCATTGGGCGCGCACCCTAGGGTCAGCACCCGATCGATACAAGCAGGCGCTTTCCTACACCCTCGTAATTCCAGGCACTTACGTCACGGCCGGGGTGCGGGGGCGACGGCCCCCATCATCATCGGCGGCTTCGAGAGGCAGAGCTTCAGCTTGACCGAGTACACCAGAGACCTCACGTCGTCGCCGAGCGACCCGTCGCCGCCCTTCGCTACCCTGCAGGTGTCGTCGGCCGTCACGAACGGCGCCGCGAACAGGGCCGCGACGGCCGCGAACGACAACGTGTAGGTGCGGCGCTTGCGGGCGATGCCGACCGAACAGTCCCGGGTCAGCACCGTGCCGTCGGGGCGGGTGTAGAAGCGCGCGCACACCTTGCCCTCGCGCTCTTTCACCAGCGCGAGCACCTCGGCCTGGCTCATCGCCGAGAAGTTGTAGACGTTCATCTGGCAGTCGCCGCAGAAGCGCACGCGCTCGTCGCCCTTCATCTTCGACCAGTCGCGCTTGCAGGGTGAGGCCACCGAAAACTTCAGGCCGGGGCTCGATGCCGGAGCGTTCATGGGGCCTTCAACGCGCCGCCCGCTGAAACGATCTAGCTCGCGACCGCCGACGTCGCCGTCGACGCGAACAGGTACAGCACGTGCCCGCGCTGCAGCACGTTGAAGTGCTGCTTCATCGGGCGCTTCTCGTTCGCCACGAACGCCCGCAGGCCCGGGTACAAGGCCATCAGCGTCTGCACCACGTCGCCGACGCTGGAGTTGGGAGGCACCCCCAGCTCGATCTTCGCCCTGCCCTCGCAGGCCGCCTGGAGCGGCCGGGGAATGACGACCGTGATGTTCAAGGCGCGATCCACTCTAGCCATGGGTCGTGTCCTGAATCACCGTGCTTCGCATTCGTGAGCTCGCCGAGGTCGCCCGGCGCCTCGGCCCCGAGCGGTTCGCCACCCAGCTGGGGCCCTTCGTGCTGATGCAGCGCCCGCGGCCCGACTCGATGGACCATGACCCTGCCGCCTGGTTCCACCGCACCGCCGCCCTGCCCCCCGGCAGCGTGAAGGGGCCTCCCCCGCCGGTCGACTTCGAGGAGCTGCTCGTCGCCACCCTGCCGCCCGCCGAAGACGACGGCACCCTGCGCCTCACCATCGGCCGCAGCCCCGACTGCGATCTCGTGCTGCACGACCCCGCCATCTCGGCCCGCCACGCCGCCATCGCGTGGGACGGTGAGCGCGGCACCATTCAAGAGCTCGGCTCGTCGAACGGCACCTACCTGAACGGCATCAGGCTCGGCAGCCACGCCTCGCTGCGCGGCGGCGACGCCATTTCGTTCGGGCGCGCCCAGTTCGTGTTCTTGCTCACGCCCGACCTCCACGAGCGGCTGCTCCGCTTCCGTCAAGAGTGAGGGCCGTGCTGTACTGCGTGGCGCCGTGACCCTACCCCGCGCCATTCGCCGATTTTTGCTGCTCGCCGCCTCGGTTCTCACCGTGCTCGCCGCGGTTCTTCGCGCGTGCGCCGGCGACGACGCCAAGGGCGACTGGGGCGAGGCCTGCGTCGAGAGCCGCGACTGCCGCACCGGCCTGCAGTGCGGCGTGCCCTGGGCCGCGCCCTACTGCACGTCCGAGTGCTCGGGCGCGAAGCAGTGCCCCAGCGACTGGTCGTGCTCGGGCGTCTGCCGCAGGCCCTGAGCTACTTCGCCCGCCGCAGCGCACGCCCCGGCCGCTCGGCCGTCAGCTTCCCCGCATCGAGCACCACCCTGCCGTTCACGATCACGGTGTCGACGCCGGTCGCGTAGCGCAGCGGCTCTTCATACGTCGCGGTGTCGGCGATCGTCTCGGGGTCGAACACGGTGACGTCGGCCGCCATGCCGGGTCGAATCAGCCCACGATCGAACAGCCGCATGCGCCGCGCCGGCAGCGACGTCATGTGCCGCACCGCCTCTTCGAGGCCGAACACCCCCTGCTGCTTCGCCCAGTACCCGAGCAGCCGCGCCGCCCCGCCGAACGCGCGCGGGTGAATCTTTTCACCCGCAAACGGCCCGTCGATCGCCTGCCCCGGAGCGTCGGTGCAGAACGACGCCCACGGCTGCGCGAGCGCGAGCTTCACGTCGTCGTCGCTCATCCAGAACCGTACCGCCGTGGTGCCGCCGCGGTCTTGCTCGACCAGGTCGAGCAGCGCTTCGGCCGCCGGCTTCTTCATCGCCTTCGCGACCTCGCTCAGCTTCATGCCCGCGTAGGGCTTCAGCGCCGGGTTCACGAAGCTCACCAGCAGAATGCCCTCGGGCGTCTCGCGCGCGAGCGCGCCCGTCTCGGTCAGCTCCTTCACGATGCGCGCGCGTTGGGCCGGGTCTTTGAACCTCGCGATCATCGCGTCGACCCCACCCGCTTGCGCCCACTCGGGCACGCTCGCCGACAGCGAGTTCTGCGCGGCGGTGTACGGGTACACGTTCGCGCTGACGTCGACGCCGCTCTTTCTCGCCTGGTCGACGAGGGCCACCAGCTCTTTCATGCGGCCCCACTGCTTCTTCTCGGCCACTTTGAGGTGCCACACCTCGACCGGCAGACCCGCCTCGCGGCCGATGCTGACGGCCTCGGCGAAGGCCGAGGGGAACCGCTCGTCTTCGCCGCGCAGGTGCGTCGCGTAGAGGCCGCCGTGGCGCGCCGCCACCTTCGCGAGCGCGACGAGCTCGGGCGTCTTCGCGTACGAGCCGTGCGGGTAGATGAGCGCGGTCGAGACGCCGAGGGCGCCCTGCTTCATGGCGGTGTCGACGAGCTGCTCCATCTGGGTGAGCTGCTCGGGTGTCGGCTGCACGTCGTCGAGCCCCAGCACGACGCCGCGCACGTTGCCGGCCCCGATGAAGAGGCCGAGGTTGATGGCGCTCTTCGACCTCTCGAAGCGGCGGAAGTAGCCGTCGAGATCGCGCCAGTCGATGGTGAGCTTCTTGGCGGCGAGCCAGTCGCGCTGCTCGGCGATGAGCCGGTCGTCGAGCGGGGCGACTGAGACGCCCTCGCCGCTGATCTCGGTGGTGATGCCCTGGCGAATCTTCGACTCGACGCGGTTGTCGACGAGCACGTACAGCTCCGACTGGCCGAGCAGGTCGATGAAGCCGGGCGCGACCATCTTGCCCTTCACGTCGATGCGGCGCGTGGCGCTGCGCTGCTTCAGGTCACCGACGGCGGTGATGCGGTCGCCCTTGATGCCGACGTCGGCGCTGAACCACGGAGCGCCGGTGCCGTCGACGACGCGGCCGTTCGAGATGACGAGATCGAAGTCGGCTGCGGCGAGTGCTGCGAGCAGGAGCCCGGGTGCCATGGGCCCTGCGAGCTATCACAGCGCCTTTGGGTCGGCGGGCGTCGTCGACGCGAGCGTGCGCGGGCGCATGACGGCGATCTCGCAGATGGCGTAGACGCCGACGTCTTCCTTCGACTCGACGCGCTGCTCGGTGACGCGGTACTCGAGCGCGTCGCTGCCGACGCGCAGGCGGGTCTCGGCGACCAGCGTGTCGAGGCACGCGCGCTTGAGCTCGGCGACGGGCATGTCGGCCGTGCCCGACTTCGCGAGGCGAAACTCGGAGCCCGCCGAGTTGCTCTCGACCTCGTCGAGGTTCACGTCTTGGGTCACGGCGCGCTTCACCGAGTGGAAGAGATCTTTTCCGGCGTCGACGGCATCAGAGACCATGTGGCTGGGCATCTCGACCCGCACACAGCCGGTCAGCGAGGCGAAGAGGGCGGCGGCGACGACCAGGTTCGTTCGAGCGTTCATGGTTCATTGGGTGCCGGGCTCGAGAGGGCTGATCCATGTGCAGAACCCTGCGCAGGCGGCACCTTCCCCTGACCCGTTACGCCAGCTTGGCCGTGTAGGTGTCGCGCGGGGCCAGTAGGGAAATCAACTTGCACAGGCTTTTTGGGTCGCGGGTCGCGGCCCCATGAACCCAGCGCTGACCGTAGGCGGCATCATTCAGAACGGGCTGAAGACGGGGCTCAAGAACGCGACCGGGCTGCTCGGCGCGGTGGCGCTGTGGGCGGTGACCGCGTGGGTGCCCTACCTCAACGTGGGCACGACCATCGGGCTGCTCGGCCTGGTGGCCGCGATGAGCCGCGGCGAGCCGATTCGCCCGATCGAGATCTTCAACCCGAAGTACCGCGACCGCATGGGCGAGTTCTTCCTCGTCATCGCGTTCGTCAGCATCGGCGTGCTCGTCGGCTTCATGTTCGTCGGCATTCCCGGCGTCGTCATCGGCCTCACCTGGAGCCTCGCCCCGCTGCTCGTCATCGACCAGGGCTTGAACCCGTCCGAGGCGCTCACGCGCAGCAACGAGCTCACCTCGGGCAAGAAGGTGACGCTGTTCTTCGGGCTGTTCCTCACCAACTTCGCGGTGACGGCCGTCGTGATGTTCATCGCGCGCCTCGGCGGGCTCTTGCACGGCTTCATCGGGCTCGTGTTCGCCCTCGCCGGCTACGTGCTGCTCATCGCCGTCGCGATGGGCGCCAACGCGTTCGTGTACGGCACGCTCAACCGCACCTGGCCGAGCGAGCCCGACCGCTTCCCCAACCAGGGCCCCGTCGTCGGCGCCACCATCGGCGCGGCGTTGCTGTCGCTCGCGCTCCTCGCCGGCGTGAACGCGCTTCACCGGCACATCGTGATGAGCCGCTTCGAAGACGAGTGGAAGAGCCGCCGCTCGGAGTACGACGCGCCGCCGCGCTACGCCCCGCCCGCCGAGCCTGCCCGCGTCGCCCCTTCGCTGCGCGACGAGCCCGAGCCGCCCGTGCAGAAGAACGTCGCGTCGAGCAAGACGCGGGCGAAGAAGCGGTAGCCGACAGGGGGCGGCGACGGGGCCATTGGCGCTGCGCTGGTCTTGACGCGCGTCGCTTCTTCCATCGCCCACGGGTGGTGGTGCGCGCACCCGCGGTGAAGCCCGCGTGCTCGCCGTCGCTCGCCCGCCACGCTCTGGGCCACGAGCAGGCACAGCACGGCCACGCGCGCGAACGTGGCTTCTGTCAGCAAATACCCGGCTGGGCCCGGTCTATTGCTG
>JAEUJP010000553.1 GCA_016793725.1 Myxococcaceae bacterium | reverse complement strand
GCTGTTCTTCGCGCCCTTTGTCTTTCGCCGGCGCATCGGCCACGGGCGCCGCTTCTGGGCTGGCTCTCTCTACTTCGTCGCGATCGGGCTCGGCTTCATGCTCATCGAGGCGTCGTGGCTGCAGCGGCTCGTGCTGTACCTCGGTCACCCGAGCCGTGCGACCACCGTCGGGCTCGCCGCCATTCTCGCGGGCGCGGGCCTGGGCTCGATGGCCTCGAGCAGGCTCGACGTCGATCGCGCCGTGCGCGCCGGGTGGCTCGTGCCGCTCGCGCTCGCCGCCGTCACGCTGGGGCTCGAACCGCTGTTCGCCGCCACCGTCGGCGCCCCGCTCGCCGCTCGCGTCGTCATCGCCGTCGCGGTGCTCTCGCCCGCCGCCTTCTTCATGGGCTTCTGCTTCCCCGTCGGCATGGCCCGCTTCGGAGGCCCCTCGAACGCGTGGTTCTGGGCCCTGAACGGCGCCGCCGGCGTGCTCTCGGGCGCACTTTCGCTCGCCCTCGCCATGGAGCTCGGCCTCGAGCGCGTCGGCCTGCTGGGCTGCACGATCTACGTATGCGCCTGTGGCCTGGCGAACCTGCCGAAATCACAAGACAATTCGGTGATTATGGAGCCATCCTCCCATTGACGGATGGAGGCGAAAGCCGACCGGGCGGATACTGCCTTCAGTCAACCTCGCAGCCCCAACACAAAGGACGTTCAAAATGACCCTGCCCATCTCGACGAAAAAAGCTCTCAAGACCAAGAAGCGCGGCCAAGGCATGACGGAATACATCATCATCGTCGCGCTCATCGCAATCGCGGCCATCGGCATCATCACGCTGTTCGGCGACAACATCCGCCGCCTGTTCGGCATGTCGGCCGACGCGCTCGCCGGCGACGACAACATCGCGCAGCGCAACACGACGCGCGCCGCCACCAGCCTCACGAACAAGACGATGCAGAACTTCGGTCAGAACAACACGTACTGATCGCGTCGCGAGGTTGAAGAGGTACGAGACCGCTGGGGTGCCTTCGGGCGCTCCGGCGGTTTTCGTTTGTCGCTGGTTTTCGTCTTTCGAGGCCACGCCCGCTGGCGCTGAGCGGAGCCGACGGCAAGTCGAAGCAGCCCTGGAGTGGGCAGCGAAGAGGTGTTCGCGGCTTGCCTAGCGGCGAGACCGGCGCCGCAGGAACAGCGCCGCCAGCGCGACGAACGCAAGCCCACCCTCAGCGCCGCTGCACCCGCACCCACGCCGCCCGGTCAGCCGCTCGACCACGTTGGTCGAGTACGACGCGAACGTGATCACCTGGCCGTCGGCCGTGGGGGCGACGCTGAAGGAGTAGGCAGCGAGCTCGGCCTCGGCGTCGACCGAGCCCGTCAGCCGCCCGCTCTCGTCGAGCGTCAGGCCGGGGGGCAGCACACCGTCGCGCACCACCCACCGCACCCCCGTCGTGGGCCCCGGCCCGACGATCGAGAACTGCGAGTCGATCGACGTGCCGCGCAGCAGCTGGTCGGGAATCGCGGGCTCGACCTTCAGCGCGATGGCCGGCGCACGAACCTCGAGCACGAGCTCGATCGTGTCGTTGCGGTTGCGCGCGTCGACGACCTCGAGCGTGAACGGGAAGATGCCCGCCACCTGCGGCGTGCCGGTGATGAACAGCTTCTCGTCTTGCTGCTGCAGCGTGAGCCCCGTCGGCAAGATGCCGTAGACGAGCGACCACGTGAGCGGCACGGCGAGCGGCGACGCCATCACCGTCGAGCCGGCCTGAATGTCGGTCGTGTACTGCGTGCCGACCGTCGCCGGGGGCAGATCGTACGTCTTGATGATCAGCGACTGCCCGTCGACGATCACCAGCCGGTAGGGTTTCGTGTCGGTGTTGCCGACCGCGTCGCGCACGCGCACCACGAAGTCGAACGCCGTGCCCGCCGACTGAACCGCGCGGCCGCTGAGCGTACCGTCGAGCGCGAGCCCGATGCCCTGGGGCAGCGTGCCCTGGTCGACCACCCACGTGTACGGCGCGCGCCCGCCGCCCGCCGTCATCAGCGCGAGGTAGTCGACCTCACGCCCCGGCGCCGGCAGATCGACCGTACGAATGAACACCGACGACGTCGGCGTCACGACGCGTAAGACCAGCACGCCGTCGGTCACGCGCATGCCCGAGGTCAGCCGCAGCGCGAGCGAGTACGCCCCGTCTCTCGTCGGGGATCCCGAGATCACGCCGGCCGCCGACAGGGAAAGCCCCGGCGGAGGCACCGCCCCCGGCTGCATCGCCCATTGGTAGTTGCCCTCGCCGCCCGCCGCGTGCAGCTGCGCCGCGTACTCGCGCCCGAGCAGCGCGTCGGGCAGCACCGTCGTGTCGATGCGCAGGCCCGGAGGCACCACCTCGACCCGCTGACCCGAAAGCCCGTTGTTCGCGTGCGTGACCTCGTCGATGAGGTTGCCGGGGTCGATCAGCACGCCGATGTAATACGACGCCGCCTGGGCGGTCGAAGGCACCTCGACGGTCTCGGTCGCGATGGCGGTGGCGCCCGCCGTGAGGCTGAGGGTGCCCTCGTCGACGAGCCCGGTCGTGGTCATGATCTTCAGCGGCACGTCGTCGGTCGTCACGATCGTGTTCGCCGAGAGGTAGTAGCGGTACTTCGCGCCGGTCGCGTCGCGGTTGCCGAAGTTCGCGAACGTGCGCGACACCCGCATCAGCTCGCCGGCGCCGATGCGCTGCGGCCCCGCGACGTACGTCGGCAGCAGGTCGGGAGCAGGCCCGCGCACCAGCGTCGGCTCGCTCTTCAAGAAGTTGTTCGTCGTGGTCGTCTCGTTGAGCATCACGCCCACGGCGGCCGCGAAGAAGAAGTACGGCCCGGGAATCAGCGGCGTCATGTCGGCCGCCTGCGAAGGCACGGTCGTGGTGGGAATCGTGACCAGCACCGACTGCCCCGCCGGCACCGAGAGGCCCGTGCGCTGCACGATGAACGGGTCGGTGACGCCGTTCAGGGTCTCGTTGTCAGACAGGTAGAACGCCACCGTCACGTTCGGCGCCGACGCGCCGCCCTGGTTCTTCACCACCGCCTCGAGCCGCACGGTCTCGCCGAAGAAGGTCACCGACGCGGGGAAGTACGGCGGGTCGGTGCGCTGCACCCGCACCTGCTCGATGATGAGGTCGGCCTGCATCGCCGTGAAGCGCGCAGTGCCCACCTTCACGTTGTTCGTCTCGTTGATCTCGGCCGTCAGGCCCCCGTCTGGCGGCGGCGGGTCGACCACGAGAATGAAGTAGTAGTCGGCCGCCTGCACCAGGCCCGACAGCGGGTACGTGATGGGCACGTTGATGTTCTGCCCGCCCGCGACGTTCATCGTGCCGTCGTAGACGACGCGATCGATGCCCGGCTCGTAGTTGGTGTCGAACGACAGCAAGATCTGAAACCGCACCATGCCGGCCGGGTCGAGGCCCTGGTTCGAGAACGTGACCGTGTTCGTCACCATGTCGCCGGGGCCGCCGATGGGCGGGCCGACGATGTCTTGCGCGACGAGGTCGACGCCGTTCTGCAGCGGCACGCCGTTCACCGCCGTGTTGTTGAGCTCGTTCGTCTCGGCGACGGCGTTCTCGGAGTCGACGCGCACCAGCACGTAGTACGTGCCCGCGCTCGGTCGGGGCACCGTGCCCGTCACCGTGCTCGTCGCGTTGCCGAACGGCGCGATGCTCGCCATCGCCCGCGGCGTCGGCGTCAGCTCGGGGTCGACGCCGCCCGAGTCGTAGATGGTGTCGGCCGACAGATAGAGCCGGTACGAAAACGCGCCCGTCGCGAGGTCGCCGAAGTTGCGCACGAACAGCGACGTCGTGATCTGCAGGTTGGCGCCGCTCGGCACGACGCTGTCGACCTGCAGGCGCGTGATGGCGATGTCGCGGCCCGGCGGGGGCTGAAACCGAATGCGCGTGTCGGCGGGGAAGTCGGCGACCCCACACGCTGCCGGGTTCACGCCGCCGTCGCCCTGCACGCACGGCTTGCACTGGGTCGCCTGCGAGCCCGTCGGGTTCGAGATGCCGCAGCTCGCCGTCGGCGTGCCGCCGTTGCCCGACATCTCACCGTAGTGAAAGTCGATGTTGCCGTTCTCCCAGAGGCGAACCTGGAAGTTGAGATCGTAGGCGCCGAACGCCTCGCTCCAGTGCAGCCACTCGATCGCGAGGCCGTTGCCGTCGGGGCCCGTGACGGCCTGGCGCTGAATGACGCTCGTGGGGTTCTTGCCGTTGAGATCGTCCCAGAAGGGCGCGATGACGGCCCGGGGCTCGGCGACGTTCGGGAGCGCGAAGTTGAAGCCGAAGTCCGACGTCACGTTCGGCGCCGTCGACGGCTCGAGAAAGAGCATGCCGTTCGCGGTGACCGTCACCGACGTATACGTCTTGTTGTAGTAGGGGAACGTGAAGCCGAGCTGAACGTCGGCGCGCCCGCGGTCGTTCGGCGACGCCTGCGCCGGAGCCTGAAGCGCGATGGCGATGCCGTTCGACAGCGCAGGAAAGGTCGCCCCCGGCGTGATGTTCGCCACGTACTGAGCGAATGCCGGCGACGCGACCAGCGTCAGGAGCGCGATGAAAGCTGACCAATGACGTTTCATGAAAAACAGCCGTCGCATCGAGACCAGCCCTATATATGCCGTGTGATTCACCCTGGAGTCGGCCTGCTGCTTTCCCTCGCCCTGACGGGAACTCCGACGGCGGGTCGCCCTTATGCACACCAAGTGCTGCGCGATCAATGCCTCTTGTTCGCTGCGGACGCGAAAAACCCCTGGGCGATGGCGCACGGCATCACCGCCCTCGGTGCCAGTTTCGTGGCAGGCGACGGTCGAAAAGCGGCAGACGTGATCGTGGGTGATTTTCTGCTCGAGAACCGCCTGCCCGACGGCGGGTTCGGCGAGGGCGCGCGCGTCGGCTTTGCGCGCTACGGCGCCGACGGCACGCCCATCGAGCCGCACACGAACCTCATCGCGAAGACGCTGGTGCTCGCGGGTGTGCCCCCCGCCACGAAGTACAAGACGAAGCGCGGCGGCGAGGTCACGCTGCAGGCGCTCGTCGACGAGGCGAAGCGTGGCTTTCGCCACTCGCCCGCGAGCGAGGAGTACTGGAAAGACGTCGCGTGGACGTTGGACCTCTTCTCGCAGACCACGCCCGCGAGCGACGCACCCTTCAACAAGGTGATGGACGATGCGCTCGGCGAGCTCGAGCGCGCGACGCTGGACTTGAAGAACGGCATGGCGACCGGGCAGATGGTGCCGAAGCGCAAGCAGGGCATCTACGCGCACTCGTGCGGCGGCATGCACTTCGTGCAGGCGGTGCTGTCGTGGGCGCGCCACCCCGAGGTGAAGAAGCGCTGGGGCAAGCGGGTCGACACGCAGGTCGACATCGTCTTCTTCCGCCTGGAAAGTGAGCGTCAGCAGTACGATGCCGCGCTAGAGGCCGGCGGAGCGCAGTACAAGCTCCAGATTCTCACCCAGATGGTGAAGTTCTACGGTCACTTCCTCGAGACCACCGCGCGACTGAAGAGCGATCTGAAATGGACCCCCAACGAGTCACAGAAGCAGTCGATCTCGAAGGCCAAGGCGTACCTCGATCATGCGGTGCGCCTGCTCGAGGCCGACAAGACCTTCACCGACCCGCGCATGCAGTCGATCAAGCAGAGCCAGCCGCAGATCTACCTCGATCTCATCGGCGACTCGTGCCACGCGGCGCATGGCTACGACGGCTGGCAGTAGCCGCCGCCGTCGTCGCGCTCGCCGTCTTCGCCCAGGGCTGCAAGGTCGGCTGCGTCGGCGGTGAGGCGAGCTGCAAGGTCGAGCCGCCCTGCCCCAAGGTCACCTTCACCTGCGACACCTCGAGCGCGGCGGCGCTCTCGGTCGGCCGCATCACCGACGCGCTCACCGAGCGACCCTCGGGCAGCAACGCGCTCGCCTCGAACGGCGACTACGTGCTCGAGAACGCGTTCACCCGCGTCGTCATCGCGAACGTCGGCAACCAGAACTACCTGGACCCGAACGGCGGCTCGCTGCTCGACCTCACCACCAGAACCGGCCGCGACGGCGTGAACCAGGTGCTCACGGTCGTCGGCCTCTTGCCGCAAGACGCCGCGAAGTTCGAGAGCATCGAGATCATCGACGAGCGCCCCGCCCGCGTCGCGATTCAGGCGCGCGGCTTTCTCGACCGCACCGACATCAAGGTGCCCATCTACACGCGCTACGAGCTCACGCCGTGCGACCGCGGCGTGCGCATGCGCACCGAAATTCTCAACCCGGGCCCCGACAACCAGTACTGGGGCCTCACCGACGGCTTCTACTGGTCGAAGCGCGAGCCGATTCCCTTCACGCCCGGCGAGGGCCAGGGCTTCACGCACCCGTCGTTCGGCCTCACCACCGTGAACTCGGCGTTTCAGACCTTCCCCTACCTCGCGTTCAACTTTCACAACGGCGAGGCGCAGAGCTACGCCGCGGTGAGCTGCACCGGCGACCTCTTGCAGGGCTTCAACAGCGACACGGTGTCGACGGGCGGGCTGCACAAGCGGGTGGTGCCTCCGCGCGGGTGGCTCGCGTTCGACCGGTTTCTCGCGGTCGCCGACGCGCTCGACGTCGACGGCGCCGGCCGCATCGCGCTCGACGTGCGCACGCAGGTCGCGGGCGAGAAGCTGGTGAAGCTCACGGGCAGGCTCGAGCGCGGCGCGGCGGTCGACGTGTTCGGCACCGAGGCGTCGGGCAACGTCGTCATCAGCGAAGGCAAGCTGGGCGACCCGGCCGAGAAGCGAGTTCCGTGGTCGCAGGTGCTGCCGTCGAGGTCGGGCGCGTTCGAGGCGACGGTGCCCGCGGGCAAGTCGTACGTGGTCGAGGTGCACGCGTTCGGCCGGCTCGTCGCCGAGAAGCCGTTCGAGAACGTGAGCGCCGACACCGACCTCGGCACGTTCGCGGTGCCGTCGACGGCGACGGTGCGCTTCGAGGCGGCCGAGGCGGTGACCGCGACCGTGCTCGACGCAGAGATCTTCCTCACGCCGTTCGACGACGCGACGAAGGCCGCGAACGAGGGCACCTTCCACGGGCAGTACGGCAAGTGTACGCCGTGGCTCGGGGCGCCCCCCGGCCCGTCGCCCGCGTGCAACCGCGTGCTCTTGCGCCAGGGCGTCGGCACCGCCGAGGTGCCGGCAGGCCGCTTCCGCGTCTATGCGTTTCACGGCCCGTTCTGGTCGCTCGGCCATCAAGACGTGACGTTTTTGCCGGGCGAGGCGCGCACGCTGCAGTTCCAGCTGACGCGCCTGCCGCTGCAGCCGGCCGGCACCGTCAGCGCCGACCTGCACGTGCACGGCGCGGCGAGCTTCGACAGCATGATCCCCGACTACGATCGGGTGCTGTCGTTCGCGGCGAGCGACCTCGACGTCATCATCACGACCGATCACGAGGTCGTGTACGACTACAGCAGCGTCATTCAGCAGCTCGGCCTGTCGCCGCGCATGAGCGCGGTGAGCGGCGTCGAGACCACCGCTCACATTCCGTGGCTGCGCATCCCCGACTACGGCTTCCCGCTGGTCATCGGGCACTACATCTTCTGGCCGCTGCCGTACGACATCACGAAGCCGCGCAACGGCGCTCCGTTCGACGAGCTGATCGAGCCCGGCCAGCTGATGGAGAACGCCGACGATCTGATGACGACCACGCGCAACGGCGTCTTTCAGCTGAACCACCCGTGGGCCGCGGCCGAGTTCGGGCGAGATCTCGGCTTCCCCCGCTCGGTGTTCATGGATCTCACGAAAGACCTGCCCGCGACCGGCGACAAGAACAGCAGCGGCAACGGCATCTACGTGCGCACGCCCGAGAAGAGCGACGGCCAGGCCGCCCGCTTCGCGAACGACGCCCACCACGTGCAAGAGGTGATGAACGGCTCGCAGAACGA
The DNA here is from genome assembly GCA_016793725.1 of Myxococcaceae bacterium. Taxonomy (GTDB): domain Bacteria; phylum Myxococcota; class Myxococcia; order Myxococcales; family Myxococcaceae; genus Xiheicaenimonas; species Xiheicaenimonas phototrophica. The sequence goes on along the minus strand of JAEUJP010000553.1, from coordinate 1,828 downwards.
CTCGCTGCTCCAGTACCGGCACTTCTGGTTCTACCTCTTGAACCAGGGCCGGCCGCGCACGGGCACCGCGAACTCCGACACACACTCGCTGGTCGACAGCACCGTGGGCATGCCCCGCAACATCGTCTACGTGAACACCACGCCGGGCCCGGGCTTCGACCTCGACCGCTTCAACACCGCCGTCAAAGGCGGCCGCGTGCTCGGCACGTCGGCGCCGATCATCGAGGCCACCGTCGACGTGGCGGGCGGCGGCACGCGCGAGTATGGCCTCACGCCCTTTCGCCCGCTCGACGGCGGCGCGCTGAAGGTGAAGGTGACGAGCGCTCCGTGGGCGACCGTCAGCGAGGTGCGCGTGGTGGTGAACGGCAAGGTCGTGAAGACGCTGCCGGCCCAGATGGCGACGGGGTTGGACCCGTTCGGCACCACCGTGCAGGTCGCGTTCGATGGCTCGGTGCCTTTGAGTGAGCTGCTCGACGGCGTGACGGGCGACGCGTGGGTCGTGGTCGAGGCCAGCCGCGCCCTGCCCCTCACCGGCGATCTCGGCGGCGGCCTCGGCGACACGAAAGACGGCATGCCCGACACGACCGACAACAACGGCGACGGCGTGGTCGACATGGCCGACGTGGCCGAGGGCTCCGACTTCGGGCCGCTCTCGAACGGCCCCTTCCCCAAAGACACCGACCCGGGCTTTCACTTCGCGAACATCACCGACAACGGCTTCCCCTTCGCGTACACGAACCCGTTCTTGCTCGACCGCGACGGCAACTCGAAGTTCGACGCCCCCGGCGTGAACGGAGGCCGCTGATGATCTCGCTCTTCCTCCTCGCCGTGCTCTCGCAGACCGAGCCGACCGCGGCTCCGACTCCGACGCCCGACCCGGCGCCGCCGCCCGAGGCCGCGCCTGCGGCCGACACCACGACCGTCGCGCCGACGACGGCCGAGGTGAAGGTCGAGGCGCCGCCCGAGCCTCCGCCGAAGGCGTGCGCCCGCTGGCGCAACCCCGCCCTGATGGAGGGCCCCGCCTTCGTCGGCTACGCCGAAGCCGATCTCGCGATCGGCCGTCGCTCGTGCCCCCGGTCTGAGGTCGGCATCGGCGGCGACTTCGGCGCGATCATCGACACGCCGAACTTCTACGGCGACGTCGGCGCTCAGGCGCTCATCTACGGCTCGTGGGCCATCAACCCGAAGACCGAGGTGTTCGCCCTCATCGAGGCGTTCGACTTTCAGTACACGGTGAACGCGGTCATCTCGGGCACGCAGGCGTCGCTCGGCAACGCGACCATCGGCGCGGCGCGGCAGCTGTTCGAGGGCGACGTGTTCGCCGACGCCATCAGCGTGCGCGTGCTGCTGCCGACGGCCTCGAACATTCCCGGGACGCGCAACATCGGCGCCGAGATCGGGCACAGCCTCACGGTTCGTGCGGCGAGCTTCCTCGAGCTGCACGCGTTCGGCGGCGTGGGCTTCACGGTGGGCCTGGGCCCCGCTCCGCTGCCGGCGATCAACGCGGTGGTGGCGATCGGCGCGGCGCTGACGCCGGTGAGCTGGTTCAGCTTCGTGCTCGACATGAGCGGCGGCATCGCGGGGCGCTCGTTCTTGGCGCCGACGGCGGCGCTGCGCTTCCGCGTGTACAGCGTCGGCATCGAGCTCGCGGCGACGCGGCCCATCGCCGGCAACGATCGCAACACGGCGATCGGGGCGCTGCGTGTGGCGTACCGGTTCTAGAGGTATGTTGCGGCCGTGACTGCCGCACGCCGACTCAAAGAGCCCGCCCCCCCTCGGCCCTGGTACGTGACCTCGGCCGAGTACTGGAAGCTCGTCGAAGCCGGCA
>JAEUJP010000533.1 GCA_016793725.1 Myxococcaceae bacterium | reverse complement strand
ACGTCGAACTCACACGGTGTCGGTGCGTTCGGGTCTCTGCCGCAGTTGCACGAGACGAAGACCACTGCAGACGCAGCGAGCATGAGGGCGCGGAGCATGGCGCCCAGGAGCATACCGCGCCCGACGTGAAGGGGTTACTTGACCTTCATCGCGCGGGTATCGAGCGAGTACTTCTTCACCAGGCGCTCGATTGACTTGCGGTGTAGCCCGCTCTCGCGCGCGGCGCGCGAGATGTTGCCGTCGCAGCGCTTCAGCACCTGAGAGATGTACTCGCGCTCGAAGCTCTCGAGCAGCTGCTCTTTGGCGTCTTTGAACGAGAGGTGCTCGTTGAACGGCAGCGGCTGCTCTTTCTGCTGCCCCTGCACGCGCGCCGGCAGGTGCGTGAGGTCGATCTCTTCACCGTCGCTGAACGTCAGCACGTGCGACATCACGTTCATCAGCTCGCGCACGTTGCCCGGCCACGGGTACGCCATCAGCACCGACATCGCCGACTGGCTGAAGCGCTTGCGGCCATGCTTCGCCACCGTCTCGGGGTCAGACAGCGCCTTGCGCAGAATGTGGGGAATGTCGTCGCGGCGCTGGCGCAGCGGCGGCAGCTGAATGTTGATGACGCTCAGGCGGAAGTAGAGGTCTTCGCGAAAGTTGCCGGCCTGAATCTCTTTGACCAGGTCGCGGTTGGTCGCGGCGATGACGCGCACGTCGACCTCGATGACGTCGTTGCCGCCGACGCGCCGCACCTCGCGGTTCTCGAGCACGCGCAGGAGCTTCGGCTGAAGGTCCATTCGGAGCTCGCCGAGCTCGTCGAGAAAAATGGTGCCGCCGTTCGCGCGCTCGAACGCGCCGGGCCGCGACGCGACGGCGCCGGTGAACGCGCCCTTCTCGTGGCCGAACAGCTCGCTCTCGATGAGGTTCGGCGGTATCGCGCCACAGTCGAGCACCACCATCGGGCCCTTCTTGCGGGCCGAGCCCTCGTGAATCGCGCGCGCCACGAGCTCTTTGCCGGTGCCCGTCTCGCCCTGAATGACGACCGAGACGTCCATCGGGGCGATCTTCTTGATGAGGCCGAAGATCTGCCTCATCTTCACCGACTGCCCCACCATGCCGCCGAGCAGGCCGTCGCGATCGGGCTCGACCGTCACCTCTTCGTCGATCGGCTTGAACTCGAGCGTCGAGCTGCCGGCCCGAATCTGCGAGCCGGGCGACAGGTACGCGCGCTCGATGCGCCGGTTGTCGAGAAAGGTGCCGTTCGTCGAGTTCAAGTCGATGAGCAGGTAGCCGCGCTCGGTGTACTGCACCTCGAAGTGGTGGCGACTCGCGGTGCGGTCTTCGGCGAGCACGAGGTCGTTCGTCGAGTGCGCGCCGCAGCGCATGCGCTCTTTGTCGCTGACGACCTCTTTGCCCTGATCAGGCCCCGCGGTGACGGTCAGCCGGCACTTGCGAACCTTGAGGGTGGTGCGGTTCTCGACCACCAGCGTGTGCGTCGCGGTGATGTTCGCTTCTTCGAACGGGTCGAGATAGGTCGCCTCGCCGGGGCTGGTGAGGATCTCGTCTTGAACGCTCTCTTTGGGAAGCGGCGGCGGCGGAGTGGTCGACATCGGAAAGGTGCTGGACCTTATCACCGCGCTCTGTTGAATCGAGCGACATCATGGCGCGCAGAAAGACCGGCCGCATCGGCATTCTCTCGCGAAAACGAACGCTCTATTCGACGACGAGGCTCGTCGAGGCCGCACACCGAGCGGGCGTGCGCAGCATCGTGATGGACACGCTGCGCTGCGAGCTCTTGCTCGCGCCGAAGCCGCGCATGCTGTACCGCGGCGCCGAGGTGAAGGGCCTCACGGTCGGCGTGCCGCGCGTCGGCGCGAGCATCACCGGCTACGGCTTGAAGGTGGTGAGCCACCTCGAGGCAATGGGCGTGCCGCTGCTCAACGACGCGCCAGCGATCGCGCGAAGCCGCGACAAGCTGCGCTGCCTGCAGCTGCTCTCGGGCGCCGGCATCGACATACCCCGCACGGTGATGGCGTATCAGGGCACGAACATTCGCCGGCTGGTCGACGAGGTGGGCGGGCTGCCGGCGATCGTGAAGCTCTTGCGCGGCACGCAGGGCGTGGGCGTCATGATCGCGACGTCGATGGAAGAGGTGCGCGGCATCTTGTCGACGTTCTGGGAGCTCGGGCACGAGATTCTCGTGCAGGAGTTCATTCGCGAGTCGAAGGGCCGCGACGTGCGCGCGCTCGTGGTGGGCGACGAGGTGGTCGGCGCGATGCGGCGGAGCGCGAAGAAGGGCGAGTTTCGCTCGAACATTCACCTCGGGGGCCACGGCAAGCCGCTGCCGCTGCCGAAAGACTTCGCGCAGGCGGCGGTGAAGGCGGCTCAGATCATCGGCCTCGAGGTGGCGGGGGTCGACATGCTCGAGAGCAAGAGCGGCCCCAAGGTGATGGAGCTCAACTCGAGCCCCGGCTTCGAAGGGCTCGAAGAGGCGACGGGCAAAGACATCGCGGGGGCGATCGTGCAGCACGCGCTCGACGTGTCGCGGCGCGGGCCGCACGAGACTGTGTAGACTGGCTGCGGTTGAATTTTCGCCTTACGAAACCGTCAGGAACATCACATGCTCCGCTTCCTCCTACCGCTCGCGGCCTTGCTCGTGGTCACTTCAGGCTGCGTGGTGCGCACGACGCGTACGGTGCGCACGAACGCGGCCGTCGTGGTCTGTGACCCGGCCTACCCGTGCTCGGGCTCGTACTACTGGGACGAGTGGCGCGAGGTGTACGTCTATTACGACGGCTACCGGTACATCGACTGCACCGGCCGCCCGGGCGAATGGCCCCTGCCTCCCGCCGGCGTCGTGTACTACGCGCCCCCCGCCGGCTACGTGCCGCCCTCGTCGTGGATTCCGCCGCGCGGCACCTACCTCCCGCCCGTCGGGTACGTGCGCCACAACCGCGCGCCGCCCTCGTGGGTGCACGACGCACGGCCCGTCCCGGGCGGCGGGTACAACAACGGCTACAACAACGGCAGCTACCCGCCTCCGCCCCCGGGCGGTTCGACG
>JAEUJP010000462.1 GCA_016793725.1 Myxococcaceae bacterium | reverse complement strand
CGGGGGAAGAGGAAGAGCGCACGGTTCGCGAACGCGATCGCCTGCCCCGGGTCGATCGGCCTCTTCTCGACGAACGCCGCGCCGGCGAGCGCGTACGGCAGATAGTCGGCCGGGTGGGCGTCGATGAACGGCAAGATCTGGTCGCGCACCTCGGCTCCCGATGCCGCGGCGCGGTAGCGGTTCAAGAGCTCGCCCTCTTCGTCGCGCAGCTTCGTGCGGCCGAAGAAGAAGGCGACGACCGTCACGACGAGCAGGGCGGCGAGGGCGGGCCAGCGCGGCACCTTGACGCACCACAGGTTCTCGGCGTCGCCGGCGCCGACGCCGAACGCGACGGCGAGCGGGAGCGCGACGCCGGGGTACTCGAGGTTGAAGTCGAAGAGGTTGTGCAGCACGACGGCGATCGCGGCGATGGCGACCGAGAGCTCGAGCGGCGTGCGCTTGCCGGCGCGAAGCTGCTGCACGACGGCGAGGGCGGCGGCGGCCAGAACGACGAGGGCGGCGACGACGCCGAGCTCGGTGGTGAGCTGAAAGACGAAGTTCTCGGGGTGCGTGTACGTTCTGCCGAGGTGGTCGGGCGTGAAGCGCGTGAAGCCGACCTCGAAGGCGCCGCGCCCCATGCCGGTGCGCCAGAACTCGCCGGTCGCCGAGGCGGCGGCGGGCCAGACCATGAGCTTGAGCGCGTAGGTCGGCGTGTCCGAGAAGCGCTGGGCGAGGCGGTCGAACATGGCGAAGGCGCCGATGAGCACGACGGCGAACGCGACGGCGCCCCAGCGCAGCGCCGTGGTGGTGAGGTTCTGCCCCGACTCGGTGCTGCGCCGTGCGCCGCGGGTGGCGAGAATGGCGAGCAGAAACAGCAGGAGCCCACCGCTGTAGGCGGCGATGCCGGCGCGCGAGAGCGAGGCGAGCACGCCCCCCGAGCACGCGGCGAAGACGGCGAGCCAGACCATGCGTCGGCGGCGATCTTCGGCCTCGATGGCGAGGGCGACGCTGAGCGTGCCGCAGAGGATCATGAAGCCCGCGAGGTGGTTGACGTTGCCGAACGAGGTGATGACGCGCGGCGGGCTCACGAACGTGTAGACGCCGAAGAGCTCGTCGAGGCCGAGCAGCGGGTGCAGCGCGGCGAGCGAGGCGACGAACGCTCCGGTGGCGGCGATGACCGAGAGGAGCAGCGGCCGCGAGGTGCGCGAGCCCGACGAGAGGTGCAGCGCGGCGAGAAAGGCGGCGGCGTAGAGCAGGTGTTTACCGAGCTCGCGCCAGGTGGCCGAGGTCTCGAGGCTGATGGGTCGCCAGCGCTCGACGCCGAGCGGCACGAGGGCGAAGTCGCGCAGCTCTTCGGCAGGAGGGCTCATGACCGCGAGGAGCCCCGGCGGCAGGGGCACGAGCTGCAGCGCACAGAAGGCGGCGATGCCGAGCGGCACGAAGGCGAAGAGGGGCAGCTCGAGGCGCTCGCGACCGGCGAGCGAGAGCGCGAGGGCGGCGAAGACGAGGGGCGCGCAGAGCCAGGCGACCCAATGCGGCACGCCGCCGAGGCACAGCGGCGCGATGACGCCGGCTGCGACGAGGAGCACCCGGCCGATTCGGTTGAACCGTCTGGCGTGACGGCGGCTCAGGAACAGATCCTTTGCATCTCGAAAATTCCGCAACCCCCCGCTTTCGAAGCCCGCGTTCTACCGCGCCTTCAGGCCGGGCGCCGCAGGGGAATGACGTCTGCCGTCGCTTCTTCGCGGGCCGCCGGGTCATCGTTGACTGCCTCGCGCTGCAGCTCGGGCACGAGCTCGCGCATCTTCTCGACGATGGCGGGGCCGAGGGCGCCCTGCTCGGCGAGGGCGGCGAGCGAGTCGAGCGAGGTGATGACGCCGTCGTAGGGCTTGGGCGTGAGGCGGCCGATGAAGATCTTCGGGTGGAGCGTCTTGTCGGCGGCCTCGTCTTTCGTCGAGAGCTCTTCGAAGAGCTTCTCGCCGGGGCGAACGCCGCTGAACCGAATCTCGATGTCTTTGTCGGGGGTGAGGCCCGAGAGCGTGATGAGATCTCGCGCGAGGTCGACGATCTTCACGGGCTCGCCCATGTCGAGCACGAAGATCTCGCCGCCGCGGCCCATGGTGCCGGCCTGCAGCACGAGCTGGCTGGCCTCGGGAATGGTCATGAAGTACCGCCGCATCTCGGGGTGGGTGACGGTGACGGGGCCGCCGGCGGCGATCTGCTCCTTGAAGATGGGGAGCACCGAGCCAGCCGAGCCGAGCACGTTGCCGAAGCGCACGGCGGTGAAGAGCGTGCGCGACCGCTGGGACATGGCCTGAATGTAGATCTCGGCGAGCCGCTTCGAGGCGCCCATGACGCTCGTGGGGTTCACGGCCTTGTCGGTCGAGATCATGACGAAGCGCTCGACGCCGTTGGCCGAGGCGACGTCGGCGAGCAGGCGGGTGCCCTGCACGTTGTTCTTGATGGCCTCGGCGGGGTTGAGCTCCATCATGGGCACGTGCTTGTGGGCGGCGGCGTGCAGCACCATCGAGGGGCGGTGGCGCTCGAAGAGCTGCTCCATGCGGCGCTTGTCGGTGATGTCGGCGATGCAGGCGACGAGCTGCAGGCCCGGGTGCTTCGCGTGCAGCTCGCGGTGAACCTCGAAGAGGGCGTTCTCGGAGCGCTCGACGAGCAACAGCTGCGAGGGCTTGAAGCGGCAGAGCTGGCGGCAGAGCTCCGAGCCGATGGAGCCGCCGGCGCCGGTGACCATGACGACGCGGCCCTGCACGGCGTCGACGATGGCGCGCTGGTCGAGGGTGACGGCCTCGCGGCCGAGCAGATCCTCGATGTCGACCTGGCGCAGCTGGTTGACGGTGATCTTGCCGTCGATGAGCTGGTCGATGCCGGGCATGGTGCGAATGCTCGCGCCCGAAGGTTTGCAGAGCTCGATGATGCGCCGCATGTCGCGGCCGGTGGCGCTGGGAATGGCGATGATGATCTCGTCGACGCGCTTCGAGCGGGCGATCTCGGGCACGCGGGCGAGCGGGCCGAGCACGGGGATGCCGTGAATGCTCTGGCCGAGCTTGCGGCTGTCGTCGTCGGCGAAAGCGACGGGCGTGTAGCGGGCCGAATAGACGCGCTGCATCTCGCGCAAGAGGTGTTCGCCGGCGTCGCCGGCTCCGACGATGAGGAGGCGGCGGCGCTCTTGCTGTTTTTCGTCGCGGGCGACCGATGCGGCGAGCTGCCAGAGGGTGCGCACGCCGAAGCGCATGCCGCCGACCGAGACCATCGTCAGCATCCACTCGATGAAGAGGATGCTGCGGGGGAAGCCGCGCACGCCGGCCAGCCAGATGTAGGCGAGGAAGAGGCCCGACGAGACCGTGGTGGCCTTGAAGAGGGCGACGACGTCTTTGGCGCCGGTGTAGCGCCACATGCCCGAGAACATGCCGAAGCCGGCGAAGCTGACGCTGCGAATGAGCAGCAGCACCGCGACCCAGCGGTAGAGGTTGGGGAAGTACTCGTCGGGGAGCGAAAACTCGAACCGCAGCAAGAAGGCGCCGCCGAGCGCGACCGACCACAGCACGAGGTGCAGGAAGACCTGCAGCGCGCGCCGGTAGTGCAGCAGCAGTCGTTGGCCGAGCGTGTCGACGGGCATCTTCGAAGAGGAGGCGGCTTAACTCAGTGTCCCGAGCCATGGCCACCATTCAGCCGGTCGATGGCCTCGGAAGCCCGCGTTACCGCTGGGTGACGGGTACCCGGTCGCACGACCTCTTTGAGCGTCTTGGCGATGACGAGGGCGTCGAACAAGAGCCCCGAGCGGTTCATGCCTTCGAGGGCGACCGGGAGCTTGGCGGGGAGCACGGCCTCGACATAGGCGCGCTCTTGGTCGTGGGCCTTGCCGAGCAGCGCTTCTTCGTGGCGAAAGGCGATGGAGGCGAGGTCGGTGATGCCGGGGCGCACGTCGAGCAGCGGGAGCCACTCGGGGCGGTACTGCTCGACGTAGCGCGGGGCTTCGGGGCGGGGGCCGACGAGGCTCATGTCTCCGGTGATGACGTTGAGGAGCTGCGGGAGCTCGTCGAGCTTGGTCGCGCGCAGGAAGCGGCCGACGCGGGTGATGCGGGCGTCGTTCTTCGCGGTGACGGCGGGGCCGCTGGCATCGGTGACCATCGAGCGGAGCTTGAGGAGCCTCAAGGGCTTTCGGTTCTTGCCGACGCGGGTCTGAACGAAGAAGGCGGGGCCTTTGCTGTCGAGCTTCACCGCGACGGCGAGGGCGGCGACGACGGGGGCGGCAGCGGCGGCGGCGGGGAGCGCGACGGCGAGATCGAAGAGGCGCTTGAGCACGGGCGTTCTAGCGGCCGTGGAGCTTCTGGAGCTCGGCGATGGCGCCGATGACCTCGCCCTGCTCTGCTTCAGTCATGCCGGGGAAGAGCGGCAATGAGACGAGCCGGGGCCAGACGTCTTCGGCGACGGGGAAGAGGCCGGGGCCGGTGCCGTAGGTCTCGCGGTAGTACGGGTGGAGGTGCAGCGGCATCCAATGCACGGAGCAGGTGATGCCTCGGGCCTTCAGCTCGTCGATGAAGCGGGCGCGGTCGATGGTCCAGCGGTCGAGCCTCAACCGAATCGCGTAGAGGTGCCACGAGTGATCGCGGCCGCGCAGGGTCTCGGGGGTCTCGACGCCGGGGAGCTGCGAGAGCTCTGACGTGTAGCGGGCGGCGAGGCGTTTGCGTTCGGCGTGGAGCTCGTCGAGGCGGTCGAGCTGGCGCAGGCCCATGCCGGCGGCGATGTCGGTGAGGTTGTACTTGAAGCCGGGGGCGACGAGCTCGTAGTACCAGCTGCCCTTGTCGGTGAAGCGCCTCCACGCGTCTTTCGACATGCCGTGCAGCGACATGACGCGCATGCGATCGGCGAAAGCGTCGGAGTTGGTGAGGGCCATGCCGCCCTCGCCGCCGGTGGTGATGCACTTGTTGGCGTAGAAGCTGAAGCAGGTGATGTCGGCGGTGGTGCCGACGACCTTGCCGTCGAAGCTGGCGGGCAGCGTGTGGGCGGCGTCTTCGATGACGGGCACGCCGGCTTCTCTGGCGATGGAGGCGACGGCGTCGACATCGGCCATCTGCCCGCCGTAGTGCATGGGGATGATGGCGCGCAGGCTTTTGGTGTTTCGCGCGATCTTTCGCAGCTGGTCGGGGTCGATGCAGAGCGAGCGGGGCTCACAGTCGACCATGACGGGGGTGGCGTCGAAGTAGCGCACGACCTCGGCGGTGGCGGCGAAGGTCATGGCGGGCACGATGACGTTCTCACCGCGCTTGAGGCCCACGGCGTCGAGGGCGAGGTGCAGGGCGGCGGTGCACGAGTTGAGGGCGATGGCGTGCTTTGCGCCGAAGCGTGCGGCGAACCGCGACTCGAACTCCTTCGTGCGCGGGCCGGTGGTGAGCCAGCCCGACTTCATGCAGGCGACGACCTCGTCGATCTCGGCTTGCGTGACGGACGGGCGGAAGAAGGGGACGGCCATGAATGGGCGGAGCCTTTAGTGCTACGAGGGGTCTGTGCTCAACCTGCGCGGCGAGATTCAGGGCATCCGCGTGGCCCGAGCCGAGCGGCAGACGTTGGGGCTCCTGGCCAGCGCGCTGACGGGGGGGCTGGCGACGGGTGCGGTCGACGATGCGACGGCTGATACCCTCTTCCGTGCGGCGCAGAAGCACGGGGTGCTCGGGCTGTTTCCCCTGAGGCACCCGAGCTTCGCGATGTCGGTGGCGGCGGCGCGAGCGAAGGCGATGCGGGCGCTGAAGTTCACGCATCGGGTCGTGAAGGCGATCGAGGGCGCGGGCATACCGGTGGTGGTGCTGAAGGGCGCTGTAGCGGCGAGCCGGTGGCCCGACCCGACACTGCGACAGCAGAGCGACGTCGACGTGCTGGTCGACAAGGCCGACAAAGACCGCGCGGCCGAGGCGCTGATTGAAGCGAAGGTGTGCTCGCAGCGGTTTCTCGACTCGGAGCACATGCACAACGACTCGCTTCAGCCAGCCGAGGCGTCGGGGCTGCTGGTCGAGGTGCACCACTACTTCAACAACCACCACGAGACGCGGGTCGAGGTCGGTGAGCTGCTGTCGCGCCGGGTTCGGGTGAAGTCGGCGAGCGGTGAGCTGCCGGCGCTGAGCGCGGAAGACGACGCAGTCTATCTCGCGATGCATGCGACGACGCACGCGTTGCAGCGCCTCGCGTGGATGGTCGACCTCGCCACGCTGAGGGCAGATTGGGCGACCGCTGCTTCGCGTGCGCGGGCCTGGGGTGTGTCGACGGCGGTGCGCCCGGCGTGGGCACGTGCGCGTGAGCTTCTCGCTGCGCCGATCAGCCAACGGGCGTTCGCTGCGTTGAGCTCACCCCGCCCTTCAGCGGCGCTGTCGGACGCCCTGTTGGCGGCCACCGACAGCAGCGATGGCGCGACCCATCGGTTCTTCGAGCGGCTCTTTCGCATCAGCGTCGTGCCCGCTGCAGCCCTGCCGCGCGTGATGCTGCAAAAGCTCAGGAGCCGCGAAGAAGAACGCGTTGGCTACGAGTCACTCGGTCAGCGACCACACTGACGGTCGTGCTTCTTGCCGCGCCCGTGGCCGTGGTGATCGTCGTCGTCGTCGTCATCGTCATCGTCGTCGTGCGTGTTCCCGCAGACGCGCTTGCGCACGATCCACCGGCGCTGACCCGCATTCAATGTCGAACCCGCGGCATACGCCGTGTCACCGTCGAAACCGACGGCAGTCGCAGCCGAGCCAACACCAGGGCCTGGCACCCACGAGTCGCTGAGCGACCAGCTCACACCGCCGTTGGTGCTCCGATAGACGACCCACGTGTCGGCACCGTTGATCGGGCAGCGGCCCGCCAGCAGCACCTCTTGCCCCGACCGACTGACACTCAAAGAGGCCGCTCTGCAGTCGACGCGGTCGTCGACGATCGCCCAGGTCGCACCCGAGTTGGCGCTGCGTCGCACCGTCCATCGCGGGGTCTGGTTTTCAGGAGCGAACGTGCCGGCGACCAGCACGACTCCGCCTTGCAGTACGGCCACACTCGTCGGAAACGCGCTCGAAGACGTGTTCGGGAGTGGCATCCAATCGTCGACCAACGACCACGTGCCCCCAACCCGTCTGCGCACCTGCCACCGGTACTGGTAGTCGACGAAGTTGTAGCCTGCGGCATAGACGTTCGACTCGTTTGCGCCGAGCCCGGTCACGACGATTGCACCGAGCGTGGGGGGCTGCTGATCCGACAGACCCCACGTCGCACCGTTGTTCGACGTGCTCTTCACGATCCAATGCCACTGATCGGCGCCGACGGCCACGTTGCCGCCGGCAAACGTCGGGCCGCTCTTCTGCGACGTGAGCGCTCGCACCTGGCCGACCGTGCTCGAGGTGTCGCTCACGAACCACGTCTGGCCCTTGTCCTTCGAGACGCGAATGACCCAAGGCACGGCTGCCGTCGACTCGGTGCCGCCGCCGACGTACACGACCCCCTTCTGATCAACCGCGATGGCGGCGGCGTGAGCCCGGTACGCGGGCGCCGGTAGAAAGTCGTCGACGGTCGCCCACGTCGACCCCTTCTTCCTACGAACCAGCCACCGACCGGTGTCGGGACCGCTGCCGGTGGTGCCCGAAACGAACACGCGCGAGTCGTGCGCCGCGATGCCCGACGGAGAGTTCGTCGTCGAACCTGGGTAGACGAAGTCGTCGACCGTCTTCCATGTGCACTGCTGCTGAGCCCCGGCGGGCGCACCGAACAAGGAGACGAGAACAACGACGGGTACCGCGCGCATTCGTAACCCCCTGACGAGCCACGAACCTACCAAACTCACCGGGCTGAGCGTGAATGGCGAGCCCACTTGGAGGCCCACATGCCTCTGCGCTAGGCAAGCCGCCGATGTCTCCCGCCACCCTTCAGCTCGATGTGGCCGTCGCCCGCCCCGCCGCGACGGCGCGCCCCGTGCCGAAGACACCGCGGCTGAACCGGGCGCTGCTTCTGCTGACGTGCCTTTCTGTCGCTGCTGCGACGATGCGCGAGCTCAGACTCGAGGTGGGCGGGCTCCTGGTGCCGCTGAACGTGTTGCCCGTGCTCGTTGCGCTGCCGGCGATCGTGCTTCAGACCTTCAACCGGTTTCCCCGCAACGTTCGTGTGGCGTTGCTCGTGTTTACCGGTCTGTTCTGCCTGTCCGTGCTGCGGTACGGGTCGAGCTTCGGCGACCTGGTGAAGATGCTCTCGAGTGTGCTGACCATCTTCGCGGTCGCGCTGATGATGCGGCGCGCTGAGGACTTCGCCCTCGGCACAGTCGCGCTCTGCATTGCGCTGCTCGTCGCGAACCTCAACGGCATTCGTGTCGGGTACGTCGACTACGTCGGCTACAAACCCCTCGGCGACCTCGCCAACAAGAACGCCTACTCATTGTACGCGCTGCCTATCGCCCTGGTCGCGGGCTTCACGCTGCTGCACTTTCGAACCCGTCTCGTCACGCGGGCGATCGTCGCCGCGGCGATCGTCTCGACGACCTTCGTGCTCTTCAACGGCGCGAACCGCTCGGGCTGGGGCGGCATGTTGCTCATCGCCGCGCTGCTCGCCGTACAGACCCGCAGATGGCGCGCGCTCTTCACCGTCGCGGGGTTGACGCTCATTTCGTACGGGGCGTTCGCCTGGCTCGGCAGCTCGCAGACCCTCGACTACCGCATTCAGCAGACCCGTGACGGCTACGCCTCAGACGAGCTGCGTTGGAACATGCTGCTCAAGGCGCTCGAGGTCGCCAGCGAGAACCCGATTCTCGGCGTCACGCCGCAAGAGCTGGGGTACGAAATGGCGCGACGTCTGAACGCGCAGCTCGATCGCGTCGACACTCACAACTTCATCGCGTACATCGCAGCGGGCAGCGGGTTTCCCGCGCTCTTTGCGTTGCTCGCCGTTGCGCTGACGCTGTGGCGCCGCCCTTTTCCGCTGATCGCCGAGAACCGCGCGGCGTCAGACCTGCTGCGCATGTTGTGCCTGCTCTTCGTGTTCCGGGGTCTGTTCAGCCGCGAGATCTTCTTCGTGGGCCCGTTTCCCATCGCCCTCGGCCTCTCGGTCGGGCTGCTGATGGTCTCGACGGAAGAAGCGCAGCGGCGAGCGTCAGCCGCGCAAACGGCCGCGTAGAAACGCATCGAGCCGCGTCGCGATCGCCGTGCGGTCGTACTTCGTCTCGGCCGCCACCCTGCCCTTCGCGCCCAGCTCGCGCCGCAAGCCGGGGTCACCGGCAATGCGGCGAAAGTTCTGGCCCAACCGAGCCGCGTCACCCGGCGCCGACGAAAGCCCGCAGCCCGCGTCGGCCACGCGCGCCGCCGGCTCACCGTCAGCGATGAGCAGAATCGGCAGCGACGCCGCCATCGCCTCGTAGATCTTGCTCGGCACCGCCCCCACGATGCTCATGCCGAGGCTGATGACCGCCGCGTCGGCGCACGCCAGCAGCGCCGGTATCGCCTCGCGCGGCTGCGCAGGCACCAGCTTCACGCGCCCGATGCGCTCGGCCGCGATGCGAGCGCTGAGCTTCTCGCGCACCGGCCCGTCGCCGATCAGCACGAAGCGGCCGGGCTCGGCGTCGCCCAGCGACTTCGCGAGCTCCAGAATCGCGTCGAGCCCCTGCGCCAGCCCGAGCAGGCCCGCGAACACGAACACGGGCCCAGGCTCCGACCCCAGCAGCGCCCGCGCCTCGGGCGTCGCCCGCTCGGGCCCCCACCGCTTCGGGTCGACGCCGTTCGTCACGAGCTCGGTCGGCGTACCGGGCGCCCGCTGGCGAACCGACTCGATGATCTCGCTCGACTGCCCCGTCACGCCCGCGGCGTTGCGGTACAGCGAGAGCTCGAGCTGCTCGGCCAGCGCCGTCGCCGGCCCCGGCTTCACCACGCCCATTCGAATCGCCGACTCGGGCCAGAGATCGCTCACGTTGAACACGTACGGGCACCGCCACCGCAGCGACAGCGCCCGCGCCGCGTAGCCGATGAACAGCGGTGGCGACTCGACGTACAGCAGGTCGGGCCGCTCCAGCAGCGAGGGCCCCAGCGCCGACGCCGACCCTGCGAACGAGAAGTAGCAACCGAGCCGCGACGCAAACCCCTTCTGCGACGGCACCAGCGGCACCCGCGCCACCCGCATGCGCCCGAGCTGCTCGACCACCGGCTTCCACGGCGCGTAGCCCCTTCGCACCTTCCCCTCGGGGTAGTTCGGCAGCGCCGTCAGCACGTCGACCGACCAGCCGAAGTCGACCAGGCGCTCGCCCATCTCAGAGAGCCGCGCCTGCGGGGCCCCCATCTCGGGCGGGAAGTACTGCGTGAGAATCGTCAGCCGCGGCATGTCAGCGGTCGCGCTTTCGTCGCGCGTACATCAGCTTCGCGACCTGCGCGCCCCCCGGCAGCACCGCCAGCCCACCGAGCGCCCACAGCTTCCAGTTGCGGCGCGCGTGCGCCGGGTACGCCGAGAGCCCGAAGAAGAGAATGCGCCGCGCCCGATCGGCCTCACCCTTCGCCAGCGTCGCGAGGCCATGCCGCGCGATGTCGTGCTCGACGAACGCGCGCTCGACCTGCTCGCGCGTGAGCCCTGCCCGCTCGAGCAGCTTCGCGTCGACCTCGAAGCTGCTCACGTAGTCGTCGACGAGGTACTTGAGCGCGCCCGACGCCTTCTGCAGCGCCGTCTGGTTCGACGGGTGCCACCGGTAGGCGAAGAGCGGCGCGTCGACGTAGTACGCGTGGCTCGCCGCCCCGAGCAGGCGCCAGTGAAACCACTTGTCGGGGTTGATGGTACGCCCCCCGCCGTAGCCCTCGACGCGCTCGTAGAGCGCCCGCGGGTACGCCGTCGCCAGAAAGTTGAACGGGTTTCGCTGACTGACGAGGCACCGCCGCAACAGCTCGCCCGCCTCGACGCGGTACACGCGCGCGCCGTGCACCGGCAGCCCTTCGACGAGGTCGGCGTTCGTCCACAGCGAGGCGTCGGGGCCGATGGCGCCGGTGCGTTCGCTCTTCGGGTCGATGATGTCGACCGATGACGTGACGATCGCGTCGTTCTCGATCTTCTCGAACAGCCCCGCGTACGTCTTCAGCGCGCTCGGGCGCATCAGATCGTCCGAGCTCAACATGTTGATGATGTCGCCCGACGCCATGCGCGCCGCGCGGTCGAGGTTGCCCGCGAACCCCACGTTCGCCTGGTTGATGCGCACCTTGATGCGCGGGTCGGCGAACCCGTTCACGATCTCGACCGAACGATCGGTGCTCGCGTTGTCCGAGACGAGGATCTCGAGCTCGGCCTCTTGCGCCAGCACCGAGCGAATCGTCTCGCCGAGGTATTTCTCGTAGTTGTAGTTCGGGATGCAGATCGAGAACTTCAAGGCAGAACCCCGAGCAGTGAGAAGATCGTCGCCCCCGACTCGACCGGGGCCTTCAGCGCCCGCTTGTAGACGTCAGCCACCCGGTCGCCGCAAGCAGAGAGTGAATACTCGCGCAGGGCACGTTCGCGCCCCGCAGCGCCGAGCCGCTTCCTGAGGCTGGGGTCGGCGATGAGCGTGCGCAGGTGCACCGCGAGCGCCTCGCTCGAGTCGGGCGGCGCGAGCAGCCCGGTCTCGCCGTGCACCACCGTCTCGCCCACCCCACCGCCAGCCACACCCACGACGGGGAGCCCCGCCGCCATCGCCTCGACGACCGTGCGGCCGAACGACTCGCCGTCGGCCGTGTGAACGAGCACGTCGAGCTCGGCCATCACGGCGCGAGCATCGACGAAGCCCATGATGCGAACCCCACCGGCTTCGGCTTTGCGCCGAACCTCGTCGGCGTACGCATCGCTGCCCTCTGCCGGCGCGTGGCCATAGAGCCGGTACTCGGCGCCGGGCGCCTGCCGCGCGGCCGCGACGAACAGCTCGTGCTTCTTCACGCGCGACGACAGGTTCGCGACCATGCCGATGACCACGTGCCCACCACTGCGTCGACCGATGCGGCCGAACGCCTCGAGGTCGATGCCGTTCGGCACGACGGCGAGGCGCTCGGCGGGCAGCACGTCGCGCAGCGCCGCCGCAGACGCGTTCGAGTTCGCGATCACCACCGACGCGTGCGCCTTCATGAACGCAGCCAGCGCCCTGCCCTCGAGCGGCAGCTGAAACGGCTGTCCAGCTCCGATGAGCTCGCGCAGGTGCCAGACGTGCCCCAGCCCGAGCAGCTGAGCCGCAAAGCCGCCGGCCGGCGTGAGAATCGTGTTGGTGTGAATCAGCTCGGCGCCCCACCGCCGCGCGGCGCTCACGACAGCACCGACCTCGCCGACGCGCAGCCCCGTGCGCAGCCACTGCCGCACTTCGAGGGCGGGCCGCTTCCACACCTTCGAGCGGATCTTCGCGTTCCACCAGTACAGCGGCGTGAACGTCACCTGGCCGCGCGCTGCCTCGCGCAGCGCCTCGCGCTCTTCGGCCGAGCCCGCCTCATCGCAGACGATGCACGACTCGACGCCCTTCTTGCGCAGCGGGTCGATGAGCCCGAGCGTGCTGAGCGCGGCGCCGCCGCCGGCGCCGTTCATGACGTGCAGCACCTTTCGAGGCAGCCGCGGCTCAGCCAAGCAGCAGGTCGGCGATGCGAGCACCCGCCGCTCCGTCCCACAGGGGTATCTGGCCGCCGCGCGGGTAGGCGCCGGCGCGCAGCTCTTCGAGCGCCTTCGCCACCTTCTCGGCCGACCGCCCCACGAGCCGCGACGTGCCCTTCTCGCAGGTGATCGGCCGCTCGGTGTTCTCGCGCATCGTCAGGCACGGCGCGCCGAGCACGGTCGTCTCTTCCTGCGCGCCACCCGAGTCGGTCAGCACCACGTGCGCCCCCGCCATCAGCCCGATGAAGTCGAGGTAGTCGAGCGGCGGCATCATCGTCACGCCGCCGGGCAGCGCCAGCCCGAAGTCTCTGAGCCGCGCTTGCGTGCGCGGGTGCGCCGCGAACAGCACCGGGTGCGTCTTCGCGACGAGCGACAGGCACGCGATGCTCTCGGCCAGCGCCTCGCGCCCGTCGACGTTGCTCGGCCGGTGCAGCGTCGCGACCGCGTACCGCCCCTTCTCGAGCTGAAAGCGCCGCCACACCTGCGCCGCAGCCGCTTCGTCGCGAAACCGCAGCAGCGTGTCGATCATCACGTTGCCGACGAGGTGAACCCCCGCGCCGGGGCCGCTGCGCCCTTCGCGCCTCAGGTTCTCGACGCCGGCAGGCTCGCTCACGAACAGCCACTTCGCGACCGCGTCGACGAGCTTGCGGTTGCGCTCTTCGGGCATCTCGAGGTCGAAGCTGCGCAGCCCCGCCTCGACGTGCGCGAGCGGCACGTCGCACGCATCGGCCGCCAGCGCGCCCGCCACCGTCGACGTCACGTCACCGACGACCAGCAGCGCGTCGAGCTTCAGCCCCGGCAGCAGCTTCGAGAGCCGCGACGTCATCTCGCCGAGCTGCTCGCCGCGCGTACCGCTCTGCACGCCCAGGTGGTGGTCGGGCGCCGGCAGCTCGAGCCGCTTGAAGAAGGCGTCAGAGAGCGCCGCGTCGTGGTGCTGCCCGGTGTGAATCAGCACCGCTTTCACGCCGCGCGCCTCGAGCGCCCGCGTGACCGCCGACGCCTTCACGAAGTTCGGGCGCGTGCCCACGATCAGGCCGAAGCGCTTCACGCCGGCCCTCTGTAGTTCGCGTGGAAGTGCGAGAGGTCTTCGGGCGTACCGAGCACCCACACCTCTTCGGCGACGTCGAGGCGCACGTCGCGCCCCTTCGCGATCATGCGGTTG
>JAEUJP010000794.1 GCA_016793725.1 Myxococcaceae bacterium | reverse complement strand
GGCCTGCCGTACGGGTTTCAAGACACGGCGCTGCCTGGGTTTCTGACGAAGCTGGGCGTGTCGATGACGGCGATCGGGTTCGCGAGCGCGCTGTCGTGGCCGTGGGCGCTGAAGCCGCTGTGGGCGCCGGTGGTCGACCGGTATGGGCACACGGGGTTCGGCAAGCGCAAGTCGTGGGTCGTGCCACTGCAGTTCCTGCTCGCGCTGGCGTGCCTGGCGGCGGCGTACAGCGAGCCGTCGACGTCGCTGACGCGGCTCATCTTCATCGTGCTGGTGATGAACGTGCTGACGGCCACCCAAGACATCGCGGTCGACGGGTACGCGGTCGATCGGCTGGGGGCGGCAGACCTGGGGTTCGGCAACGCTGCGCAGGTGGTCGGGTACAAGATCGGCATGCTGGTGGGCGGCGGGCTGCTCTGGGCCTGGTACGCCGAGCTCGGCTGGCAGGGCATCTTCTTCACGATGGCGGGCTCTTGCCTGGTCGGCATGACGGTGCTGACGATGTCTCGCGAAGAGCCGCCGGTGCTGGTCGGCACGGAGGAGCGCGTCTCGTGGCGCGAGGTGTTCGGGCGCATGCGCACGGCGTTGAGCCTGCCGGGCACGGGCTGGCTGCTCGCGTTCGTAGCGACGTACAAGCTGGGCGAGTCGCTGGCGAACAAGATGTGGGTGCCGTTTCTGGTGAAGCAGGGTGGGCTCCAGCCCGAGACGGTCGCCTCGTGGATGGGTACGTGGGTGATGGTGGCGTCGCTGTGCGGCTCGCTGTTCGGTGGGCTGCTCGCGTCGCGGCTGCCGCTGGTGCGGGCGGTGGCCTGGGCGGCGGCGATTCGGGTGGTCGGGCTCGCGGCGCAGTGGGCGCTGGTGGCGGGCATCGTGCCGCTGACGAAGGCGAGCGTGATCGCGGTGGCGGCAGGCGAACACTTCTTCTCGGGCGCGCTGACGGTGTGCATGTTTTCGCTGATGATGTCGCGCGTCGACAAGCGCATCGGGGCGACGCACTACACGCTGCTGGCGGCGATCGAGGTGTGGGGCAAGGCGGTGCCGGCGCTGGTGTCGGGGGCGCTCGTCGAGGCGGTCGGGTTCCCCAACACGTTCATGGTGGCGGTGGTCTTGTCGGTCGCGTTCTTCGCGCTGGTGGGGCCGGTTTCTGGCTCGCGCGGGCCGGAAAAAGATGCCATCTAGCTGCGCGTGAGCGACGAGCTCGAAGACGCGCTGCAGGCGATCGAGGCGAACGACGAGTCGCCGGTGTACCTGCTCTGGGGCGAGGAATACCTCGTGCGCAAAGGCGCCGAGGCGCTCGTCGACAAGCTCGTGCCGAACGCGGCGTCGGGCCTGAACCTCGTCACCGCCGACGGCCTGACCGCCAAAGAGATCGCCGCCGAGCTCGCCACGCTGCCGCTGTTTCCCGGCCGCAAGGTGGTGCTGGTGCGCGACCCCGAGTGGCTCGCGCCGAAGAAGGGCCGCACCGACGCGCTCGGCCGCGCGAAAGAGGCGTGGAAGCTGAACCGCCGCCGCGAGGCCGCCCGCCGCGTGCTCGCCATGGCCGCCCGCGCCGGCTGGGGCCCGAAAGATCTCGACCCCGTCGACGTCGACGCGTGGGACCGTGAGCTCGGCATCGCGCTCTCGGGCCCCGACCTGCAGTTCTTGAAAGAGGTCGCCGACTTCTGCATCGCCGAGGGCCTCACCGCGCCGCAGGGCGACGAGAGCGCGCTCATCGACCTCATCAACAAGGGCGCCGGCAAGGGCCAGATTCTCGTGCTCGCCGCCACCGAGCTCGAGACCAAGAGCCCCTTCGTCAAGCTCGTCAAAGACAAGGGCACGCTCATCGAGCGCAAGGTGGCGGGGCGGCTCAAAGATCTCGATCTCACCGAGTTCACCGCCGAGACGCTGAAGCCGCACGGCAAGAAGCTCGGCCCCGGCGCGCTCGAGAAGCTCAAAGACCGCGTCGGCGGCAACTTCCGCCTGCTCGCATCAGAGCTCAACAAGCTCGCCGTCTACACCGAGGGGGCGACCATCGGCGTGCGCGACGTCGAGCTGCTCGTCGGCCACGCGCGCGAAGAAGAGTACCTCGAACTCTCTGACGCCCTGCAGAAGCGCGACTACGACGCGACGATGAAGTACCTGCGCGAGGCCCTCGACCAGAACTCGGCGCCGCTGCAGCTGCTCGGCGCCATCACCAGCATCGTGCGCACCCTGCTGATGAACCACGAGCGCATGGTGCAGCTCTCGGGCGGCAAGCCGCCGCGCAACTACAACGACTTTCAGGCCCGCGTCTTTCCGCAGATCGAGGCCGAGGCGAAGGCCGCGAAGATTCGGGTGCCGCACCCGTACGCCGCGTTCATGGGCATGCAGGCCGCCGCGAGCTACGGCCGCAAGGTGCTGCTCGCGGGCTTAGAGAGCTGCGCTGAGTCCGACCTCGCATTGAAATTCGGTGGTGACGCGCTCGTGCTCGAGCGCCTCGTCTGGACGCTGTGTGGTCGTGCGTCGCAGTGGGACTCCGGCCTCGCCACCATTCGCCGGGAACAGGAGCGCTAGAGCCGTGGCCAACCGCCGTACGTACATCACGTGTGCTTTGCCCTACGCGAACGGGCCGATTCACCTCGGCCACATGGTCGAGCACATTCAGACCGACATCTACGTGCGGTTCCTTCGTTCGTGCGGTGAAGACGTCACGTTCACCTGCGCCGACGACACGCACGGCACGCCCATCGAGCTGAACGCGCAGAAGCAGGGCGTCACGCCCGAAGCGTTCATCGCCCGGTGGGACCAGGAGCACCAGGCCGACTTCGCCGGCTTCGACGTGAAGTTCGACGCGTGGGGCTCGACGAACTCGCCCGACAACCGCCGCTACGCCGAAGACATCTACGGCAAGCTCAAGGCCGCCGGCACCATCGCGCGCAAAGAGATCGAGCAGCCGTACGACGAGAAGGCCGGCCGATTCTTGCCCGACCGCTTCATTCGCGGCACGTGCCCCAACTGCAAGGCGCCCGATCAGTACGGCGACGGCTGCGAGAACTGCCTCACGCAGTACTCACCGAAAGAGCTCATCGACCCGCGCTCGGCCATCAGCGGTGAGCCCCCGGTATGGGGCAAGAAGAGCGAGCACCTCTTCTTTCAGCTCTCGAAGCGCGAAGAGTTTCTCCGCAAGCTGCACCAGTCGGGCACCTTCATGCACGCGGGCCCTGCGGCCCAGCTGCAGGAGTTCTTCAAGAAGGGCCTCGCCGACTGGGACATCACCCGCGACGGCCCGTACTTCGGCTTCGCGATTCCCGGCGAGAAAGACAAGTACTTCTACGTCTGGCTCGATGCGCCCATCGGCTACATCTCGACCGCCGAGAAGGTGA
>JAEUJP010000412.1 GCA_016793725.1 Myxococcaceae bacterium | reverse complement strand
TCTATGAAGCCATCCAACGAACACGACGAAGAGGCGGCCGCTCCGCCCACTACTGGCGACGCGGCCAATTCCGCTACGCCCGCGAGGGAACTCGCGAACGCACGCGCTGCCTCAGGGCGTCCTCATAGTGAACGTGCGCTCGAGTGCGCGGGGCCGATGACCGACGAGCTGGCACCGGGTACGTTGATCACCGACCGGCTGGTGGTCGTGCGGCGCATCGGCAAGGGCGGGCTCGGCGACGTCTACGAGGTCGACCACAAGGTGACGCACCACCGGCGCGCCGTGAAGGTGATGCACGCGCGGCACTGCCACGACGACCAGCTGGTCGACCGGTTCTTGCGCGAGGCTTCGGCGGCCGGGCGCATTCGCAACCCGCACATCGTCGAGACGTTCGACGCGGGGCGCATGGCCGACGGCACGCCGTACCTGGTGATGGAGCTGCTGACGGGCAAGGGCCTCGACGAGGTGATGCGCGCGAACGGCCGGCTCGACGTCGACCTCGCGTGCGGGGTGATTCACCAGGTGTGTGTCGGCATTCAGGCGGCGCACGAGGCCGACATCGTTCATCGCGACCTGAAGCCCGAGAACCTGTTCCTCACTCAGCGAGACGGGCGCGCGTTCGTGAAGGTGCTCGACTTCGGGGTCTCGAAGTTTCTCGAGGGCACCGACCCTGCAGGCGACCGGCCCCGCACGCGGCCCGGTGACGTCATCGGCACGCCGGTCTACATGGCGCCCGAGCAGCTGAACGACGCGCGCAACGTCGACCCGCGCTGCGACGTCTACAGCCTCGGCATCATGCTGTACGAGATGCTGGCGGGGCGCGTGCCGTACTCGGCAGGCTCACTCGGCGAGCTGTGGCGCGTGGTGCTGCGCGGCGACCACCCGCCGCTCTCCGTCGTCGATGGCACGGTGCCGGCGGCGCTGAGCGAGCTGGTGAGTCGCGCGATTCACTCCGACGCGGCGCGGCGGGTGCCAAGCGCGAAGGCGTTGGGCGAGAAGCTCGAGCCGTTCGCGCGCGGCCGGCCCGTGTCGCTGCTGCTCGAGCACGAGGTGGTGCCGGGGAGCCGCGCGAAGAAGGTGGGCCTGCGACCGCTCGCCGCGAAGCACGAAGGGGTGACGCGCACTGCGCCGGCGGTGACGGTGGCGCGGGTTCCCGAGGGCCGCGCTCCGACCGAGCCGGGCACTGCGACCGTCGACGTCGCCGACCTGACCCTGGTGGTGGCGCCGGGTGGCGAGACGCAAGAGATGACGCAGGCCGCGGTGAGCGCCGTGCTCGCGTCGCGTGAGACGCCGGCTGATGAGCGGCACCAGACGACACTCGAGCACCCGGCCGCTGCGGGCGGCGGCGAGCCTCTCACGCACCCGTTTCGGTTCACCGAGCCGCACCCTGCTCACGAGCCCGCTGATGAGCCGATGACCGTGGTGACGGGGGCGAAGCCCGTCGCCGCGCCGCCGCAGCCTGCTGCGAAGGGCTCTGGCGCCTGGGTCATCTTCGCGGCGGTGCTCGCTGCGCTCGTCGTGCTCGCCCTCGGTGCGGTGCTGAGTGAGGGCGATGCCGAGCCGGCTCCGGTTGCGCCGGGTTCGCTGAAGACGATGCCCGCGCTTCGCGAGACCGGGAAATAGGCGTACGGGTCACCTGCTCACCGCGTCGACACCACCTCGACGACCTTGGGCCTCCCGCTCGCCTGCTGATCCACCACCAGCGTCTTGCCCCCCAGCAGCGCAAAGGGCTGGGTGTCCGCCCCCTCCAGCACCAACCACGTGTCCAGCGTCTCCAGATCCAGCGCGACCAGCCGGTCGCTCTGAAACAGCAGGGCCCGCCCCGCGAGCAGCCGCGGCCGCGAGTGCATCAGCCGCCGCACACACGTACGGTCAGCCTCGACCGAAGGCGTGAACACCCGCGCTCCCACCCGCAGCGTCCCATCGGCGAACGGCTCCAGCTCGTACGGCCCACAGCGGTGTACGACGCTCTCGGTCAAGGGCTCCACCGACGAAGCCGCCCCCGGCCGCCACCGCACGAGCCCACCCGCCGCGCGAAGAATCAGCGTCTCGCCCGACCACAGCGCCGGCGACACCTCGGCGCCGCAGCGCACCGCACCCACCTGCTCGCGGCCCGCGAACACCCGCAGCTCCTCGCCGTACGCGACCGCCAGCCGCTCGCCGTCGTCCGACAAGAGCAGCTTCGCGTCGAAGAACAGAAACGTGTCGCTGCTCTCGACCACCACCTCGACCGACGGCTTCGCGAGCCTCACCCGCACCACGCGCCAAACGCCCGTGTCGTGCGCGACGCCGCAGGCCACCAGCCAGCCCGCCCACGCGTTCGCCGACATCACGGTGTGCCCCAGGTTCACGACCCGCTTCGGCTTCTTCGAAAGGTCCGTCCACCAGAACACCGCCGACTTGGGGTCGATGCCGATCAGCTGTTCGTGACCGCCCACCAGCCTGAGCCCGTCTGCCCCGCGCAAGAGCTCGGGCCGCGACACACTCACGCCCTCGGGCGCCGCCGCCCGCTCGGCCACTCCGCTGCCCAGCGCGAGCTGCGCGACGTGCCAGAACGGCTCCGACGCCGTCAGCTCGGCCGTCGCGCCCTGCACCTTGAACAGCGCGTCGTCGGCCGCGCCGCCGTGACGGACCTTCAGCTTGAACTCGCGCCACGGCGTGTGGTCGGCGGCGACCCCGCTGTCGTGCAGCAGCACCAGAAACGCATACCGCGCGAGCGGGCCCACCTGCGGCAGCGCCGGGTGCCCGAGGTCTTCGAGAAGCGCGCGCGCCTTCGCGGCGTCGCGCGCGAACAGCATGCCCAGCCCGCTCGGGTCGACGCGCTTCTCTTCGGCGCGCCGAATCAGCTGGAGCACCGCCTCGCCGCGCGCGCTCTTCAGCACGAACGTCTCGATGAGCCTCAGGTGCTCGTTCGACCGCGTCGTCTCGACGGCGAGGCGCAGCGGCTCGGGCGTCACTTGCCCCAGGCCTGCGGCATGCAGCCGGCGAGCTCGATCTCGATCGCCTCGCCGGGCGCTCCAGCCGGCAGCGGCAGCCGGTAGTTGTAGTGCACGTCGACCGGGTCACCGAATCGCCCCGCGATGTGCAGCTCGAGCAGGTGCTCACCCGCCGGCAGCCCCGTCGGCAGCGCCACCTCGACCGGCGTGTCGCCCTTGTCGACCCCCGCCACCGACAGCCGCGACACGATCGGCTTGCCGCCGCACAGCGTGCCCACGCGCAGGTGCCCGGGCTTCGCCTTGTGCTGGGCGCTCGCGTCGCGAACCATGCCCTCGCGCGGCCCCCCTTTTCTGCCCGAGCTCAGGTACAGCAGCGTGGCTGACGCCCCCACGCTCGTCAGCACGATGAAGGCCGCGATGAGCAACCCAGACCCGCGGCGGCTCTTCGGCGCCTCGGGGGGCTGCGCCTTCGGCCGGGGCGGCGTGTGCCCGACGGGGAAGGGAGCCGCCACCGCGACCGGCCCCGCCGGAACCTCGTCGAACGGCTGCGTCGTGCCCTTGCGCCTCTTCGACACCGCCATCGGCGTCGCCGGAGCCGATGGCCGCATCGGCCGCGTGTCGTCTTTCTCTTCGACCGCAAACGGAGCCTCGACCGCACGAAACGGCACCTCGACCTTGCCCGTGTCGGCGTCGGCCTTCGCCTTGCGGTACGGCGCCACGACGCGGCCCGTGTCTTTCGTGTCTTCGTCTTGCGTGTCGGTCGGCGCCGGGCTCGTCGACGGGCCCGGCACGGGAAAGGGCGCCAGAACCTCGTTCGTCGGCAGCCCGTCTGGCTCAGGAGGTGGCGCCGCGACCTGCGGCCGCGCGTTGAGCGTGCGAACCGCGTCTTGCGACGCGACCGCCGGCAGCGGCGCCGAGCGCGGCGTCGGCACGGGCACACGGTCTACCGTGAGCTTCGACGGCTGCCGGTTCGGCAGCGGCGCGAGCACGTCGGGCGCCATGTTCATCGCCGTCGGCAGCACGTCCATCGGGGGGTTCGCCGGGTTCTGAAGAATCGTCGGCGCCTGCGGCGGCTCTGCGTTGGGCGACTCCATCATGGTCGTCGGCAGGTGCGGCGCCTCGGCGTTCGGCGACACGATGAGCGCCGTCGGCAGCGCCGAGACGAGCCGCGTCGGAAACGGCTCGTCACACTTCGGGCACGCGTCGCCGATGAGGGGCCGCGGGGCACCACAGTGAGGGCAGACGCCGTTCGACGACATCGACCGTGAACCTTACGTCAGCTCGAACAGAATCTTCCCGCCGCTCAGGCACTTCTCGACGCCGCCGGCACAGCGCGCGCTGCGCGCCACGTGAATCATCGGCGGGCCGCGTGCGAGCGCGAGGCGCGCGACCACCCCGCTGATTTCACCTCGTTTGTAAGGGGAATTTATCGGGCGCTCCAAAGCCCGGCGTCGCTCTGGAGCGACGATGTTCCACATGAAGGTCAATCGATCGCAGGGGCAGGTTCTGCGGCAGGAGAAGCGGCTCGACGAGACGCCGAAGAAGGCGCTGCGTGAGGCCACCTCGGAGTTCTCGACGGGCAGGGGGCGGGCGCTCCGTGAGATGGCGGTGCCGGCGGCGGCGCCGGTGGCAGCACCGCAGGCGGCGGGGCCGCTGTCGCGGGAGCAGCTGGCGCAGGTCTTCTACCAGGCAGGCTTCCGCGGCGAAGACCTGGTGTCGATGGTGGCGATCTCGATGCGCGAGTCGGGCGGCAACCCGGGTGCGTTCAACGGCAACACCGGTACGGGGGATCAGTCGTACGGGCTGACGCAGATCAACATGATCGGCGCGAACGGCCCGTGGATCATGGAGCTCTGCGGCCTCACCTCGCCCGAGCAGCTCTTCGACCCGGTCATCAACGCGCAGGTCGCGTTCAAGCTCGCCTACCTCGCCGAGCCGCCGCTGCGGCCGTGGGGCCCGTACAAGGGCGAGTCGCCGACGTTCAACTGTGACGTGCCGGCCGCGCGCGCGGCGGTCGCCAACGCCGAGGCGCAGGGCCTGCTCGGGCAGCCGTTCGACGGCGGGGGCGCGGTGCCTGCGCCGCCGATCGACGAGGTGACGCCTCCGGCGCCAACGCCGAGCGCACACCCGGTGCTGCGCATCGGGGCGCGCGGTGAAGACGTCAAGGTGCTGCAGCAGCTGCTCATCGACGCGGGCTTCAACCCGGGGCCCGTCGATGGCTGGTTCGGCCCGAAGACGCAGGCGGCGGTGCGCGCGTTTCAACAGAGCCGCGGCATCACCGTCGACGGCTGGGTAGGCCCGCAGACGTGGGGCAAGCTCGACCCGCTTCAGGGCGGTACGAACACGGGCGCGGCGCCGGGCCCGGGACCGACGCCGGTGCCGACGCCGCCGGCGCCGGTGCCGGGGCCGTTCGACGGCTCGTCGCTGCCGTCGTCGCGCGCGACGACGCCGGCGCCGGGCGTGACGCCGGTGACCGAAGGCCCGCGTGAAGACCGCCTCGCGGCGGCGGTGCAGTACGGCGTGGCGTGGGCGCAGCTCGAGGCCGAGAACCCGGGCGCGACGGCATACGTCGGCGGGGCGAGCCCCTTCCGCTACGGCGGGGTCGGTGACGGCAGCGTGCACCAGTACGGCAGGCAGAAGGCGTACCTGAGCCCCGAGGGTCAGGTGTGCTTCGACTGCTCGGGCTTCGTGGTCGCGATGTACCGGCAGGCGGGCGTCGACATCAGCGGCATCGGCTCATCGGGGGCGATGTTGGGGCTGCCCGAGATCGGCGAGTCGGAGCTGCAGCCCGGCGACCTCATCGTCAAAGACGGCCACGTCGTCGTCTACATCGGTGACGGCATGGTGGTCGAAGCGAGCCCGATGGGGCAGGGCAACGACGGCTCGACGGCGGCGGGCGGCATTCGCATTCGGCCGGCGAGCGACTTTCTCGACGACCCCGCGTACAGCTGCCACCGCGTGCCCGACAGCTACTTCGGCTGATTGCGCAATAAAGGGGACAGGCTACTTTTCTGCGCAACGTGGCACGCCGCTTGCGCCGTTGCGCAGAAAAGTAGCCTGTCCCTATTTTTATTCGCGGCGCACGCGCTGCAGCCGCGCTCCGTCGACGAACACCTCGCGCACGTTTTCGGTCGCCGAGATGTTCGTCAGCGGGTCGCCCTCGACGATGACGAGGTCTGCGCGCTGGCCGACCGCGACGCGGCCGAAGCTCTTCTTCGCGGGGTCGAGAAAGTCGGCGGGCGCGCTGGTCGCGGCGCGCAGCACCTCTTCGTTCGACAGCCCGGCCTCGACCATCGCGCGCAGCTCGCGGTGAATCGCGGCGCCGGGCACCACGCCCGGCGAGCCCGCATCGGTGCCCGCGAACACGGGCACACCGGCCTCGTGCAGGTGCTTCAGGTTCGTGCGCAGGTTCTCGCGGTAATGCTTCAGCGCGCTCGCCACGTCGAAGCCCTCGGGCACCGCGGGGTACTTGAAGTCGGCGGGCTTCTCGTTGAACGACGCGAGCAGCTTCGGCGTGAGCAGCTCGCGCTCGAGCACGCTGCCTCTGTCTTCTGCGATCTCGTCGGGCGCCGTCAGAAACCGCTGGGTCGAGACGAAGGGAATCTTCAGCTCGGCGAGGCGGGCGAGCTGCTCGGGCCCGAGCACGCCGCCGGTCGGCGGGTGCGCGAAGAGCTCGAGGCCCGCCTCGGCGGCGAGCATGACGTCGGCCGGGTCACCGATGTGGGCGGTGGGTCGAATCTTCAGCTCTCTCGAGCGCTTGATCGCCGCGGTCATCGCCTCGGTGGTGAGCTTCGGGGTACCGGGCGGAAAGGCGTCGCTCGTAATCTTGTCGAACTCGGGCGCGAACTCGTCGGCCGTGCGGTCGACGTCGGCGCGCGCCTCGTCGGCCGTCGTCGCCGTGTGCATCGCCCCGGTCGCGAGAAAGGCGAGCGGCCCGAGCAGGCCCCGGTACAGGTTGATGGGGAAGCCGTCGGGCGCGGTGAGGCGGGGGCCCGTCAGGTAGAGGTGCGGCCCGGCGAGCTCACCCTCACGAATCTTGCGCGCGATGCGGAACTGGTCGGCCGCCGCCTGCATCACCAGCGCGGTCGTGACGCCGGCCCACACGTACGCGTTCGCGATGTCGGGCCCGTTGGGGAAGCCGACTGCCCACAGCGGCTCGCCGTGCGTCTCGAAGTGCGCGTGCATGTCGATGAGGCCGGGCAGCAGCGTGCGGCCGGTGCCGTCGATGCGCTCTTCACCCTCGGTCGCGATGAGCGTGCCGGCCTCGGCGACCTCGGCGACGACACCGTCTTTGATGCGCACGTCGCGGGCGCCGATGCCGTGCTCGCCGTCGAACACGTTCACCTGCTGCACCAGCAGGCCCTTCGAGGGCATCGCAGTGACCTGGCCGACGAGCTGATGGCCGGCGCAGCCGGAGCCGACGACCGCGACGACGCAGAAGAGAAATCGCATGGGAGCGGCAAACTAGTTACACCAGCCCCCCATGACCAAGGCCGAAGGCATCAAACGTGTCGGAATCATCTTCTCGGGAGGCCCGGCGCCAGCAGCGAACGCCGTCATCTCGAGCGCCGCGACGTCGTTTCTCGAAGACGGCCGCGAGGTGGTCGGCTTCTTCCACGGCTACTCGAACCTGCAAGACTACCACCCCATCACACAGCGGCTCCTGCCCGATCAGCACTACCGGGTGTTCACCGAAAAAGACACGCGGGGTCTGCGCAACAGCCGCGGCATCATCATCGGCACGGCGCGCACGAACCCGGGCAAGGGCATCACGAAGCAGGCCGACCTCGACGACCCGGCGAAGACGCAGCGTCTGCGCAGCGTGTACACGGCGCTGGTCGACCTGCAGATCGACGCGCTCATCAGCATCGGCGGCGACGACACGCTGAAGACGGCGAACTTTCTCTACGAGGTGCAGCGGCGCATGCCGCCGAACGCGCGGCGCGTGAAGGTCGTTCACCTGCCGAAGACCATCGACAACGACTACCGCGGCATCGACTTCACGTTCGGCTTCTTCACGGCCGTCGACGTGATGGCGAAAGAGGTGCAGAACCTGCGCGCCGACGCGATCGCGACGAGCTCGTACTTCATCGTCGAGACGATGGGCCGCAAGGCCGGTTGGCTGAGCTACGGCGTCGCCATCGCGGGCGAGGCGAACCTCGTCATCGGCGTCGAAGACGTCGACGACAGCCTCTCGATGCTCGAGAACGGTCAGAAGAAGCTCGACGTCGACAAGCTCGTCGGCCGCATCGTCGAGCTGATTCAGACGCGCGAGAAGCGGCACGACAAACACTACGGCACGGTGGTGCTGGCCGAGGGGCTCGCCGAGCTGATGCCCGACACGTTCCTCGAGAAGCTGCCGCGCGATGACCACGGGCACATCTCGCTGGGCCGCATCGACCTGGGCAAGCTCATCGCGAAGCTGGTGAGCGAGAGGTACGAGCAGGTGACGGGGCGCAAGAAGAAGGTCGCGGGCGTGCAGCTCGGGTACGAGTCGCGGTGCGCTCCGCCGCA
The DNA here is from genome assembly GCA_016793725.1 of Myxococcaceae bacterium. GTDB lineage: Bacteria > Myxococcota > Myxococcia > Myxococcales > Myxococcaceae > Xiheicaenimonas > Xiheicaenimonas phototrophica. The sequence continues at coordinate 14,088 of JAEUJP010000412.1, read as the reverse complement.
CGCGTTCGACGTGATGTTGGGCTCGCAGCTCGGCATCGGCGCGTACCGCGCGCTCGTCGAGCGCGGCCTCGACGGGCACATGGTGAGCGTGAGCGGCCAGCTCGATCTCGTCTATGTGCCGTTCAAAGAGCTCGTGAACCCCGACACGCTGGCCACCGAGGTGCGGCTCATCGAGCGCGGGTCTGACTTTCACCAGCTCGCGCGGTTTCTCGAGACACGCACCGACCGCCTGTCGGAGTGGACGCCGGGCCGCCGCCGCGAGCCGGGCGACGGCGCGTAGAGTACGCGCCGTGCCCCAGCTGTTCGATCGCCTGAAGAAGGCCCTGAGCGCGCTCACGCCCGAGCGCACTCCGGCGCAGGCGCTGCTCGAGCGGCTGCGCGAGCGGGTGCTGGCGCAGGGCTCGCTGGCGCTGAACGACGAGACGCCCGAGCGGGCCCAACTGCTCGCGGCCGACGGCACGTGGCAGGCCGAGGTGCTCGTCGAGGCGGTGCGGCAGCTCGGCGAGCGCAGCGTGCTCACGCAGTTCAACTGGTGGTGGTGGTCGCTGCCGCGGCTGGTGAACGCGCTGCTCGCGAAGAAGCCACCGCTGACGAGCGCGCAGGCGACCGAGCTCTTGCGCCACGCGCGTGACGCCGAGCTGATGCGGGCGCTGTCGCTCGGGCACCTCTTGCAGGCCGTCGAGCGCGTCGAGCCGCGCGAGCCCGCGCTGCTCGAGGCGCTCGGCCGGTTCGACGCCGCGGCGAAGAAGACGCTCAAAGACAAAGAGTACCGCAAGCTCGCCGCCCGCATTCAGCCGATGCTCGGCCTGAAGCCCGAGATGACGCTCGAGAGCGGCGGGCCGTTCGGCGAGCTCGTGCTGGCGAGCGCCAGTGAGACGTGGCGCGAGCTCTTTCAGCTCGGCTTCGCGGTGACGGGCGCGCGGCCGAGCGCGAAGTGGCAGGCGCAGGCGCGCGCGGTGGTCGAGAAGCTCGGGCACGAGACGTTCGTGACGCAGGCGCGCGCGTGGCTGGCGGCGGGCCCGGTTGCAGGCGCGACGGGAAAAGACGTTCACGTGCCCGAGGCCGACGTGCCGTTTCACCGCGCGCTCGTGTTCGCGGCGGGTGCGGTGCAGGCGGCGCCGCTCGCGGGGGGCATCGCCGAGTTCGCGCTCGCGTGCTTTCGCAAGATTCCCAACCGGGGGCCCGTGGGCCAGGCGTCGGGCAACGCGTGCCTGTGGGCGCTGGGTGAGGTCGGGCTCGACGGGGTAGGGCAGCTCGGGCTCTTGAAGATGCGCGTGAAGTACACGGTGGCGCTGCGGCTGATCGAGAAGGCGCTGGCCGACGCGGCCGCGCGTGCGGGCTTGTCGCCGGCCGACCTCGAAGAGATCGGGGTGCCGACGTTCGACCTCGAAGTGCCGCCGGCGCCGGGGCTTGCGCACGTCGAGCTCGTGAACGGCACCGAGGTGAAGGTGGTGGCGCCGAAGGGCTCGCCCGAGCTGAAGGCGCTGAAGCGGCGCGCGAAAGACATCGAGGCGATGCTCGGGGCGCAGCGGCTGCGGCTCGAGCGGCTGTACCTGACGGGGCGCAGCTGGCCGTACGAGACGTGGCGGTCGCGGCTGCTCGAGCACCCGCTGCTGGCGGGCATGGTGCAGCGGTTGGTGTGGCAGGCCGACGGCGTACCGTTTCTGGGCGCGAGGGGGGCAGCGGGCGGCGAGGTGACGCTGTGGCACCCGCTCGACGGAGCGCCGCTGGGCTTCACGGTGCCCGAGCACGCGCCGTTCAAGCAGGTCGACCGTGAGACGTTCACGATGCCCGAGGGCGCAGACCGCACGCAGCAGTTCGCGGGGCGGCGCATCAAGCAGCACCAGTTTGCGGCGCTGTGCCGCGAGCGCGGGTGGCAGTTTCGGCTGCAGGGCGAGTTCGACAGCATGAACAACGCGGTGCTGGTGCTGCCGCAGTGGGGCCTGACGGCCGAGCTCGAGGTCGCGCCGCCGCACGCGACGGGCACGAGCAGCATGGGCATCTACCTCGAGGTCGAGACGGGCGACGTGGTGCTGCAGCGCGACCGCGAGGTGCCGGCGCGCGTCGTTTCAGAGGTGCTGCGCGACGTGGCGCTGTTCGCGGGCGAGTGAGCGCGAGACCCACTCCGGTCGCGGTGAGCGAAGTCGAACCGGTCGCGTGCTCTACTCGAACGTGAGGCGTTCGAGCTGCTGCAGGCCGCCGAACGCCTTCGCGCGCTCGAGGGGAACTCGGGCCGTCGAGTCGACTTGAAGCACGCGCAGGCCGGCGCCGCGACCGGGCTTCTGCAGCTCGGCGAACGTGAGCGGGCCGACGCCGCGAAGGTCGCGCAGCGAACGCAGCACGGGGTGGGTGACGAACGCGGCGGCGAGCGGGCCGTCGCCCAGGTCGAGGCCCAGGCGCTCGACGGTCGACCACAGCGGGTCGCCGACCATGCTCTTCGTGAGGCTGGTCACGGTGCAGCTCGCCAGAAAGCCCCGCTCGAACCGGTAGTCGCGAATGCGCTTCGCGTGCTTCCCGAGCCACTCGCGCCCGTGCTTGAAGAGCAGCTCGACCTCGCGGCGCTCGGCGGCGTGGCTCATGCCCTTCGAGGCCCGCGCGAGCTGAAGCGCGATGAGCTCGCCGCGCACGTCGCCCTGCTCGATGAGCCAGTCGGCGTACGAGCGACGTGCGCCGTCGTCGGCGGGGTTTTCGTGAACGAGCTGGAGCAGTGACGGCATCGCTGCCGTGAGCGCTTAGCCCGTCTTCAGCTTCGCGACGTCGGCTTCGAGCGCGGTGATGCGCGACTCGTGGTCGAGGCGGGCGGTGCCCATCGTGAGCAACATGTTGTCGAGCCGGCCTTCGATGCGTTCGAAGCGCTTGTCGATCTGCTCGAAGCGCTTGTCGACCTGCTCGAAGCGCTTGTCGACCTGCTCGAAGCCAGCCTGCATCTCGAGCCTCAACGCGAGAACGCTGTCGGCGATGTTCTGGTTCACGCGCTCGAAGCCGGCCTTCGTGACGGCCAGATGCTCTTCGAAGATCTGCTCCAGACTGCGCTTGCCATTCTGCTCAGCCATGACGGTCTCCATTCTACGGGTGGAGCCACCGGCGAGCGCAAATCGCACGCTCATGCAGAGCAGCAGATTCACGAGGTCGCGGCGACTGAGCTCGCGGCCGGCGTGGACAGTCCACTTCTCACCCCGTGAGAGGTACCCTGCCGCCCGCGCATGGCAGACCTCAAGCTCATCGTCGGCAACCGCAACACGTCGGGGGAGTCGCTGCCGCCGTACCTGGCGCTCTCGCACATCGGCCAGCCGTTCGAGCGCGAGCTCGCCGAGCCCGGCGCCTTGGTGCCCGCGCTCGACGGCGTCATCGGGGCGCGCGAAGTCTGCGAGCACCTCGCCGAGCGCTTCCCCGCTGCGCAGCTGTGGCCGAAGTTCGAAGACGCGCGCCAAGATGCGCTCGCCCTGCTGAAGGCTCCATGGCCCGCGCTGCAGAGCCAGCTGCCCTTCCTCTTCCTCGCGAAGAAGACGATGCCGAAGCTCAGCGCCGACGCCGCGCGCGAGCTGAGCGCGCTCGACGCCGTGTGGAGACGAACGCGCGAGAAGTACGAAGGCGTCGGCCCGTGGCTGCTCGGCGAGTTCAGCCTCGCCGACTGCATGGCCGCGCCGCTCGCGTCGCGCGCGCTGACGTGGGGCCTGCCGCTGGACGCTGCATATGTGCAGACCGTCTTTTCGCTGCCGGCGATGAAGCGCTGGGGCGAGGCCGCCGCGCTCGACGCTGCAGGCCGGTAGGCGCTGGTGCCGTACTTCGACTGGCGCCCTGGCTCCGGTCAGCGGCTGCGCCGCGCCTTCGGCGCCCTACGGGCAGACCTGGGCGCCGCGTGGCGACGACCGACATCTTCGATACGAGTTGTGGGTAGAGAGTAGAGAACTACCCACAACTCATTCCGAGGAAGTGACCCTCGGGCACGCCGGTCGCCATCGAGAGCGACCGGGCATTCTGCGCGCAACGGCTCGCGTGTCGGCCGGCTCGGTGGCGGCGTGACTGCAACCATTCGCGACTGCGTCGTCATCGACGAGCGCACCGACAGGCCCGAGCGCGCACTCGCCGAGACACTGCAGCGAGGGCTCTCCCACGGCACGACCCTCACCCGTGCTCCAGCCGGGTAGCCGGCGCTACGCCGTGCGGTCGCCACTGAGAGTCTCATGCGCGCGTGATCAGCTGCCTCCAAGTCTCGTGCGGTACTTCCGCAGATGTACCGCACGAAACTTGGAGCCGCCCAGCACCGTGCGGGTCAGGGCGCCTGCGCGCGCATGCCGGTGTCTTCTCTCTGTTTGCCGCGGCGCATCGGCCGTCATCGCCAGGCTTCTGGTCGCTGCGCTCCCGTTTCCGCGCCAGAGGCGCGTAGCGACGCAGGCCTTGGAGCTGCATCAGGCGGTCGCAAGGCCTCGACCCAGCGACGCCGTCAGAGCCCGTTCGGCTTCACGCCCAGCAGGCCCGGCCGCGCATCGAGGTCGGCCTTCGCCACATCATTCGCCGGCCCCGGCACGAAATCGGGCGCGCGCTCGGCGTCGATCGCGCGATTCATCACGCCCGCGGTCGCCTTGAAGTCGGGCGAAAAGTCGAAGTTGCGCAGGTTGCGCGAGAACGCGCTGAAGTCGGCGAGGTCTTTCACGGCCACGTTGCGGCTGAAGCGCGCGAAGCCGTCGTACTTGAAGTTCTCTTCGACGTGCCGCTCGACGTCGTGGAGCACCGCGTCCATCAGCGCGTAGACCAGGTGGCTCGGCGTCGCGCCGTCGGCCATCAGCGTCAACATCTTGCCGTCGACCTCATCGCTCACGCGCCCGAATGCCGGGTCGGCCACCAGCTTCACGTCGACCAGCGTCATGCCGGTCTTGCGCCGCTCGAGCTCGAGCACCTCGACCTTGCAGCCGGCGTAGTGCACCGCATCGAACGCCGCCTGAGCGGCCGCGAGGCCGTCGATCGGCGCTTGCGGTGCAGAAGCGTTCGTCTTCAGCCACTCGGTCAAGAGCGGCAGGTCGAGGTGGTTGCTCAGCGGCGTGTACCCACCGATCACCAGCCGCTCGCGCGCCTCGTGCTCTTCGGCGCTCTTCAGCGCGAGCATCACCGTCTGAATCAGCTCGCTCGTGGGCAGCAGCTTCTCGACGCGCCACTTGCGGCCGTACACGATCTTGTCGGGCAGGCTCTTGCCGGTGACCGGGTAGTTGTCGGGGCCGACGATGCCGACCTGCACGTAGACGCCCTCGCCCGGCTTCTCGCCGTCGCTCGACACGAACACGTGCATGTTCGGCTTGTACGTGAGCTTCGCCACCACCTCTTGAACCGCGCTGACGGTCTGGTTGTAGAGCAGGTACTGCGACGGCGTGACCCGCGAGCCGTCGAGCTCGAGCGTCGGCGCGCCCGGCATCGGCGTCTCGCCGTCGGGCAGCGAGAAGAGAAACTCCTTCGCCTGCAGCGGCCCCATCTGGTGCGGAGGCGGGTCGAGCTTCGTGACCTCTCTGCCCTCTGCGCCGCCACCGAACGCGTCGGCCGGCCGCGTCGTCTTCTCGGCCGCACGTGAGCGCCGCGCCGACTGTCTCTCGGCGCGGGCCACCGGCTGCTGCTTGCGACCACCCGTGATGCGCGGCACGAACGGCAAACTACCCGATGCCCGCGCCCGACGTCACGGGTGAGTCGTGCGCGCTTTCTCGAGGGTTGAGAAAGCGCGGTCACGGCTCAGCCCGCTCACGGCTTCACCTTCACCCAGAACGTCTTGCTGTCGGTGCTGGCCCCGCGGCCGTCTTCGGTGAGCACCTTCCAGAAGAACGGCTTGCCCTTCGGCAGCACCACGGTCTTGTTGATCGACGACGTCGGCGGGTCGCAGGCGTTGATGGTGAACAGGTCGTCGGCGCCCCAGCGGCAGAACCGGTACGACACCGGGTTGCCGTCGGGGTCTGACGCGACCTTCCACTTGAAGTTCACCACGGTGCTCGCCACCATCGAGCGGTCTGCCGGCTCGAGCAGCGTCGAGGCCTTGGGCTTGCGGTTCAGCTCGTTCACCTCGATGGCCAGGTAGCCGTTCACGAACGCGTAGTCGCCGATCGCCGACACGTCGAGCGCACAGTTGTTGCGCCGAATCGGGTCGACGACCGATGCACACGCCTGCTGCGCCGCCGAGAACGGTATGGTCGGCCGCGGCGGCTTCACCGGAATCTGCGGCGGCGCCCCCGTCACGGTGCACTTCCCTGCTCCGAACGCAGGCCACCACCCGAGCGTGTAGTTGGCCGTCGAAGTACCCGGCTCGTAGTCGAACAGCGACGTCGCAGCATTCACCCGCCACGAGTTGCCGAACACCTCGTACAGCTGCTTGTGCCGGTCGGCGAGGCTCGCAGGGCGCGGCCCGAGCAGCGCGCCGCTCGACGTCGCCGGCAGCCAGTTGCGCGCCGCCACCGCTCCGACGAGCCCCTCGTTCGCGCGGTTGTTCGTCACGTTCACGTTCATGAAGCTCACGCCGTAGTAGGGAAACGGCGCGGCCGTGACGTCGATCACCGTACCGCCGAGCGTCTCGATGCGAATGCCCGAGGTCGGCACCGCCAGAATGCGCCCCCCCGCGGGGAGCCTCAGCTCGGCGCCGAACGACGAGACGGTGACGCCGTCGACCTTCAGGCGCGGAGGCCCTGACTGCTGCGACGGCACCGTCTGATACGTGATGCGGTGCGGCCCCATCTTCACCGCGACCGCCGTCGTCAGGCTCACACACGAGCTCAAGCCCGAGTGCGCGTCGAAGATCGTGCCGTTCGTCTGAATCGGCGTGTTGCGCACCTGCACCTCGACGCCCTCGTCGCGCAGCAGCACGTACTCGCCTGCGCCTTGAAAGTCGTACCGAACGCCGTTCGCCGTCTTGAGGTGCGGGTCGCCCTCGTTCTGGGGGTTGTTCCCGACGATCCACCTCCGAATCGTCTCGATGTCGGTCTGGCTCAGCTTCGGCCCACCGCACGGCATCATGTTCGTCGTGCCGAGCGACTCACCGTCGGCCGGGCAGAACTCGCCGTCTCTTTCGATCAGGTCGAGCATGTAGGGGTCATCGGGCCGCGCTACGCCTGACGCCCGCTCGTACGAGCGCGACAGCACGCGGGGCCCGCCGGCGAGGTCGGGGTCTTCAGAGAAGTCGAGGTAGCGGCCGTGGTTCGCGTACGGCGGGTAGTCGAGCCCGCCGTGGCACTCGATGCAGCCCTTGTTGAGCACGCGCTGCACGTCGGTGAAGGTCGGCGTCTGAATGGGCGTGGGCAGCGCCGGCGCCATGAGGTTCGCCGCCGACACGAGCGTCGTGCAGTCGGTCGAGTTCGAGGTCAGCCCGGGAATCGGCCGCCCCTCGGGCCCCATCGTCGTCGCCCAGATGGCGTTCTTGATGGTGTCGGGCCTGAAGGTCACGTCGGCGAACGTGTACGTGCGCGAGCGGCCGCGAACCCCCATCGACCACTTGTCGACCGAGATGCCCAGCGGCTCGAGAAACCAGCGGTACGCGGCGACGTAGGGGGCGTTGACGTCGTGGAACTCGCGGTCGGCCGAGTCGCCGCCCAGCTCGGCGGTCACGTCGGTCGTGCCCCCGGGGTTTCGCTGGAAGACCTCCTGGCGCAGGCGGGTGTCACCGGTGTCGACGCCGCCAGCGGTGTACTCGCCGTACTTCTGCATCAGGCCGGCCACCGGCGTCATGCCACGAACGTACGGGTCGCCGGTGCGGTTCACCGTGATCTTCTGAATGTCGGCCTTGCGGAGCGGCAGTCGCTTCGTTCGGCTCTGCGTGTCGAGGTACATCTCGAGCGGCGTCTTGCCGGTTCGCAGCTTGAAGAACCCCGTGTCGCTCGTATCGAACGCCAGCGGGCCGCCCGACACCGACAGGCCCGTCGCCCCGATGCTGATGCACCCCTGGCTGATGGCCATCGCCAGCGCGCGCGCATCGATGGGGTGGTCGCTCGTCGCGAACTGGTGCTGCCCGATCTCGTTGCCGATGCGCTCGTGGTTCAGCGGTATCAAGAGATCGAACATGTCGACGCCACGGCCCTCGTCGCCGTGCGCGGGCGAGCCGTCGACCCTCGGCATGAAGAGCCTCACGAAGCCCTGGTCGCGATACACCTGCGTGCCCGTGCCCGGCGTCACGCGCCCGTCGAACGAGTACGACACGTAGACGAACGACGGCGCAGTCGGCGTGTTGAACCCCGGCTCGATGCCGCTGAAGCTCGTCGGGTAGCCGTCATCGAACGGGAAGATCGGCATGCCGTCGTTCGCGCCACCCTTCAGCCGCAGAATGAAGTCGCTCGAGCTCAGCGGCGTCGGGCCCGCTGCGTCAGGCTGCAGCTTCAGCTGCTCGATGACGGCGCGCGCGTCGGAGTTGTTTCTCCACGTCCACGGGTTCAAGAGGCGGCGAAACGCAGCGGCCTCGACCGAGCCGCGGTGAATGCGGTCGCGGTTGAACGCGAGCAGGCCACCCCAGTTGTCGTACGTGTCCCAGTTCGGCTTGTTCTTCCACGGAACGTTGCGGCTGACGCCGTCGGTGCCGGGCGTAGGGCCCGGGTTTCGCACGTTGCGCGTCGAGTGGCAGCGCGTGCAGCGCAGGTCGTTTTCGGTGCCGCCGCGCCCGCGCGGCGGGAGCCCCGGCTCGACGATGTCGAACACCCGAATCTCGTGAAACAAGAAGTTCTTCGTGCCTTCGTCGTACGACATCATCTCGATCGCGTCGTGGTGTGACGCCGGGTACGAGGGGTCGGCCGCCTGATTGAACGCAAACGTGAAGACCGTCTTCCCCGTCGGGCTCGCCAGCATGAGCCGCGGGCTCTCGGCGGTGCCCGTCTGCAGGCTCTCGGAGCGCGTCATCATCAGCCAGCCTTCGCGGTAGCGCTGCGGGAGCGCGGCCACGAACTCGGCCGGCGTGTCGACGTCGGTGTTGGCGCGCAGGTAGTCGTCGATCTGGCGAAAGGTGAGGTCTGCGAAGTCGGTCGTCGCGATCGGCAGAATCATGCGCTCGAACCGCGCCTTCACCCTGAACGTCGAGCCTGCGAGCACGTCGAGCACACAGTCACCCATGCCCGTGCAGTTCGGCGTGCCCGTCGACGGCGCACCCGGCGGTGGCGCGTAGTGGTCGGTGTTCCAGCCGACGAAGCCCGCGCCCAGGGCGCGCAGCGTCACCCGCTGCGTGTACGTGTACTCGCAGCTGCCGGTGCACGTCTCGACGGCGCCGGTCGTCGGCGTGACCCTCACCGAACCTCCCGAGCCGAGCCCCGTCGTCATGATGTGCAGCTGGCCTGCGAGCGCTGCGTTTGCCGCGAGCGCGCTCGTGAGCACGAGCGAGCGGGTGAAGAGGCTTTTCACGTGAATGACTCCCGGTTCGAGACGCGGCTGCCGCAGAGCAAGCCGCGGGCCGGGTCGCCCTCGACGGAGCCCACCCCCGCAGCGTGAACGCCGCGGTTACACGTTCAGGTGGTGTGTGAACCCTGCAGCTTCAGGCGGCCGCGTCAGACGAGCCCGCTCTTCATCATCGGCAGCTCGCGCACGCGCTTGCCGGTGAGCGCGAACACGGCGTTTGCGATGGCCGGAGCGACAGGCGGCACGCCCGGCTCGCCGACGCCGCCGGGCGCCCTCTCGCTCTGCACGACCTCGACGTGAATCGCCCGCGGAGCCTCGCCGATGCGCGTCAGCCGGTAGTCGCGGAAGTTGCTCTGCACCACGCTGCCGTTCTTGCCGGTGATCTGGCTGAACAGCGCGATGCTCTGGCCGAAGATGACGGCGCCCTCGAGCTGCGAGCGCACGCGCTCGAGGTTCACGACGGTGCCGGCGTCGGCGCAGATCCACGCCTCGTCGACGCGCACCTTGCCCGTCGCCTCGTCTTTCGCCACCGCCGCGACCACGGCCACGTAGGTGAGAAAAGACCGGTGCACCGCGAGGCCGTAGCCGCGCTTCGAGTCGCTCTTGCGCTCGGCCCACCCCGAGGCCTTCGTCACCCGCTCGACGACGTCGCGCAGCCGCGCCGTGTCGACGGGGTGGTCGGTCAGCGACGCGCCGTAGTTCGGCAGGTCGCCGATGCCGAGCTCCTGCGTGGTCACGATGCGTGCGGGGCCGATCACCTCGAGCAGGTTGTCTTTCGGGTCGACCCCGCGCGCGTGCGCGAGCTCGTCGATGAACGAGTTGATGGCGAACGCGTGGTTCACGTTGTGCACCGAGCGCAGCCAGCCGATGCGCACGTAGTCGTACGCGGGCCCTTTTTCGGCGCGCACGTTGGGAATCGAGAGCGGCCAGTCGAGCACGCCCTGCTGGTGCTCTTGCGCGACGCCCGACTTGATGATCGGCACGTACATCGACGCGATGGTGGGGAAGACGGTGCGGTGCAGCCACGCGACGATCTTGCCGTTCGCGTCGAGCCCCGCCTCGAGCCGCTGCGTCGCGCACGAGTGGTAGTAGTCGTGCCTGATGTCGTCTTCGCGCGACCACTGCAGCCGCACCGGCGCCCCCGCGAGCCGCGAGATGAACGCAGCCTCGGCGACGTAGTCGGGCTTGCTCTTGCGGCCGAACCCGCCGCCGAGCAGCGTGACGTGCACGGTCACCTTGCTCGTCGAGATGCCGAGCGTGTCGGCGACCTGCTTGATGGCGGCCTGCGGGTTCTGCGTGCTGGCCCAGATCTCACACGTGCCCTTCGCGCCGTCGAAGTGGGCGGTGGCGGCGGGGGGCTCCATCGTGGCGTGCGCGAGGTGGGGCACGTGGTACTCGGCGCTGATGCGCTTCGTCGCGGTCTCGAGCGCCGCGTAGGTGTCGCCGGTCTCGCGAATCGAGCTGCCCTTCTCGTTGACGGTGCGGCTCAGGCTCGCGTCGTATTCCTGGCTGTTCCACCCGGCGCGGTCGCCGGCGAGCCAGTCGACGACGAGCTGGGCGCGGCCCCGCATCGCGGCCCAGGTGTTCGTGGCGACGACCGCGACGCCGCCGAGCGGCTTGAACCCCTTGGGGCCCAGGCCGGGCGACGGCAGCTCGAACACGTACTTCACGCCGGGCACGGCGAGCGCCTTCGTGGCGTCGAGCTTGTCGAGCTTCGCGCCGACGACGGGCGGGTGCAGCACGACGGCCGAGAGCATGCCGGCGATCTTCACGTCGGCGCCGTACACTGCGCTGCCGTCGACGATCGCCGGGCCGTCGACCAGCGGCAGCTCGGTGCCGACGTTCTTGAGCTCAGACCGCGGGCGGTGCACGGGCTCTTTCGGCACTGCTTGTGCGGCGGCGTCGGCGACGAGCTGCGCGAACGGGGCCGAGCGGCCCGACTTCTCGTGGTGCACGGCGCCGCCGTGCGCGTCGAGCTCGGCCACCGGCACGCCGAGCTGCTTCGCGGCGGCGGCGGTCAACATCATGCGCGCCTGGGCGGCGGCGTCGCGCAGCGCCTTCCAGTGGCCGCGCACGCTCGTCGAGCCGTCGGTGTTCTGGTCGCCGTACTTCTCGTCGCCGTCGCCTTGAACGAGGCGCACGGTCGTGTGGTCGGCGCCGAGCTCGTCGGCGAGCAGCACGTGCAGGCTCGAGCGCACGCCCTGGCCCATCTCGCTGCGCGCGCACACGAGCGTCACGAGGCCGTCGGGCGCGATGTGAATGAACGGGTTGGGCGCGAGCGCGGCAGCGGCAGCGGCCTCACCGGCCCGCGCGAGGCGCAGCGGCACGACGAGGCCGCCGAGCGCGAGGCCGAGCCCTTTGAGGGCATCACGACGAGAGAGGGCGGTCATTTTGCACCGCCAACCGACTTCACCGCCGCACGAATGCGCAGGTACGTGCCGCAGCGGCACAGGTTGCCCGCGAGCGCCCGGTCGATCTCTTCATCTGACGGAGCCGGGTTGCGCTTCAGCAGCGCCGCGGCCGACATGATCTGCCCCGTCTGGCAGAACCCGCATTGCGGCACGCACTGCGCGACCCACGCCTTCTGCAGCGGGTGTGAGCCATCGGGCGAGAGCCCTTCGATGGTGGTGATCTTGGCGCCATCGGCCACGCGCTCGATCGGCGTCACACACGCGCGGCGCGCATCGCCGTCGACGTGCACCGTACATGCGCCGCACAGCGCCTCGCCGCAGCCGTACTTCGTGCCGGTCAGGCCCAGCACGTCGCGCAGCGCCCACAGCAGCGGCATCTTCGGGTCGGCGTCGACCTCGACCTGCTTGCCGTTCACATCGAGGGTGATGGTCATCTCGACTCCTCTTCACACACCGCACCGTTTTCGGCCCAAGCGGCCATCAGCTCACCGAACACCTTCTGGGTTCCCGGCGCCGGCTCGCGCTCGCCGCCCGGCGCCCAGCCCCAGCCGACCAGCTTGTCGTTCGTGACGTGGTCGACGATCTTCTCGAGCGACTTGCCGCCGTTTCGCGCGGGGTCTTTCAGCTGGTTGCAGATTTGGGCCGGCGTCTTGCCCAGCCACGCCATCTCGATCGGAGCCAGGTGCCAGTTCGGCGCCCCCGGCAGCTGCGTGCCCTCGACGTTCTCGAGCTGGTGACAGGTCGGGCAGTACATGTTCGGCGAGCCGAAGCCCCCGAGCCCGCGCGCGACCGGCGGGTCGTGCGGCTCGTGCAGCTCGCGCTGCCGCGGCGAGTCGTCGGGCGGGTGACAGTTCACGCACCGCGCGTGCGTCAGCACCTTGCTCGCCTCGGCGAACGCCGCCTTCGACTTCGCCGTCGCGTCGGGCAGCGCGCCGAGCTCGGCGACCGTCTTCAGCGGCTGGCCCGTCGCCGGCACCTTCGGCCGGGTCTGCAGCGGAATGTTCGTACAACCGGTGAAGACGACGAGCATCGCCAGCACGAGCAGTCGCATGGGGCTGCTGCATAACGCCGACCGCTGCTAGATGGCACGGATATGAAACGAACCGCGCTCACCTCGCTGCTCCTGCTCGCGGGGTGCACCGTTTCGGTCATCGACCCCGACGACGGCGGCAGCACGGCGGGGGGCGGCTCCGCGGGCACGGCGGGCGGCACGGCAGGCACGGCCGGCGGCACGACGGGCAGCGCCGGCGGCTCGGGCACGAGCGCGTCGTTCACGCCGGGCGCGACGGGCTGCAAGGCGCTCGAGCTGAGCGCGGCGGCGAACGTCGGCGGCTACACGAGCGACCGCTACACGTGGGCCGACGCCGACTGCGAGCCGCGCTCGGCGGCGCTGGTGCGCAACGACGCGGCCGACCCGGGCGGCGGGCGCGGCGGCTTCATGCGCGAGCTGACGTGGCGGCGCGGCCCCGGCGACGACGTCACGGCGCGCGGCACCGGCGCGAGCGGGTGGCAGGGCTGGGGCTACATCGTGAACCACTACGCCGCGACGGCTGACGTCTCGCGCTTTCACACCGGCACGTACCGCACGGTGCTGGCGGGGCCGCACCACGCGATTCACGAGTTCAAGGTGCGCATGCAGCCGGGCGGGCCGGTCGACGCGACGGTGCACTGGTTCTTCGCGTCGGGCCGAACGCACCCGGTGTACTTCATCCGCTACGACGCGACTCCGGCCGGCATGAACGTGGTGAACGCCGACTCGCGGGCGCCGTACGGCGACCTGGCGTTCGAGGGCACGGCGGGGGCGATCGGCGGCGTGGCGTGGGGCGACAAGTACAAGTTCACCAGCACGGGCAACGGGCCGCTCGGCATCGCGAGCGCGTGGGACTACACGCAGCCGAACGTCGTGCCGTACGTGCGCATGTGGTCACAGGGCTCGGACGCCGAGATGGGCGCCGTGCAGACCGAGACGTGGGAGTCGAAGCCCGCGGGCGGCGACTACGGCGGCGGCATGCTGGCGGCGCACTGCTGGGGCAAGACGTCGGCGAACCGCGGCGCGATGTGCGTGAGTGGAGCGGGGTGGACGATGCCGACCGACTGGCTCTGGCCGTTTCAGCTGAACCAGTACGAGCTGATGTTCGCGAACGGCTCGCACCGGCTCGCGTGGGGCACGACGTACGGCGGCGTGGGCAAGCCGTCGTACCAGGCGTTCGGCAAGACGCTGAGCGGCTACCCGACGCTCGCGTATTCGGTGTTCATGACGGTGGGGAAGAAGACGACGCAGACGACGCTCGAGCAGGTGACGGCGGTCGAGCGCATGCTCGCGGCGCAGGTGACGGCG
>JAEUJP010000354.1 GCA_016793725.1 Myxococcaceae bacterium | reverse complement strand
CGCTCGGCGCCGAAGGCCTCGAGGTGTCGCTCAACTCGGGGCTCGTCTTCGACTCGGGCAAGGCGATCATCCGCTCCGAGAACGATGCGACGGTGAGCTCGATGCTGCAGGTGCTCGTGCCGTACGCGTCGAAGTACCAGTTCGCCGTCGAGGGCCACACTGACGCGATACCGATGGTGGGCCCCATCACCAACTGGGAGCTCTCGAGCTCGCGCGCCATCGCCGTGCGCCAGCGCCTCGAAGAGGTCGGCATCGCGAAGGGGCGCATTCGCGTCGAGGGGTACGCCGACACCAAGCCGCTGCCCGAAGCCGAGCTGCAGGGCCTGAACCCCGACGAGCGGCTGGCTCGTCACCGCAGAGTCGTCGTGAGGATCTACTGATGAGACCGAATTCCTGTTCGAGTCGCGGCCACAACGGGCAGTCGCCCTCGAGGCGGCCCCCTGCGCGGGCCACTTCGGTGGCCGCGCCGCTCACGTTGCTCTCCGTCGCGCTGCTGGCTCGGGTCGCGTCTGCTCAGGCGCCCGGCACCCCCGTGCCCGAGAAGCACATACCCGGCTCGGTGCTGATGGAGCTGCGCGCCGTCGAGAGCCAGTTCGACCTCTACCTCGGCCGCGACTGCGCCCCCGAGCGCTGCGCGTCGAAGGGCTGCGTCTACCGTGACCACGCCGTCGTCGACCTGCCCCGCAACAGCTCGCTGCCCGGCCTGCCCAACGAGCAGGGCCTCGGCGCCGTGCCCGCGCAAGAGTACCTGACGAAGGTGCACTGCGAGTTCGCCCACGAGAAGTCGGTGCCGCTCAAAGACGTCGAGGCGCTCAAGAAGCGCCTCGAGCAGCGCCTCTCGAAGGGCTGGCTCACCGTCACCGTCGGCCGCTCGATTCTCGAGCCCATCTCGCCGGGCCTCTCGGTCTCGCCGCCGCCGCTGCCCGAGAACGTGCCGGCGCCGAAGGTCGAGCCGCCGCCTGCCCCCGCGCCCCCGCAGAAGTGGGAGGCCGAGGTCGCGCTGCGCGAGCTGTGGGTGGCCTTGCTGCCGCACTTCTCGTGGATGATCGCGCTGCTCCTCGTCACGCTCGCGACGCTGTCGGTCATCTGGGGCCTGCGCCGCGTCGGCAAAGAGACGCTCGAAGAGAAGGCGCTGTCGGCGCAGCTGCTCGCGAACCCGCCCAAGGCCATCGAGGCCGAGCTGAAGCCCGAAGACGGCGAGGCCGGCAAAGAGGTGAAAGAGGGCACCGTGCTCGAGGCGCTGCCCGCCGGCGAAGACCCGGGCGCGTTCGTCGCCGAGCAGCAGAAGGTGTGGACGCAGCGGGTCAGCGAGGCCGACCTCGGCAAAGACGAGGGCGGGGTGGTCGAGCTCTTGCGCTCGTGGCTGGCGGCGCGCGAGTACGACCTCTTGGCGAAGGCGATTCTGGTGTTCGGTGACCGGCTGTCGCTCGCGTTCTCGTCAGACGGTGAGTACGCGGTGCGCAAGGTCGAGTTCGCCGACTACCTGAGGAACATGGACGAGCGCCGCCTGCCGTCAGACGCCGAGTTCTTCAAGAAGCTGAACCAGCACGCCATCGCGTCGTCGCTGATGGCGCAGGCCGACGCCGAGATCTACCGCAGCCTTCGCGAAGAGTTCGGCAGCGCCGGCGTCGCGAACCTCGTCGAGCAGCTGCCCGCACGCAACGGCGCGCTGCTGTTCGCCGTCGTGCCCGCCGACTGCCAGCTCGACGTCGCCCGCGTGCTGTCGCGCGAGCGCCGCCTGCAGGTCGCCGAGCAGCTGCTCGCGTCGAACCGCATCAACCGGCAAGACCGCGAGCACCTCTTCCCGACGCTCGACGCGGCCCGCTCGGGCAAGCCGTTTCCCAAGGCGCCGCTGCCGGCCGCACACGAGATCGCCGACCGCGGCCGCGAGGTCGACGCCGCCGGCGCGCTCTCGATGTTGCTCCAGTATGTCGACCCTCAAGACCGCAAGGCGCTCTTCGAGGGGGCCCTGTCGCGCTCGAGCGGCGTGTACCCCGGCTGGTACGACGAAATTCTCTACCCCGACATGCTGATGAAGCTGCCGCCTGAGCTGCGCAGCGACCTGTTGCTCGAGGTCGACATCAAGTCGCTCGCCGGCTGGGCGTCGGTGCAGCCCGCGTCGTTTCAGGGGCCGTTCGTTCAGGGCCTGCCGAACACGATGCAGCAGGCGCTGCGCGCCAACCAGGGCTTCGGCTCGCGCACCGAGCAGTGGCACCTCGCGCAGAGCGGCCGCGAGCAGCTCGTGCAGGCGGTGAAGAAGCAGCTCGCGCGGGGCCGGGTCTCGTTCTCGGCGATGGTGGCATGAGCCATGGCGCGCGGCGTTCGCACGGTGGTGTTGCAGCTCGCCCTCGCGATCGCCGCGTGCAAGGTGCCGCTCAACGACATTCAGGCGCAGTTCACGCTCGCCGACGCGACCTGGTTCGAGCAGGAGCAGACGCTCTTCTTCTTCTGGCGGCTCGAGGCGCAGCAGGGCCTGGGTGAGCTCTCGCAGGTCGAGGTGACGTACCGCACCGACGACGT
Organism: Myxococcaceae bacterium; assembly: GCA_016793725.1. Classification (GTDB taxonomy): domain Bacteria; phylum Myxococcota; class Myxococcia; order Myxococcales; family Myxococcaceae; genus Xiheicaenimonas; species Xiheicaenimonas phototrophica. Next base: position 9,840 of record JAEUJP010000354.1, on the reverse strand, counting down.
GCAGCAGCCGTGGGCGGTGATTCAGTCGCTGCCGCAGGTGCACACGCACCTGCCGGTCGACTGCGGCGTGAACGGCCGGTGCGGCAGCGGCAGCCTCGAGGTCGAGAAGCTGCCGCGCGACGTGTCGATTCGCCTGCGCTACCACCGCGACGGGCAGGTGTTTCTGAACACGGTCACGGCGTACAGCGTGGTGGGCACCGGCGAGCCGCACACGAACCGCAGCCTGCTGGTGTACGGCGTGTTCGACGAGTCGAACCGCCGCGTGCAGTGGCGCAGCCGCAACGTCTTCCCTACGCTTCGCAACGAAGAGGTGACCGACCTCGGCCTGCGCCGTGACTTTCGGGTGCTGTCGCCGGGCGTGGGCGACGTGACGGTGCCGCTCGAGAACCCGTACGGCTACGGCATGGTGCCGGGCTGCCCCGCGGGGCTCGCGCCGCTCGGCTGGGCCGAGGTGCAGACGAACGACCGCGCGAGCTTCGCGACCGAAGAGCTGCCGCTCACCGCGTCGACGTCGTCGGGGGTCTGCGCCCGCGCCATCGTCACCGACGCGACCGGCAACTTCGAGGCGGCCGCGGTGGCGCGCAAGAACCCCGAGGTGCGGCCGAGCTTCCCGACGCTGCGCAGCCCCGTGAAAGAGGCGCTGCCCGTCGGCTTCGTGGTGAAGCCGTGCAACCGCGTCATCTCGCAGCCGCACCTCGACATGCAGGTTCAGCGGCTGCTGCTCGCGGGCGTGCCGACGGCGTGCATCGACGACCCGCGGTCGCCCGGCCTCGCCGACCGGCTCGCGGGCCAGTTTCGCGACGGCATCGACGTGGCTCGCGCGCAGGGCCGCGACATGGTGCTGGTGCTGGCGTACCACCACGACGACACGTCGGGGCTGACGTCGGCGGTGCTCGAAGACGCGCTCGAGCAGGTGATACCCGTCGAGATCGCGAAGACGACGCCGCGGGTGGTCGGCGCGTTCGTGCTCGACGGCTACGCGTACAAGATGACGAGGCCCGCGGTGGCGCGCACGGTGCTGTGGTGCCCGGCCCGCTTCCCGGTGGGCTTCGACGGCGGCGGCGTGCCGGTGCGCCCCGACGCGGGTGACGACCTCGACCTGCTGCCCAACAACGCGCAGCAGACCTGCCCGCTCTTGCCCGACTCGCTCGAGCTGATGTTGGGGCCGTTTCGTTTCACGCAGCTGCCGATTCTGCCGACGCGCGCGCAGTACCTGACGTTCATCGACAAATACTCCGAAGGTCAGGCCGGCCGCACGACGAAGCTCACGTTCGTCGCGCCCGAGCGCACGCCGACGTCGCGCAACGTCGACCTGGGCGAGTTCGCGGTCGCGACCTTCTACAACAGCGAGAACATCACGGCGGCGCCGACCGACGCGTTTTCGTTCTGCGAGGCGCTCGACGCGGGCTTCAACAACGCGGTGTTCGGCCTGCCGAACGTGATGCTGCCTCCCGAGATTCCCGCCGCGATACCCATCTCGTTCTTGCCGCAGCTGCACGCGCAGTTCCCGCTCGGCACGTACACGCTCGGGCTCTTGTGGGACTTTCCGTTTCTCACCACGCTCGAGTACGAGACGGCGGTCGCGGGCGCGGCGAGCGCGTTTTCGGTGAAGGTGCCGTTCGGCATCGGCGTGAACGGCTCGAACCCCTATGGCAGCCGCGTGTGGGAACAGACCGAGCTCGCGCTCGGCAAGTTTCTCGTTCAGTGCACGCGCTTCTGTGACCACCCGACGTTCGACTCGGGCGGCGTCTACAACGTGCTGAGCCCCTTCCGCACCACGTACGCGAGCAGCTGCTACGTGCCGAAGTATCAGGTGCCGCCCGGCGAGAGGTTCCCGCTTGATCCGTGAAGTCGCCCTCGCGTGCGTGCTCGTTGCGGCACCGGTGTTCGCCGGCGTCAGCGACGCCCCCGAGCCGGCCGCGCCCGCCCAGCCCGAGGCCCCCGCCGACGCCCCCCCCGAGACGACCGCGAGCGGCGACGTCATCGACGAGACGACGCTGCAGTCGCACCGCACGCCGTTCGAGGTCTTGAGCGAGCGCATGATCGGCCAGACCTCGCGCGCGGTGCGCTACGACTGGCGCCGCTCGACGGTGCAGGTCGCGGTCAGCGGCTCGATGCTGCTCGAGCTCAACAACTTCAACAGCGCGCGCATCGGCGGCGTGCTGCGCGCGCCGGTCTCGGGCCTGCTCGTCGAGGTCGGGCTGCACTACGTCGGCGTGTGGGGCAGCGACGCGAGCACCAAGCTGTCGCTCACCCCGTACCGGCAGGCGGGCCGGCCGCGCCGCTTCGAGCTCGACCTGCTCGCCGGCTACGCGCTGGGCGAGGGCGTCACGACGCCGCGGTGGAGCTTCATACCCGCCACCGAGCTCGTCTTCATGGTGCACCTCGGCGTGCGCGCGCGCTGGTACGAGCAGGAGCTCGACGACACGAAGTGGGACGCCGCGCTCGGCAACTTCTTCTCGCCGCGCCTGTCTGACCACCAGGTCCAGAACATGGAGAGCTACCGCGTGCCGGGCATGGAAATCGACCGCACGCGCTACGACCTGCTGATGGGCTTCTCGTTTTCGGTCTACTTCCAGAACGGGGCGTTCATCTCGCCGCGCATCATGTCGACGACGCCGTTCGTGCTGCTGAACCCGTCGGGCCTGTCGTGGTGGTGGGACCTGACGTTGCAGCTCGGGTGGTCGTTCTGATGTTGGCTGTATTGCCCACCCTCGTGCTGGCCGGCTCCGTCAGCGTCGAGCCCGTGAACCCGCAGGCGCTCATCTTCTACAACGCGCGCGTCGCGCTGCGAGAGCACAAGGCGAACGAGGCGCTCAAGCTGTGGCTGTTGCGCAACGTCGTCGCGCGCGACGAGCGCCACGTCGGCCGGTTCGACGAAGACCTGCGCAGCGTGACGTGGGCCGCGCTCGGCTCGCTCGGCCTGTGCGGCGACGGCTTCCCGAAAGACGACGCGGGCGGGGCGGGCTTGTGGCCGGTCGCGGTGCACAACGAGGTCGTGTCGTCGCTGACGAAGGGGTCGATACCGACGCCGCAGAACCCGTTCGACGCCCTCGACGCGAAGCGGCAGGCGCGGCGCATCTCGCTGCACGACGTGCTCGACCCGGCCGAGCTGCGCACCGTGACGTTCTTTCGAACGGCGTGCCTCGTCGCCGACACGACGATGGTGAGCCTCAACAAGCCGCTGCTCAGCGTCGACCTGAGCGACCGGCTCGCGACGGCGCCGGTGATGCGGCAGCTCTTGCTGCACGCGCTCGAGACGCTCGATCGCTCGAAGGTCGAGAGCACGGCGGTCATCGAGGCGCGCATCTTCGACATCGACCTCGCGATGGTGCAGCTCGCCGAGCGCAAGGCCCGGCAGAAGGCGCTCGCCGAGAAGGCGGCGGGGCGGCGCACGGGCTTGTCTGAGGTCGCCATCGCCGAGAACGCCGAGGCCGCGCGCCAGTGGCCGAAGGGCTCACGCCAGTACGAGGTGCTGCAGAAGACGCTCACGTGGAACCCCGACGAGTGGCTGACCCTGAGCCAGGAACGTCGCCAGTTCCTGTTCGCGCAGGCGAAGCCGCTGGCCGCGACGCCCGAGGGGGTCGAGGCGCTGGCGCTCGGCATCACCGACCGGCTCGCGGCGCGAGGGCAGGGCAGCGAGGTCGAAGACTGGCTCGGCTTTCTCGAGCTGAAGGGCGCTCCCGTCGCTCGGCGCAGCGTGGTGACGTCGGGCGACCGCGGCAAGCAGCTGCTCGCGCTCGAGCCGGCGTCGGGGTTTCGCGAGCGGGCGGTCATCGCGCTGCACCGCGGGGTGTCGTCACTCGAGAGCGGCAACCAGCTCGAGGCGCTGCGCTCGTTCGGGTACGCGATGGCGCACGCCGAAGAGTCGCGCGAGGCGCAGGTGGTGCTGCCGCTGGCGCGCCGGTGGCTGTCGTACGTGCTGTCTCGCTACACGACGAACGGCGAGGTGCTCGGCACGCTGCGCGCGCTGGTGCCGCGGCAGGAGCTGAACGCCGTGTTCGAAGACCTGCTGTGGCGCGCGGCGCTGAGGGCCGACGAGCGGTCGTTCGAGACCATCGCGGCGAGCGTGCAGCGGGGCAGCTCGCTCGACGCGCGCATCGCGAAGCTGAAGCCCGTGGCGAAGGGCGACGCCGGGGCGTTCGCGACGCAGCTGCGCGACGCGGCGGCCGAAGAGCCTCACTTCACGCTGCGCTTTCTGCGCACGCTGCTCGAGAAGATCGAAGCCGAAGACGCCGACGTGCGCATCGCGAACGTGCCGATGTTGAAGGCGCTGACGCGGGTGCTCGACTTCATCGCGACGTCGTCGACGAGCGCGAAGTCGCAGATGAAGACCGCCGACGAGCTGCGGGGGCGCGTGCAGGGCATTCTCGACGGGCTGGCGCAGTTCGACACGACCGAGCAGGGGCGGCAGCGCTCGCTGGGCCTGCGGTACGAGACGTTCGCGGGCAACATTCGCATCGCGCCGAGCGACCCGCTGCCGTGGCCGTTTTCGCCGCCGACGGTGGCGGCGGCGTCGGTGTTCGTGCCGCTGAAGCTCGAGCCGCTGGAGTGGAAGACGCGCGAGGGCCAGCTCGTCTTCGGGTGGAGGGTGACCGAATGACGCCGAAGGAGCTGCGGGCGGCGATGAAGGCGCAGAAGAAGGCGCTGAAGGCTCAGCTCGACGCGAACCCGTTCGTTCAAGAGGCGCGGCGCAAGCGGCGCATTCGCCGCGCGGTGGTGTCGGCGGCGGCGCTGCTGCTCTTGTTGTTCGTGCGCTGCGACTGCGGCGAGGGGCCGGTCATCGAGCCGGCGGTGCCCGACGCGGGCGTGGTGCGCGATGCGGGCGTGAAGGTGGCGGCGAAGGTGCTGAAGCGGCCGCCGCTGCCGGGCAAGGTCGAGCCGCAGCCGAGGCCCGACCTGGGGCCGCAGGCGCCGCCGTCGCCGAGCTGGCTCGACGAGTTCCGCATGCAGGTGGCGGCGCGCAGCCCGCGGCTGGCCGAGTGCTTCACCGGCATCGAGAACGCAGGCGCCATACGGTGGAGCACCTCGGTGAACCCGAACGGCGGCACGGTGTCGGACCACGAGCTTTCGCCCACCGGCGTCGGCGTCGACCTCACCAAAGAGCAGCGCACCTGCATTCTCGAGGTGCTGTCGAAGCCCGTGTATCAGCTCAAAGTGCCGGGCAACGAAGGGCTGCCGAACCGGGTCAGCCTGGTCATCGAGTTCTGAAGAGAAGAGACCGCTGCTCTGCGGCGCAACGACCGCGACCGAGGGGCGGCCCCCTCCAGCGTCGCTAGCGGCGCGGGCCGCCGGCGGTGCCGCCCGTATCACCGCTGCCGCCAGTGCCGCCCGGGCCACCGCCCATTCCCGGGTTGCTCGGCGTGTTGCTCGGTGTTGGCGTGCGCGTGCCTGGCTGCTTCGTCGGCGAGTTGCGGTCGGGCGGGGTGTTGGTCGTCGGGGAGCCGGTGTTACGGGTGTTACCGGTGTTGCCCGGGCTGCCCGGGTTGCCCGGGGCGGTGCCTCCGGTCTGGGCAAAGGCGCTGAGGCTGAACAGACCAATCGCGGCGGACAGAATCATGAGCTTGGTTCGCATGCTCCCAAGCGCTGCACGCGCCACGCCCGACACGTTCTCGCGGTGTTGAAGCTCGAGCCCTCGCACGAACGCCCCAAGCGGACGGAGCCGAGGGCTGCTGCGTACACGCACGCCATGCTCGGCCCCAGCGGCGCGCGCCCGCCCTCGAAAGACGTCACCGCGAGCGACACACCCGCGGCCCCGCCGCGCTACCGTTTCCCGACGTGTCGCCGGCATCGTCGACGCCAGGCTCGCGGTGAGCCCGCACCTACGGCGTGACCACGCCGGCGCCGACGATTTCGCCCTTCCACTTCGCGGTCAGCGCCTCTTTGAAGGCGCTCAGCGGCCACCGCTTCGAGACGAATGGCGTGAGCTTCCCCGCCTCGACCCAGCCGAGCAGCTGCGCGATGCGCGGCTTGCGAATCGACGGGTCGTTCAGCGTGCCGATGACGGTGGGGCAGCCGAGCACGTCGACACCCTTCATCATGATGAGGTTCGTCGGCAGCTGATTCGGCGGCGCCTTCGTGCGGCCCGCGTACGGCGTGGCGGCCCAGCCGACGATGAGGAAGCGCGCTCCGAACTTCACGCAGCGCAGGCTCTCGACCGACAGGTCGCCGCCCACGCCGTCGTAGACGACGTCGACGCCCGCGCCGCCCGTGAGGCCCTTCACCTGCTCGCGCAGCGTCTTCAGGTCCGACACCGAGACGACGTGGTCGGCGCCCTGCTGCTTCACCTGCTCGAGCTTCGGCCCCGAGCGCCCCGTCGCGATGACCGTCGCGCCCGCGAGCTTCGCGAGGTGCACCGCCGCGAGCCCCGTCGAGCCCGACGCCCCGTGCACCAGCACCGTCTCGCCCGCGCGCAGCCGGCCGCGGCCGAACAGGCAGTGCCACGCCGTCTCGTAGCTGCCGAGCAGGCTGCACGCTTCGTCGTACGAGAGCTCGCCGGGCACCTTCATCAGCGCGCCCTCTGGGGCGACCGCGTACGACGCGAACCCGCCGTACTGCTGGTACGGCCCGAGCGAGCGAGGGCCCGCGAGCATGCCGTCGACGTTCACGCGGTCGCCCACTGCGAGCGTGCGCACGTCGGGCCCCTTCCACACCACGTCGCCTGCCCACTCGAGGCCGGGGCAGTACGGCGGCTGCGGCAGGTGCTGGTACTGGCCCATCGTCATCAGCAGGTCGACCCAGCCGACCGCTGCGCTCTTCACCGCGACGATGACGTCGGTCGGGCCGAGCGTGGCCGGGTCTGGCGGCGGCATCGCGACGAGCGACATGTGCTGCGCGATCGCCTGGTCGGGCGTTTCAGAGAGTGCCGAGACCACGACGCGCTGACCCGCCGGGAGCGTGCTCATGCGCGGTGCATTCGCCCCGCTCGCCTCGAATGTCCAGCGTTCTCACTCACCGCGTGAGAATTGGAGCGTCTACGCCGAGCTCTTCGCCTGCGCCGCGGCGCATGTGTTTCCGCGGTCTCCCGTAGGTCTCCGACTTGCCGTCGACACGGGCTCAACCCGTAGAATGGAGGTGTCATGTCGGAAGGAAACGGCAAGCGGTCGCTCGAACAGATCCTCGAAGAGCACCTGGCTGTCACGAAGGAGCAGTTCAAGGAGCTGCGTGGCGAGCTGGGTCAGCTGCGTGGCGAGCTGGGTCAGCTGCGTGGCGACATGAACGACGGCTTCCGCGCGCTGCGCACCGAGATGATCGGTGGGCTCGCCCAGGTGCGGAAAGAGATGAAGGCCAGCATCGCCGACGTTCGGGCCGAGATGAATGCAGGCTTTGCCGACGTTCGTGACGAGCTCACCGACGTTCGCAAAGACATGAACGCCGGCTTCGCGCGCTCCCGGTGGGAAGACCACGAGGGCCGCATCGCGAGCCTCGAAGCCGACGTCGCGAAGCTCAAGGCCGGCTGAAGCACCGCATACCTTTTTAGGGGTCTACTGAGCCGTCGCGCCCGTTGGCACAACCGGGCCCATGCGCGTCTCGAGCTTGCTCTCGTTGTTGTGGGTGCTGTCGGGCTGTCACTGCGACCCTGAAGAAGGGCGCGAGCCGCCCGGCGGCCAGTACGACATCTCGGTGAGCCCCGAGACGCAGACCATCACGGCCGGCGCGAGCGCGACCGTCACCGTGAAGGTCACCTGCTCACAGTCGGCGCAGGTCACCGTCTTCGGCGCCGGCGAGCCCGTGCCGGTCATGTGCCAGGCCGACGGCTCGCACGCTCCGCTGCCCGTCACGCTCACGCCCGCGCAGCTCCCGGTCGGCACGCAGACGTTCAAGTTCAGCGCCGCGAGCGCCGCCTTGAGAGGTGACACGGTCACCGCGACCGCGACCGTCATCGTGGTGGCCGCTTCGAACAACCCCGGCATCGACGTCACCCTGATGGGCACCGGAGGCACGGTCACCAGCGCGCCCGGCGGCATCAGCTGCCCCGGCACGTGCTCCTCTGACTACCCCGCGCACAGCTCGGTGGTGCTCACCGCGGCCGCCGACGAGACGCACCGCTTCTCGGGCTGGCAGGGCGACGCCGCGTGCGCCACCGGCTCGGTGTACGTCGAGATGGCGCGCGTGCGCTGCACCGCGGTGTTCGTGCCGCGCACCGGCGCCGACTGGCTCGCCGCCGGAGGCCCGCTCAACGTCTCGGCGGCGAACGAGGTGGCCGACATCGGCGGCACGTCGCTGGTGTTCGGCCCGAGCGGCAAGGCGATCGCGGCGTGGGTCGAAAATCGCACCGTGCGCGTCTTCGAGCGCACGGCGACGGGGTGGCTCGCGCTCGGGGGGGCGCCGCCGTCGACGTCGGCGAGCGGCGCTCCGGCGGTGTCACACGACGGCACGAGCCCGCTCGTCGCGTGGACCGAGGACGACGGCATGGGCCTGCGCGACGTCTTCGTCGCCCGCCTCGAGAACGGCGCGTGGGTGCGGCTCGGCGGTGGGCCCGTCGATCTCGACCCCGCGCAGCTCGCCTCCGACCCTTCGCTCTCGCTCGCGAACGTCGCGTGGGTCGAGACCGACGGCATGGGAGGCTCGCGCATCGTCGTTCGCCGCTGGTCGGGCACCGCCTGGGTGAACCCCGCCGGCGCCGAGGTCGCCCAGCCGGGGCCGGGCGTCGCGCTCAAGCAGCCGCGCGTCGCTCGTACGACCCAGGGCCTCGCCGTCGCCTGGGGGCAGGGCTCCGCCGTGAAGGCCGCCGAGCTGATGGGCACGAGCACGAGCTGGCTGCCGATGGGGCCCGACGCCTTCACGGGTCTGCAGGGCAACTTCACGTTCGACTTCGGCGCGAGCTACTCCGAGGGCTGGGTGCTCGTCGCCACCTCGCAGGCCTCGGGCACGTTTCAGGTGAAGCGGTGGCGCGACGGCCTGTGGGAGACCCTGGGCTCTCCACGCGGCAACGCGTCGGCGATGTTCACGACCGACGTCGCCCTGTCGCACGCCATACCGTGGGGCGACCCGACCCTCGTGTGGTCGTCGCGCTCGGGCAGCACCGAGCAGCTGCTCGTCGAGCGCTTCTCGGGAGGCAGCTGGGCGCGGCTCGGCGCAGCCCTGGTGCCCACCAACCGTCAGAACACGCCGGGCTTCTCGCGCGAGGTGCAGATCGCCGAGGGCCCGACGCCGACCCTGCTCGAGGTCAGCACCGGGCTCGTCGGCTCGACGAACGACTTCACCGTGCGCGCCTGGGAGCTGCGCTGACTCACGGCCCGCCGAGCTTCTTCAGCCACTGCACCGCCGTCGCCGCGCGCGGGTGCGTCGACGCCTCGAGCGCCGTCGCGCGCTTCGCCAGCACCTCTCTCGACGCGCCGGCCTGCGTGTAGAGCTCTTCGGCGCGCTCTTCGTCACCGAGCAGCAGCGCCGAGTCGGCGAGCTGCAGCACCACCTCGTTCGACCCCGGGTGCAGCTTGTGCGCGAGCTCGAGCGCCGCCACCGCCTCAGACTCGCGGCCCTTCTCGCGCCAGCGCCACGCGATGTCCGCCAGCTCGGGCACCAGGTCGGGGTGAACCTGCACCTTCGACAGCAGCGGGGAAAGCGTCTCGTCGAGCTCGCGCGCGTCGACCGCCCGCTCGGGCCGGTACGTGCCCAGCTTCGCGCCGGCGAAGCCCCACTGCACCGCCATCCACTCCACGTCTTCTTTGAGCCGCGGTGACAACGTGCCCGGGCACGCGCGCCGGCTGCACACCTCGACGTAGTCGGCGAAGAAGCGAATCGCCCCGAGCGTCGAGTACCGCCGGTCGGGGAACTCTTCTTCGAGCACCTGCGCCATCGCCGCGCCCGCCTTCGGCATCACCGCTCCCTTCACCAGGT
>JAEUJP010000338.1 GCA_016793725.1 Myxococcaceae bacterium | reverse complement strand
AGAGCTCGGCGAGCACGTGCGACCCGCGGTGTAGTACGGCAGCGAATCGACCCACCACCGACCCGGGAAACCGCCGAAGCCGGGGGCGTCGAGCACGGGGCCGAACATGTCGAAGTCGCCGAACGGCATCATCGGGTCGGGCCTCACGCCCAGGTCGACGTCGGCGAAGGTCGTCTGCGTGAGATTCTCGAGCGACAGGTCGTACCCGAACATGCCGACGCCGTATGGGTTGATGACGCCGCCTGCACGTGTGGTCGTGCTGGCGCGGAAATGGGCGATGCGGTTGCGCGCGCCGCTGAGCTGGTCGGGGAACCAGCCGACGGTGAAGGTCGGGCTGCCGCCCGGGCTCAGAATTTGACCCAGAACGCCGACGAAGAGCCCATCGTTGACGACGCTCAACCCGCTGCTTCGAAGCGATGCGACCATCGTGTACCAGGTGGTGGGGTGCTCGAGGGTCGAGCGCTCTGCCGACAGCGCGAAGCCACCGCGAGCCGCTGCATAGACGCGCGTGTTCGACAGCGACGTGCGAAGCGTCGAGCTCGAATCGAGCGGAGCCGACCGGCGCTCGTCGGTCTGAGGTTCGTGCCGCGCCGGGTCGGGGGCGGGGTTGATGCCGGTCGAGGGGCCGCGAATGCCGCCGCCCACGAGCACCCCGACGGCGCCCGCACCGTGAACCGTGTTGTTCTCGAACGTGCCGAGCGCGACGCGATTCGGCGCGAGGTCGAGTGAGGCCGCCGCACCGCGCGGCTCGGAGGCGTACGCGAGCCAGAAGCCGCTGCCCGCGACGTCGTGCACGAAGTTGCCGCGAACGACGTTGTCGGGGTTGCTCAAGACGAAGCCCGACGCGCCGCCGTAGGTGAGGTAGCCGACCGGGTTGTAGTCGCCGCCGCTCTGCTCGGTCAGGGTTCCCGGGCCGGCGTCGGGTCTCATCAGGTGTGCGACGAGGTTGCGTTCCACGTTGACGTCGCGCTCGCCGCCAGACGAGAGCCACACGCCGTGGCCGATGGCGCGGGTGACGATGTTGTCGCTGAAGGTGGAGCCCGGCAGAGGGAAGCCGAGCTCGACGCCACGGCCTGCGCTGTCAGAGACGACCGAGCCGACGATGCGCGTCGGTGTGGTGCCGACGTTCGCGAAGATTGCGGCGCGCTGGCTCAGCGCCGGGCTGTAGCGCCCGGCGCGACTCAGGCGAACGCCCTGCAGGGTGAGCTCGGTGTAGTTGTCGGCGCTGATGCAGGCGCCGATGCCGCCGGTGCTCCAGTCACCATCGGGTTCGCCCTCGATGATGATGCTGCGGGTGAGGTTGCCGACCTGGCCACGCAGGTCGAGCGGCTGGCCGGCGTCGAGCACGCCGAGACGGGTGGTGAGGAGCGCAGGCGCAATGGTGAGGTCGCTCCCGCTGAGCTGGGTCAGGGTGACGCGCTCGGTGACGGGGCGCCCCGCGGCGGGGAAGAAGAAGGCCGCGCCGGGGAACCCGGTCGGAGTCACGATGAGCTCGTCGCCGGTCGACCAGGCCGGGGCAGACTGAAGGCCGAAGGTCGCGGCGCCGGCGTCGACTCCGGTGGCGAGCGCGACGAACGGCTGGGCCGGCACGGGGGCATAGAAGGCGAGGGTGCCGCTGACGACGATGGTTCGGTTCGTGCCGCGCAGCGTGATGCGGAGCGGCGATGGGTGCGGTGTCGTCGACGTGCCCGCACGCCACTCGCCGCCCGCGGCGATGTTCACGTTCGTCGCCTGAACGGTGAGGGGGATGGGCGCGGTGAGCAGCGTGCCGCCGAGCGTCAGCTGGCCGATGTAGATGTTCTCGTCGAGGAGGATGCGCTGGCCCGCGGGGATGTTGGCGGCCGCGCCGGTGGCGGGCTTCTGTGGCCAGCACGACCAGCAGGTCTCGCCGGTCGGGGTCTGGCAGTTCGTGGGGCAGAAGCCGCCGGCACCGCCGGCCGTTGCGCCGCCGCCGGCTGTCGCGCCGCCGCCCGCAGTCGCGCCGCCGCCCGCTGTCGAGCCGCCGCCCGCTGTCGAGCCGCCGCCCGCTGTCGCGCCGCCGCCGGCTGTCGCGCCGCCGCCCGCGGTCGCGCCGCCGCCGGCGGTCGCGCCGCCGCCCGCGGTGCCTCCGTCGACGCTCGGGTTGGGACCACCGCACGCGAGACACACGAACACTGCAACGAGCAGGTGAGAGAAGGGGCGCATTGGGAGCGGATAAATCACACTCCCAAGCGCGGGGCTGCGCGCAGGCACGAATGACCATGTGGGGGACGCTGCGCGAACATTCAAAATCTGCCGGAAAAAAAGTCCCGAGCGCACACCCCTCCTCCGTCCAAGAAGCATGTCTTCTTTCGCCCTCCCCGTCGCTGGGCGAACATGGCCGCGCGTGGGCGCAACCGCAGATCAACTCACCGAGCTCTACCGGAGGTACGCCCCCGCCGTGTTCCGCCGCGCCCGCTCACTGCTCGCCGGCGACGAAGCCGAGGCGAACGACGTGGTTCAAGAGGTCTTCCTCGCCTACGTGAAGAACCAGTCGAAGCTCCGCGGCGAGGCGCAGCCGTTCACGATTCTCTACCAGATGGCGACGTACCAGTCGGTCGACCGCCTGCGCCGCTCGGCCCGCTGGAGCAACCGCCTCACCTCGCTCAGCGTCGACGAAGACGCCGAAGGGCCCGCGCTGCAGGTGCCGTCTCGAGACGACGGCGCCGCCCGCCTCGAGGCCGCGCGCGACCTCGCCCTGCTCACCGAAGGTGAAGACGAGCAGACGCTCACCTGCGCGCTGCTGTACTTCGTCGAGGCGTACACCACCGAAGAGATTGCCCAGTCGCTCGGCATCTCGCGCAAGACCGTCGGCCGCGCGCTCGCCGCGTTCGCCGGCCGCGCCCAGAAGCGCGCCGCTCGCCTTGGAGTAGAAGGAGCCCCCGCGTGACCGCTCCGCGCCCCATTCCCGAAGCGCTGCTCGAGCGCTACCTCGCGAATGACCTCGGCCCTGACGAGCGCCGGTCGGTCGACGAGCGGCTCGCGGCCTCGGCGCCCGACCGCGCGCGCCTCGACGCCATGCGGGCCGACTCGGCCGCGTTTCTCATCAAGCACCCGCCGGGCCCCGTCGCCGCGAAGCTCGCCGAGCCGTCACGCGCCCGCGGGTTCATCGGCTGGCTCGCCCCGCTCGCGCTCGCGGCCGCTGCGTTCATCGCGGTCGTGATGCTGAAGCCTCCGCCCGAGCCCGACATCGGGCTGAAGGGCGACGTCGCGCTCGCGGTGTTTCGGCAGACCGAGGGCGGCGCCGAGCGCGTCGAGTCGGGCGCAACGCTCAAGGCCGGCGACAAGCTGCGCTTCGAGGTGCGCGCGAAAGAGGCCGGCTACGTCGCCATCGTCTCGCGCGACGGTGCCGGCGCCGTCACCGTCTACTACCCGTTTCAGGGCACGACGTCGGCGGCGTACCGCCCCGAAGAGGCGCTGCTGCCCGGCGCCATCGCGCTCGACGAGACGCCGGGTGAAGAGGTGGTGTGGGCGGTGTACGCGACGAAGGCGTTCGAGCTCGATTCGGTGATGAAGGCGGTTGCGGCTGGCGGTGCGCCGGCGGCGCCGTTCGCTCGAGTCAGCTGGACGAAAAAATGACGTTCACCATCGAGTTGGGCCGCTCACCGGTGAGGTGACGGGCCGTGAGCTCGCCGGCCGACAGAGACACGAAGTGAGCTCAGCGTGCGCAGCGGCGCTCGACCGCTGAGCGACAATCCAGGCCGGCGCGTGCGGGAGTGAACACCTGCGCTGCGCTGGCTGACGAGCTCAGCGGTGAAGAAGCGCGCCGACCGACGACATCGGGCCACGTCGACGAGAGACTTCGACGTCTCTTGGGGCCGAGCGGGGAAGGGTCACTTTTTCGAACGGAGTTAAGGGTAGTTTTCTGTACCTAACTCCGTTCCAAAAAGTGGGGCTCTGCCACTCGGCCCCAAGCTCCTGCGAGGGAAACGAACCGCCGTTTCCACGCTGGCCGCGTGACGAGCGCGTCGAGCCGAGACCGAAGAAGCAGGCCCAGGGGCCGAATCAGCCCGGCAGCCCGCCACGGCGCGTGAAAGGCGAGGGTGAGCTCTCGACTGCGCGCTCACTCGGCGTCTCGCAGGCGACGACGGCGGTGAACACGCCTCGCCGCTGCGCGCGCATCGACTCAGGTGCGTACCCCTTCTGCGAGCGCCCCCTGCGCGTCGACTCTGACCCCTTCGACTCCAGAGCCCTTCGGGCTCCTCCGCTCAGGACAGAGCGGAGGCTTCTCTCTCTCTCTCGTTCTCTTCCTACTTCGCCTTCACCGGGTCGCTGCTGCCCCACGCGATGCCGTCGCCGCGGTCCATCTTCGCGATGCTCGCCATGTCGGCGTCATCGAGCGCGAACGAGAACACGTCGGCGTTCTCTTTGATGCGCTCGGGCTTCGTGCTCTTCGGCAGCACGGGCCAGCCCTTCTGCACCGCCCAGCGCAACAGCACCTGCGACTCGGTCTTCTTGTACTTCTCGCCGAGCGCCTTGAACGGCGACGACTCACTGTCCTTCTGCATCGCCGCGGTCTTCCCGCTCGCGTGCCCCGGCGCCGTGCGCCACGTCGAGAGCGGCACCAGGCTGCTGTAGGCGATCGGCACGATGCCGTTCTTCTCGAGGTACCCGACCAGCTCGGGCTTCTGCGACCACGGGTGCAGCTCGATTTGATTCGCCTCGGGCTGCGGCAGCCCCGCGGCCTTCAGCTCCTCGAGGTGCGAGACGTTGAAGTTGCTCACGCCGATGCTGCGCGTCTTGCCCTGCTTCTTCAGCTCGACGAGCGCGCGCCACTGCGCCAGGCGCTGCTCCTTCTCGAACGGCGCGTGAATCAGGTACAGGTCGACGTAGTCGAGCTTCAGCTTCGCGAGGCTCTGGCTCAGCGCGGCGATGGTCGTCTCGAACGTCTTCGGCGTCTGGCCCCACGCGGCGTTGCCGGGCCAGAGCTTCGTGGTGATGAAGACGTCTTTGCGCTCGAGGTTCGCGGCGCGCAGCCCGGCGCCGACCCCGTCTTCGTTCTGGTAGAACTCGGCGGTGTCGATGTG
>JAEUJP010000325.1 GCA_016793725.1 Myxococcaceae bacterium | reverse complement strand
CGCCGCTGTTCGTGCCGATGGCGGCCGGCCGGTTCACCGCCCAGTTCGGCGTCGCCGACGAGCCGAGGTTCGGCTGATCGCCCGCCGCGCCCGCCCCTGCGACGACGTTGGGAAACGCGAGGCCCGTCTGGTTGCCGAACGCCGGGGCCGCCGTCGCATTGCCGCCCCATTGAATACCGACTTCGCGGGTCAGCTGCGTACGCGACTCGACGATGCGCCCTTCGATGAGCACCTGCGGCGTCTGCAAGTCGAGGTTCGTCACCAGCGACTGCACCCGCGCCATGTTCGACTCGATGTCGCGAATGATGAGCGTGTTGGTGCGCGCATCGACCGTGACGACGCCACGCTCGCTCAGCACTTCTTTCACGCGGTCTTTCATGTCGCCGGCCGTCGCATAGTTCACCGGCACGAGGCGCACCGCGAGCGGCTCTGACTTGCGCAGCGTCTGGGCCCGCTGCTCGCGGCTGCGGGCCTCTTCTTCGAGCTTCGTGAGCGGCGCGACGCGAATGATGTTGCCGAACTCTTCTTTGCCGAGGCCCTTCGAACGCAAGATCAGCTCGAGCGCCTGATCCCACGGCACGTTGCGCAGGCGAATCGTCACCTTGCCGCTCACGTCGTCCGACACCACGATGTTCTTCTTCGAGATCTCCGCGATGATTCGCAGCAGGTTGTGAATGTCGATGTCCTTGAACTCGAACGTGACGCGCTTGCCCACGTAGCGGGCCTTCTGCGGCGCCCCCTGCTCCGAAAACTTCTCGGCCTCGTCAGAGAAGCCCGCCGCCTGGGCGGTCGTCGTGGCCTCCTCGGTCTTCGCGCCCTTCAGGCGAATGCGCCACGAGAGCCCCTCTTTCGTCTTCACCACCTGCTCTTCGATCGCAGCGTCTGCCGCGACCACGACGCGCACGCGGTCGTCGTGCCCCGGAGCCTTGAACGCGCTCACCATCTTGATCGGGGTCTCGAGGTCCGACGTGTCGAGGCTGCGCTCGAGCCGGCGCGGAATCGAGGCCGACTTCAGCGTGAGCACCGCGCTGCGGTAGTCGGGCCGCTCGGTCGCCCAGCCCGTGCCACCCTCGAGCTTCAGCTCGAGCCGGCCGCCCGTCTTGCTCTCGTGGAACTGAACGTCGACGACCGCCGCCGACTTCTCGGTCTCGGGTTGCTCGAGCTGCACCTGCTTGCCGTCGATCTCCATCACCGGTGACTCGGTCGGCGCAGCGTCGGCCTCGGCCTTTCGCGCCGGCGGCGAAGTGGTCTCGGCGAGCGTCACGAGCAGGCCCCGCGCGGTGCGGTTCGCCTTGTACGCCGGCATCTTCTCTTTCATGTCGAGCACCAGCCGCACGCGGCCCGGGTTCACCCCGATGCGCACGCTCTTCAGCGCGCCGCCAGCGACCTTCGTCGACTTGATGGCGCTCGACATGTCGTGCAGGTCGATCGCCAGGCGCGGCGGGTCTTCGAGCTCGATCAGCTCGAAGCTCGCCACTTCACCGTCGGTGTCGATCGCCAGCTGCTCGCCCTTCAGCCGCACCGCCTTGAGCGTCTTCGCCGGGTTCTTCACCGACAGCTCGTCCATGCGCGCGGCCACGACGCCCTTCTCGTTCGAAGCCGCAGAAGACCGTGACGCAGACGCGGGCGCGTCGGGCGCGGCAGGCGGCTCAGCCGGCGCGGCAGCGACCGCCGCCGGTTCAGCCTTCGCAGCCACCGCAGCCGCCGGAGCCGCCGCAGCCGCCGGCGACACCTTGCCGTCGACGTTGATCAGCAGCCGGTTGCCGTCGGCCTTCACGTCGTACTTCGTCGCGCCGTCGAGCGCGATCAGCACCCGGCCGACGTTCGAGCGTTCGTTCGCGAACTGCGACGCGACCACGCCCGAGATGGGGCCGGTGCCGTCTTTGTGGCCGATCACGCCGGCCGCGTCGGCGGCCGTCAGATCGACGACGAGGCGATCGGGCTCACCGAGCCGAAAGACGGTGAAGATGGGGGCCCTGCTGCCGGTGACGACCACCTGACCACCGGTGGGCGTCGAGCGAACCTCGATGCCCTTCAGGGCATTCAGGTCGGCCGCGGCGAGGGTGCACGCGAGGAGTAGGGACCAGGTCATGTTGAATTCAATCTCCTTGCTTCACTGCGCGTCGAAGAGCTTGTTCTGCAGAAGGTCGAGCACCGGAGCCGACCGCTTGTCGGCCTTGATGCAGAGGTTCACGCGGTTCGGGTTTACCTTGCCGTCGGGCGTCTGGAAGTATTCGGTCACCACCAGGCAGTCGCGCTGAATCTGGGTGACCTTGCCGCCCTGCTTGCCCACGCGCGTGTTGCGGTGAACGACGTGGCCCACCTTGGTCGGGTCTTCGAGCATGCCGACCGGGTTCGCATCGCCGCTGACCACTGCGACGAGCGTGAGCTGATCGAGGTCGAAGCTGCACAGCGGCTCGTTGCAGATGCCCGAGCCCTCGGCCCCTCGCTCGTACCCCGCGACCGGCCGCGCTTCTTCGAGCAGGTTGCGGAAGGGGTCTCGCTTCGCCACCGGGTTGTAGAGGTACGGCACCGTCGAGACGATGCTCGTGCCCGCGTCGGCGACCGTCGACGCTGCCCTGGGCTTGGGTGCCGGAGCCGG
>JAEUJP010000297.1 GCA_016793725.1 Myxococcaceae bacterium | reverse complement strand
AGATCGCGCGCGGCGATCTTGAACGTGGGGCCCGAGGGCTGGGTGAGCCGCTGCAGCATCGCCGGGGGCAGGCCGACGTGAATGTCGCCGTCGATCACCGCGATGGTGGCCGCGACGCCGCCCTTCTCGCGCACGGCCGCGGCGCAGCGCCAGGCGCACTCTTCGTTCTGCGGGTGCGGCAGGCCCTGCGCGAGCACGGAGCTCTCGAGCGCGACGACGGCGCGGCGGTGCGTGAGCGCGGCCTGAACGTCGGAGGCGATCTTCATGAGCCAGGCTCCGTGCGCTTCGGCGCGCGGCGCACGACGGCGCGGCGGCCGAGGTTGCTCATGGGCAGGGCATACGCCCGCAGCGTCGGCGTCTCGCGGCGGTCTTCCCGAGTCGGGCTCGCCACCGGGTCGACCAGAAAACGGCCTCTACGCCTGACGGCTACGCCCGGTTCTCGCCCTCCGGGCAGCGTGACGGGCTCGTGCGCCGGGTGCACCCTGCTCACCTTCGTGATGGCCTCGTGCCGCTTCACTGCCGCCTCTTCTCGACGACGAGCTGGTAGTCCTCGATCTTCTTGTCGAGCGTCGGGCGCGAGATGCCCAGAATCGCCGCCGCCTTGATCTTCTTGCCGCGCGCCTCGCGCAGGGCCTCGCTGATCGCGTCGCGCTCGAGCCGGTGAATCATCTGCGCCAGCGTCTTCGCGGCCTCGGGCACGCCCCCCTCTTGCACCTCGGGCGGCAGCTTCAGGGCCGGCACCTCGGTGCCCGCGTACAGGAGCGCGAGCCGCTCGGCCACGCCGCGCAGCTCTTCGATGTTGCCGGGCCAGGCGTACTCGACGAGCAGGCGCTTCGCGTCGGGCGAGAGCGTCGGAGGCTCTTTGCGCCGCGCCCGCGCCACCTTCGCCGCGAACGCGTCGAACAACATCGGCACGTCGGGCTTCATGTCTTTGAGCGCGATCGACTCGACCTCGACGCCTTGCAGCGCCCTGGCGAGCTCGGGGTCGAGCTCACCCCTCGACACGAGCGCGCCCGGTTGCGCGTGGCAGGTGGCGATGACGCGCAGATCGACGGGCTCCTCACCACCGGCGCGCGCCGGGGCCACCTTGCGCGACAAGAGCCGCGCCAGCCGTTCGGCGGTGTGCCGCGGTATCGCCTCGAGCTGGCGCAGCACGAGCGTGCCCCCGTCGGCCTTGAGCAGCGCCGACGACGAGGGGGGCACACCGGCCGCCGACGCCCGGCCGAACAGCTCTTCTTCGACCTGCACTGCGGGCTTTCGACAGTCGACGACCACGAACGGGCCGAGCGCCCGCGGCGACCGGGAGTGGATGTACTGGGCCTTGAGCAGCCGCCCGGTGCCGTTTTCGCCCCACAGCACCACCGGGTCGCCGACCGCCGCGGCCCGGCGAATCTGCTCGACCGTCTTGCGAAACTGCCGCGACGAGCCCACCAGCGCGATCTGCGGGGCCTCGGTCTCGTTGCGCGCGCGCACGGCCGCGAACGCCTCGCCGGCGAGCCGGCCCAGCGCCGCACACACCCGCTGCGCGTCGGCCGTGAACGGCTCGGGCCGCTCGGCGTAGAGAATGCCGAACGGCGCGCCGCCCGACGCGAGCAGCGGCGCGCAGAGCAGCCCGCCCTTGCGCGAAGCCTCTTTGCGCTCGAGCGCGCCGCGCACCAGCGAGCGCGGCACCTCGACCTGCTCGGCGCCGACGACCGCGGCGGTGAGCAGCCCTTCGGTGCCGCCGAGCAGCGCCGCCGCCTTGTCGGCCGACACGCCCCGCGCGAGCTCTTCGGCCGCGCGGCGCAGCACCATCGCCTCGCTCGTCGCCGAGAGCAGCGCCACGCCGGCGCCGTACAGCGAGGCCTCGGGGCCGACGGCCGGCAAGAGCTCTTCGACGGGCTGGTTCTGCAGGTCTCCCGGGTCTTCACGTTCGGTCAGCGCCGCGCGCGTCGGCGGCTCGAACAGCACCGTGGTGTCGCCGACCTGAACGCGATCGCCCGGCAGCAGCACGGCCTCGGCCTCGATGCGCTCGCCGTTGACGATGGTGCCGTTGCGGGAGCCCAGATCGCTGACGCGGGCCGTGCCCTCTTCGATCGCGATGCGCGCGTGGCGGCGCGAGACCTTCGAGTCTTCGAGGGGTATGTCGCACGACGGGCTGCGGCCGAGAATGACCTCACCGGTGACTTCCCGGCGCAGGCCCGCTGCAGGGCCACTCAACAAGAGGAGCGCAGGCATTGATGTGGAAGGGGCTTTTACATCAGCTTTTCAGCCAAGAGCAGCGTCTTCATCTCGTCGGGGTCGAGCTGGCGACCCTCTCGGGCGACGCCGATGGCGTTGATCTGTGACTCTTCGACCTCGACGTGGGCGCCCTTGCGCCACTCGGTGGTGCTCTGGCCGCCGTCGACGAGCTTGCCGATGACGACGTCTTCTTCCCACGTGATGACCTCGACCCAGAGGCGCTCTTCGTCGGGCTTGCCCTCGGCGTCGGGGTGCACCTCGAAGGGCACGCGCACGAGAAACGCGAGGGGCTCCATGAGGCCCTTGCGCTGAAAGCGCTGCTTGAAGGCGGGGAGCAGCTCTTTCGCCTCGTCGGCGCGCTCTTGCGCCTCTTCGTCGGTCTCGGCCTCGAACCGGTCGCGGTAGTGCGAGAGCAGCTCGGTGAGGTTGTGCCGGCCCTCGGGCGAGACGACGGTGAGGAACTGCATCTCGTGGCCGGCGAAGGTCTCGGGGGTGACCGTGCGCAGCGACGGCCGGGCCTCTTCTGCGGGCAGCAGCATGAACGCGGCGCCGACGCTGGTGGCGACGGGCGTGCGCGGCGGAGGCGCCTGCCCGAACGCGAGATCGGTGCACAGCTCGTGAAAGAAGATCTCGGCGGCCTTCAGATCGGCTTCGCCCAGGTTGAACACCTCGACGTCCCAGATGCCGAACTTGGCCATGCCGTGCGAGTGGATCCACAAGGGGGCGTCGGTCTGTGACGCCTCGACGGCGTGCAGCGAGATGTGGTCGCGAATGTCGAACTCGAGCTCGGTGAGCTCTTCGACGTCTTCCTGCGTGTGGAGCTTGAACGCCGTGATGTCGATGACGACGCCCTCGACGATCTCGAGCAGCGTGCGCACGCACCACAGGGCCTCGAACACGGCGACGGTGCTATGCGGTTTGCCAGGCTCGAACGAAAACCGGTAGAAGCCGCGGCTGCCCTGCAGGGCCTCGTGGCTGGGTGGCGTGCCCGACAGCAGATCGGGCGACCAGCCGAGATCTTCTTTGCGCGACTCGAAGCGCACGTCGATGCGGGTCGACTCGGCGCTCACCGAAAACAGGCAGCCGTCTTCGCCGACCGTGAGCTCGATCTCGTCTGACTCGAAGGCCTCACGAATGGCGTCTTCGGTGACCGGCTTCGGAGACTCGGTCGCGACGATGTAGACCTCTTTCATCGACCGGGCCTCGCTGCGCTCTTCGACCGTCACAGGTGCTGCTCGATCTGGCGGAAGAGGTCGACGCGATCGACGAGGTCGGTCAGGTAGTCGAGCCGGTCGGTGGGCAGCACGAGCACGGGCGACATCTTGTAGTGCTTGAACCAGTCTTCATAGAGATCGTTCAGGCGCTTCAAGTAGCTCGTGGGGATGTCTTGCTCCATCTCGCGGCCGCGCAGCGCGATGCGCTCTTTCAGCGTTCGCACCGGGCACTTCAGGTAGATCATCAGGTCGGGCGGCTTGAGCGCGGCGGCGATGGTCTCGTACAGCTCCCAGTAGGTCTGCCAGTCGCGCCTGTCGATCTTCTTCGTGCGCCAGAGGTTCTTCGCGAAGATCTCGGCGTCTTCGTAGATGGTGCGATCTTGCAGCGCGACGCCCTCACCCTTCTCGAGATCGCGGTGCAGCCTGAACTTGTGGGTGAGAAAGAAGACCTGGCTCTTGAACGCCCACTTCTTCATGTCTTTGTAGAAGTCGGCCAGGTACGGGTTCTGATCATTGGGCTCGTAGAACGGCGTCAGGCCGTAGCGACGGCACAAAAAGCGGGTGAGCTCGGTCTTGCCGGCTCCGATGTTGCCCGCGATGGCGATGAATTTCTGGTTGGCCACGAGGTGGGTGTTCGAGCCGCCGTGCTATGTGCTTCTACCTCGTGAGGCCGGCGGGTGCACTCATCGTTGCGACGATCTGGGCGGGTTGCAGCCCGCCCGGTGATGCGGAGCTCGCCGACGGCAACCGGGCGGCGGCTGCCGGCAAGCTCGACGAGGCGGCGGTCGCCTACCGGGCGGCCTGCACGAAGTCTCAGCGGGCGAAGCCGCGCGAGCTGCTGGGCATGGTGCTCCACGCTGCGGGCAAGACCGACGACGCGCGCACGGCGTGGCTCGAGGCCGTGCAGCTCGAGCCCGACTCGACGCAGGCCCAGCTCGGGCTCGCGAACATCGACTCCGAGCGGGGCGACCAGGCGGCGGCGCTCGATCGGCTCGACCGGCTGGTGCAGCGGCAGCCGACCTTCAGCCAGGCGCGGGTGCAGCGGGCGGTGGTGTTCTTGCGGCGCAACGGCGAGGGCGACGTCGAGAGGGCGGTGGCAGACAGCGAGCTCGCGGTGCGTGCGGCGCCGACCGACCCCGAGGCGCAGTACGTGAGGGGCAGCGCGCTGCTGGCGGCGAAGAACGTCGAGGGGGCGAAGAAGGCGTTCGAAGGGCTGAAGCGGCCGAGGCCGATGCTGGCAGCGTGGGGGCTGGCGCGGGTGGCGGCGGCGCAGGCGCGCAACATCGACGTGATCGTGCACCTGCGTGAGGCGCGCGAGGCGGCCGATGCAGGGTGGGTGAAAGCGCGCGTGCGCGAAGACCCGGCGTTCAGGTATTTATGGGAGGACCCCGAGTTCCAGAGGGAGTTCTGACCTTGCCGCTGTGGCTGTTGAAATACTTCTGCATCTTCTGGATGGGGTTCACGACCGTCTTCTTCGCCCCGTACGCCTACGCACTGCTGCTGTTCGGCCACGACCGCTCGTGGACCTTCATTCGAGGCACGTGGGCGAAGCTGATGTTGTGGGCGCCCGGCGGGCGGCTCGTGGTGCAGGGCAAAGAGCACTGCGACCCGAGCCGGGCGACGGTGTTCGTGTCGAACCACCAGTCGACGCTCGACATCCCCGCGCTGCTGCTGGCGATCTCGCCAGCGCAGTTCAGGTTCGTGATCAAGAAGGTGATTCGATACGTACCGCTGTTCGGCTGGTACCTGGTGCTGGCGAAGAACGTGTTCGTCGACCGGGCGAGCCGGCGCTCGACGGCCGAGACGCTCGACAAGGCGGCGCAGCAGATCAAGAACGGCACGAGCATTCTCGTCTTCCCCGAGGGCACGCGCAGCGCGACCGGTGAAGTTCTGCCGTTCAAGAAGGCGATGTTCGCGATACCGCTGCGGGCCGGCGTGTCGATCTGCCCGGTGGCGATCGAGGGCACTCGGCACATTCAGCCGAAGAACAGCTGGAACGTGCAGCCCGGCGAAATTCGCGTCAACATCGGCGCGCCCATCGACCCGGCCCCATTCGGCGAAGACCGTGAGGCGTTGGCGAAGCACGTGCGCGAGAAGGTCATCGCGCTGCACCGAGAGATCGGCGGGCTGGGCGGCGACCTCTCGAACGCGCTCGACTACGAGCGCAGGCCTGCGGGGGCCTCGCGGGCTGCGGGCGAAGAGGCCGAGGCATGAGGGGGCTGCTGGCGGTGGCGCTGGTGCTCACCGGGTGCGCGACGACGTCGAGCGCCCAGCTGAGCGAGCGCGAGCGGGCGCAGGTGCTGGTGCAGCGCGGCGACGCGAAGTCGGCGGTGCCGATTCTCGAAGAGCTGCACGCGCAGTCTCGGCACGACTTCGCGCTGGCGCGGGCGCTCGCTGAAGCCCACGTGAAGGCAGGCTCGGCTGACGCCCTGCTCGCGCGCCTGCAGGGCAACGACACGGCCATCTCGCACTACAT
>JAEUJP010000296.1 GCA_016793725.1 Myxococcaceae bacterium | reverse complement strand
AACGCGCTGTAGCTTGCAGGTAGCATCAGACCGCTCATGTCGCCGGCAGTGCTCTTCACGGTCTTCGCCAGCACCGGCGGCATTCAGGCGCTCGACGAGGGCTGGCAGTACCGCTGGGGTGACGACGCGGCGTGGGCGAGCGCGCCGTGGGAAGCGCCGGGGTGGAGCCCGCTCACGCTGCCGGGCCAGGCGCCGAAGCCGCCGCAGCGCGAGGCGTGGCTGTGGCAGCGGGTGCGGGTGCCCGAGAACGACTGGCGTGAGGCGACGCTGAAGCTCGACGGCGTGGTGGGTCACTTCGAGCTGTATCTCGACGGTGAGAAGGTGTTTCAGCACCCGCCCGGCGGGGTCGACGCGAAGGGCTCGTACGGCATGCCGTTCTTTCTGGTGTCGTTGCCGGCGGGCTCGGCGGGCAAGGTGGTCGCGCTGCGCAACCGCACGACGTACTACCTCGCGGGCATCGTCGGTCGCGCGTCGATGGGTGAGCGCAGTGAGCTCATCGCCGACATCGTGCAGGCCGACGTGCCGCGCGTGGCCGTCGGGGCGCTGCTGCTCATCATCGGGCTGTTCTCGCTCTTCGTGCTGGTGCCGACGGGGCAGCGGCGGCTCGCGGCGACGTTCGCGCTGCTGTCGCTGAGCGCGGGCGTGTACACGCTGCACTTCACGCAGCTGAAGCAGCTCGCGTTCGGCGTGCCCGGCATCATCTGGTTCGTCGGGTGGTGTGTGTCGATCGCGGTGGTGCCGGCGAGCACGCTGCTGTTCGTGACCGAGGTGGTGAAGCCGGCGCCGCGCGCGTTGACCTGGGTCGTGCGCGCGCACCTGGTGACGGGGTCGGCGTACGTGCTCGCGACGCTCGTCGCGTGGGGCACGCGCGTCATCTGGGGCCCGGCGGCAGAGCCACCCACGACCGCGGCGTTCACGTACACGGGCATCGCGGCGCGGCTGACGATTCTGGCGAGCGTCGTGGTCGTCACGTGGCACCTGGCGCGGCACAGCCGGGGCGAAAGGTCTGAGCAGCGCGTGCAGGCGCGGCTCATGCTGCTCGGCATCGGCGCGCTCGGGGTGGCCGCTGCGGCGGCGGTGAGCTCGGCGCTCGGGGTCGCGCGCTACGGAGCGGCGTCACACCTGTACCTCGGGCTGCTCGCGCTGGTGCTCGCGTGTGCGGCGGTCGCGGGGCGGGTGTGGGCGCAGGCGCAGCTGCGCGCGCTCGAGCTCGCGCGAGAGATCGAGAAGCGGTCGCGCGAAAAAGAGGCGCTGCTGCGCGACCTGCACGACGGCATCGGCGGCGTGACCACGAACATTCGAATGCTCGCCGAGCTCGGCAAGCTCGACGGCGGCAAGGCGAACGACGCGCTCACGACCATCGCAGAGCTGTCGAGTGAGGGGCTCGCCGAGCTGCGCGCGTTCACGCAGACGCTCGACGACGCGGCGGTGACGTGGCCGGGCTTCTTCGCCGAGCTGCGGCGCTACGGCGGGCAGCTGATCGAGTCGCACGGCAAGACGTTCTCGATGACGACGCGGCTGAACGCCGAAGGTCAGGTGAGCTCAATCATGTGCCTCGCGGTGCTGCGGGTGTTTCGCGAGGCGCTGACGAACATCGTGAAGCACGCCGACGCGCGGCGGGTCGACGTTGAGGTCGAGGTCGACGGCACGGCGTTCTCGCTGCAGATCTCTGACGACGGCAGCGGCAAGGGCAAGGGCGGCGGGCTCGACACGGGGCGCGGGGTGAACAACATGCGGTCGCGGGCGCGCGAGCTCGGGGGGGAGCTGACCATCTCGAAGGGGGCGGGCCTTCAGCTGCACCTCAAGCTGCCGATACCCCCAAAAACCCCCGGCCCGGGGGCTCAGCGGGTACCACCGTGAGGGTGGTACCTTCGCCTTCGTGCCTGAAGCGCGAATACCCATCTTCGTCGTCGAAGACGACCCGCAGCTGAGGCAGTACCTGGTGATGCTGCTCGACGGCGAGCCGACGACGCGCGTCATCGGCAACGCGGGCTCGGCCGAAGAGGCGCTGGTGCTGCTCGAGGAGCTGCAGCCGCGACTGATGCTCGTCGATCTTGCGCTGCCTGGGGCGAGCGGGCTCGAGCTGATCGCGAAGGTGCGAGATCGGCCCGAGGCTCCGCTGATGATGGCGCACACGGTGTTCGACGACCGCGACAACGTGCTGGCGGCAATTCGGGCGGGGGCTTCGGGCTACGTGCTGAAGGGGTGCGCGCCGCGTGAGCTGATCGAGGCGCTGCAGTCACTGAATGCGGGCGGGTCGCCGATGAGCCCACGCATCGCTCGTGCGGTCTTGAGGGAGCTGCAAGAGCGGCCGGCTCCGCTGCCCGACCCGCTGAGCCCGCGCGAGCGGCTGGTGCTGAAGCTGGTCGACGAGGGGCTGACGTACAAGCAGATCGCCGAGCGCATGTCGGTGTCGCCGCACACGGTGCACAGCCACATCAAGAACATCTACGACCAGCTGCACGTGAGATCTCGCGAAGAGGCGCTCGCGAAGGCCCGGCACCGGGGCATCATCTGAACGTAGAAGAGCGCTACCCTGCGGCGCGGCGCAGCTGCGACGCTTCGTGCGACTCGTGGTCGAGCAGCGACCACCGGCGCATGGGCGGCTCGTTCGGCACCATCACGACCGGGCACTGCGTCTCGGCGAACCAGCGGGGCCGGGTGCCGAACCACTGCAAGAGCGGCGCGTGGCCCTGCGGCACGAACAGCACGTCGGCGCTGCAGCGCTCGATGATCTTCCGGCGGTCTTCGGCGAGGTGGCTCTCGGCGACCCACACGTGGGGCCTTCGGCTGTAGCGCGCGATCTCTTCGCGCAGGCGCTCGGCCATCGAGTCGGTGCGCAGCGGCACGCTCTTGTCGACGACGACGCTGACGGTGAGCTCGGGCACCTCGCTCAGCACGTGCAGCTCGGCGCCGAGCGCGCGGGCGTATTCGGCCGCGAACGGCAGCTGCGGGTGAGACGGCGCGGTGATGTCG
>JAEUJP010000233.1 GCA_016793725.1 Myxococcaceae bacterium | reverse complement strand
TGCTCGGCTGGCTGATGAAGATGGCGAAGTACGTGAGCGTCGAGCGCGGCCGCGTGAAGTCGATGAACGAGATGATGGAGACCTGCCGCACCTGGCTGCGCGCGGGCATGAGCGTGATGATCTTCCCCGAGGGCACCTACGCGTCAGACGGGCACCTCTTGCCGTTCAAGACCGGCGCCTTCGTGCTGGCGATGGAAGAGCAGGTGCCGCTCGCGCCGGTGGTGCTCGAGGGCACGCCCCAGCTCATTCACGAAGACGGGCCGTGGCTGTCGCCGGCGGCGCGCATCACTGTCACGGTACAGGAGCCCATTCAGCCCGAGACATTCGGCGCCGACGCCGAGGCCCTCGCTGCCCGCGTGCGAGAGCTCTACCGAGGGTGGACGGGCAGATAGAGGTAAAACAGCCCGGGCAGACCCCCTGGAAGAGCGCGCCCGGGCTCCGGCCCACGCCCCCCTCTTCAAGGGGCGCGCCAGTGGGTTGCCGCAAACCACCCGATCGATCGGCCCCAGCTTCGGGTGGGGTGCGCAGGGGAGCGCTCACCACACGACTCCGATGTCGTCTGTAAGGTCTATTGGCTGCGCCGGCGACGGCGTGTCAGCAGGGCCACGGTCAGCAGCGCGACGAGGCCGGCGCCGCCCGACGCGCCGCAGCCGCAGGCGCCGAACTCGTACGGCGAGCGGTTGCGCGCGACGAGCATCACGCACTCGTTCGAGACGCGCACCCGCACCGGCAGCTCGCACGTCGACGTGTTGCCCCGCGCGTCGGTCGCGGTGACGGTGACGAGCGTCTCGCCGTCGGGGAAGACGGTGCCGGGCTCACGGCTGTACTCGACGGTCGGCGCCGGGTCGACGCTGTCGGTCGCGGTGGCGGCGAAGTCGACGATCGCCTCGGCGGCGGTCGGCGCGCACAGCTCGACCGGTGCGCACGAGAGCACCGGCGCCATCGTGTCGCGCACGATGACCGTGAACGTGCACTGGCTCGAGTTGCCCGAGTCGTCGCGCGCGGTCGCGGTGACCTGCGTCGAGCCCAGCGCGAACGTCGAGGTCAGCGCCGGCACGTAGTCGACGGTCACCTCGCGGTCGACCGTGTCGCTCGTCGAAATTTCGCAGCCGGTGCACGCTGCGCCGGCCGCGCTCGTCGCCTGCACGATGCGCTCGGGGCACGTGAACGACGGCGGCGTCAGGTCGCGCACCACGACGTTCACCTGGCACGACGACGTGTTGCCGGCCGGGTCGGTCGCCGTCGCCGTGAGCACCGTCGTGCCCAGGGGGAAGGGCAGGTCGCGCGGGCCGCTCCAGTCGATCTGCACGGGGCCGAGCGCGTCTCGGGCGGTGGCGTCGCCGATCGACACGAACCCGCCGTCGGGGCCGGTCGCCTCGGTCGGGGGCGGCGTGGCGGGGCAGGTGAGCTGCGGCGCCGTCGCGTCGCGCTTCACCACCACCGACACCGTGCGATCGCCGGCCTCCGAGGCCGCCACACAGTCGAGCTGCTCGCCCGCGGTGTCGCGCGTCAGCGTCGCGCCCTCGCAGTCGAACACCGCGAGCGCCGGCGAGTCGGGGTCGATGATGCGCCAGCTGACGCTCACGTCGGTGCGGTACCAGCCGCTTTCGCCGAGCCCGCCGTCGATGACGGGCTCGACGTTCGGCAGCGTCGTGTCGGCGAGCGGCAGCGACCACAGCTCTTCGTCGCGCTGCACGTCGTGCGCGGCGAACAGCAAGCGGCCCGGCGACGCCGAGAACGACGACGGCAGCGACGCGCCCGGGCCCGGCACCAGCTCGGCGAGCGCCGTGGCGGGCCCGCCGAACGTGCGCCACGGCTCGAGCCCGGTCGAGAGCGGCCCGCCGGCGAAGTACAGCGCCGAGCCGGCGCGCCGGGGCCGCAGGGCCGCCCCGCCGTCGAGCCCCTCGACCGCGCGCGTGCCTGCCGGTGAGCCGTCGGTGCGACCGAGCTGGCCCGCCGCGTTCGTGAAATACAGCGTCGGGCCCACGGCGGCGAGCTCGCGCGGCGCGAGCGCGCCCGCGGCGACGAGCGTCACCGGCGGCGAGACGAGGTCGGTCGCGACGAGCCCGGCGCCGGCGCTCGCGACGAACGCCCGCTCGGCCGTGACCTCGAGCAGGCCCGGCGAGATGCCGAGCGAGCGCGCGCCGCCGTCCGAGTCGAGCAGCCACAGCGACGCGCCCGGCGCGTTCGAGAAGAACAGCACCCGGCCGCGCGTCATCGCGGCGACCGCCTCGAGCGACACCGAGGCGAGCGCGGGCGGGGTGACGTCGATGTTGCCCGCGTCGGGCGACCAGCGCATGAGGCGGCCCGCGCCGAGGCCGGCGTCTTCGACGAAGTACACCGCGCGCGGCGTCGCGGCGAACGCGCCGACCTGGCGGCCGGTGCCGATGGGGTCGAGCTGCGCACCGTCGCCGACGAGCAGCCGGTCGGTGCGCAGCACGAGCCCGCCTGCGCCGCTCGTGAGCTGCACGACGCTCGACGTGCCGGGCAGGGGCGAGGTGCCGGGCGACGTGCCGTCGGTCGACCACAGCGCCCGACCGCCGTCGCCGTCGCCGGCGACGAAGACGGTGCGGCCGCCGAACGGGGTGAGGTGGCGCGGCGCCGACGACGCGACGTCGGGCGTCAGCTCGGCGAACGGCAGCGTGGTCGCGGGCGTGCCGCCGGTGACCCACAGCTCGGAGCCTGCGTCGCCGGTGCCGAAGAAGACGCGGCCCTGGTGCTCGGGTGACATGGGGTGACGGGCGGCGGTGACCGAGACGTTCGCGAGGAGCGCCGCGGAGCCGTTCGACGGCTCGACGGCCCAGACGCTCATCGGGCCACCGAGGGTCTGCGTGCCGTCGACGATCGCGCGCCCGCCGAGCACGGTGAGCGCGCGGCCGCGGCGAAGCGAGGCGGCGCGGCCGGCGAGCGCCGTGTCCGAGAACCAGAGGCCCGAGGCGTTCTGGGTCGGCCACCAGATGCCGCCGTCGGTCGCGACGGCGCGCGGGGCCGACGGCGAGAGGTCGGGGGCGTCGGCCGAGAGCTGCACGCCCGCGTCGCTGCCGAGCGGTGAGCTCGCGACGTAGGTCGGTGCGAAGAAGAAGACGCGCGGGCCCGAAGCGACGGTGCGGAGCACCGGGCTGGTGCCGAAGACGCTCGTCGAGCTCGCGCCGTTCGTGAACTGAACGCCGGTGGGGGTCAGGTAGTAGGTGAAGCCACCCGCCGCGACGAGCTCGTTGGGCAGCCCGTTCGGGCCCATGCCGTTGTAGCTGCCGGCGGGCTGGGTGCCCGCCGCCGTGCCGTCGGTGCGATAGATGCGCGAGTTCGTGCCGGGCAGCGCGCCGAAGAAGACGGTCGAGCCGAGCGAGGCCATGCTCCAGATCGGCGTGCTGGTGGCGCCCGCGTTGATCTCGGTGATCTGCAGGGTGCCCGCCGCGGTGCCGTCGGTGACCCAGGGCTCGGCGCCCGAGGCGGGCGTCGTGCCGCTGAAGACGAGCCGGCCGCCCAGCGGCGCGAAGGGCCCGAACCGCTCGGGTGCGTCGAGCTGATCGGAGCCGGGCGCAACGCCGTCGGCGGGGCCGGGGTTCAAGTCTCGAACGAGTCGCACGCTCAGGGCCGTCGAGTCGACGACCCACAGCTCGAGGCCGAGCTCGTCGCGCTGCGCCGCGAAGTACACGTTGCCGCCCGCGCTCGCGAAGAGCGGCGAGAAGCCGTAGTCGAACGCGCTCGCCGGGCCGGGTCGAAGGTCGGCGAGCAGCCGCGTGCCGGCCGGCGTGCCGTCGGTCACCCACAGCTCGTCGCCGTGCACCGGGTCTGAGGCGAGAAAGAAGAGCCACCCGCCGGCGACCCCGAACGCATGCGGGTGTGAGCCGCGCGGCGCAGTGCGCGGGTCGAGGTCTCGCACGAGCGCGGCCTGCGCCGCGGCGACGCTCGCTGTCAGCAGCACGACGAGAGCGCCGAGCCTCAGAACGCCCACTGTGCCCCCAGCCCGACGAGCGCGGCGTCGTAGACGAACTGCGGCGCCGCCCACAAGAAGCGCTCGTACGCCACGTCGGCGATCAGCTGAATGCGCCACACGCGCAGCGCCGCCCCGACGCCGACGTGCACGCCCGCCGCGTTCAAGAACACCACGCCGCCCGCGCCGACGTACGGGCGCACGCGGCCGAACGTGAGCGGGTACCAGCGGCCCTCGAGGCGCAGGCCGGGCGACGCCTTCACGAGCAGCGTCAGCGCCGCCCCGAGCCGCTTGCCCGAGAGCTCGGCGACGATGGCGGGCGCCACGCGCAGGCCGAGCGCGTCGAGGTTGCCGGCGACCCCCAGCGCGAAGCCGCCGAAGCCGCGCTCGGGCTCGAGCGTGACGCCGCGGCGCACCTGCGCCGGGTCGGCGTTGGCGACCTCGTAGGTGGCGCTGCGCGCGCCGTCGAGCACCGGGTCGAGGTCGCCGCGCGCGTCGATGGTGCGCACCGCGCGCGAGACCACCTGCGCGGTGCGCGGGTCGAGCAGCGTGAACGTGACGAGCACCGTGTCGCCGCTGCGGGTGGCGGTGGCGTTGAGCGCGCGGTCGACGTCGAGCGCCCCGGCGATCTCGGCCATGCAGCTCTCGTCGGAGCAGCCGAGCAGCTGCTTCTGGCGCTCGATGCCGAGCAGCGTCTCGATGTCGCGGCGCGAGACCACCTGGTACGCGCCGGTCGCGAGCAGCTCGGCCTCGACGAAGTCGGTGACGGTGCGCGCCTCTTCGTCGGTGAGCCCGGCGCCGGTGAGCCCGGTGAACGCGAGCTTCGGCCTCTCGGCGGCCGCCGCGGCGAGAGCAGCCGTCACGACCGCGATGGCGAGCAGCCTCGTCACGGCAACGCGTCGAGGCGGAACACGGGGTAGAGGTTGAGCCGCTCGTCCCAGCTCGGGTGCCGCATGTAGAAGAAGCGCAGCCGCTCGTCGGGGCTCTTCGCGAAGTTGGGGTCGGCCTTGAGGCGCGCCTCGAACGCCGCCTTCACCTGCGCGTCTTTCAGCATCTCGCGGGCGACGGCCTCGGTGACGTAGGCCTCCATGTACTCTTTCTGCTCGAGGTGGGCGTTGAAGTAGCCCCAGCTCATCAGCGAGTCGGGCGTGATGGGCTCGAGCAGGTTCATGAGCAGCGCGACGCCGCGCTGGTTCGACGGCACGAGCAGCGACCCCTTGGGCAGGTCGCGCTGGTCGGCCTTCCACTCGCCCTTCACCTGCCCGGTCTGGCGGCATTCGTCGGGCAGCGGCTTGAAGTTCGCGTCGACGACGCGAAACGACTCGACGGTGACCTTCTCGCGCGAGGTGTCGAGCACGCTCGACTTGAAGCCGTGCACCTTCAGCTTC
>JAEUJP010000206.1 GCA_016793725.1 Myxococcaceae bacterium | reverse complement strand
CAGTGTGGCCCTGCATCCCAGAACATCAGCGTGCCGATGACGCCGAACACCGTGCCCACCGCCCCGAGCACCAGCGCGTGCGCGAGCCCGCGGTCGGGCGCGAGCCTCGCCGTCAGCCACGCTCCGCCCGCGTTGAACACCAGCCGGTAGCCGAACGCGACCGCGAAGAGGGCGTCCGACATCGGCGGCGCATCCACCGGTGGGTACACGCCCGTCGCGTGCATCACCGCGTCGACCGCCGACGTCACCACGAACGTCGCGACCAGCCCGGCGAGCACCGCGCCGACCCGCCGCAGCGTCGAAGAAGAAGAAGAAGAAGAAGGCGCCAGAACTGCTGCTGCACTGCTCATGTGAAGCTCCTTCGTTGGGGTTCATCGGTACGTCGGAGCCGCCTCGAACTTCTCGACATGCCTCAGCGCAGCCGCGAAGCGCGCGAGAGCAGGTACCTCTTCTCGGGCGCGCTCTCGGTCTTCTCCGCCGCCCGCGCGTACGCCGCCGCCGCGGCCGCCACGTCGCCCGCCATCTCGAGCAGGTGCGCCCGCACCGCCTCGAGCCTCAAGTGCTCGCCCACCAGCTTGTCGTGCGCCAGCACCTCGAGCCGCTCGAGCCCCGTCGCCGGCCCGTGCACCATCGCGAGCGCAACGCACGCGCTCAGCGTCACCATCGGGTTCGGAGCCACCCGCTCGAGCACCCGGTACAGCGCCAGAATCTGCGGCCAGTCGGTGTCTGCCGCAGTCTTCGCCTCGTCGTGCACCGCCGCGATCGCCGCCTGCAGCTGGTACGGCCCGACCTGACCGCGCGGCAGCGCCGACGAAATCAGCGCCACCCCTTCGGCGATCGCCGCCGCGTCCCACTTCGTACGGTCTTGCTCGTGCAGCGGCACCAGCTCGCCTGCCGCGTCGGTGCGCGCCGGTCGCCGCGCATCGGTCAGCAGCATCAGCGCGAGCAGCCCGGTCACCTCCGGCTCATCGGGCAGCGCGCGGTGCACGTCGCGCGCGAGCCGCAGCGCCTCGTCAGTCAGCTCCGAGCGGTGCAGCGCCTCACCGAAGCTCGTCGTGTAGCCCTCGTTGAACACCAGGTAGAGCGCGTGCAGCACCTGCGCGAGCCGCGCCGGCCACTCGTCGGGGCCCGGTCGTCTGAACGGCACGCCCGACTCTCTCACCGTCTGCTTCGCGCGGCTGATGCGCTGGGCCATCGTCGCCTCGGGCACCAGAAACGCCTTCGCGATCTCGGCCGTCGTGAGCCCGCACACCGCGCGCAGCGTCAGCGCAACCTGCGACGGGCCCGACAGGGCAGGGTGGCAGCACATGAACAACAGCAGCAGCGTGTCGTCGCCCGGGTCGGCGGCCGGCACGTCGGCCTCGAACTCGCGCTGCAAGTCGGAGCCGTGCTCGTCTTCGCGCCGCCGCCGCGCCGAGTCGGCCCTCGCCTGGTCGGTGAGCCTTCGAAACGCGACCTGTATCAGCCACGCGCGCGGGTCATCGGGCTGACCGCGCGTCCACGCCTGCGCCGCCGCGACCAGCGCGTCTTGCACCGCATCTTCCGCGGCGTCGAAGTCGCGGAAGCGGCGCATGACGGCGGCCAGCACCTGCGGCGCGAGCTCTTTCAGCTGCGCAGAGCTCAAACCTCAGGCGCAGAGCCGACGGGTCGAATCTCGACGGGGAAGTTCATCGGCGCGCCACCGCGGCCCGGGGCCGTCGAAATCTTCGCGGCAATCTCGTACACGCGCTCGGGCGACTTCACGTCGAGAATCCAGAAGCCGGCGAGAAACTCCTTCGTCTCGGGGAAGGGGCCGTCGGTCACGATGGGCGCACCGCCCGCCCCCGCCCGCACCACCTTCGTCTCGTTCGGCATCGTCAGGCCCCGCGCGTCGACGAGCTCCTTCGTGCGCGCGAGCTCGACGTTGATGTCCTTCATGAACTGGATGTGCGCGCGTACCTCTTCGGTCGTCATCGCGCCGAACGAGCTCCAGCTCTGCGCCGTCGTCGTCATCATCAGCATGTATTTCATCGATTCTTCCTCACGGTGCCGCAGGTTGGTGACGCTACACCCCGAGGTCGGAGCCACCCCGCACTTCTCGACATCACCCCGTCGACTCTCTCAACTCCCGAGAATGAGGCTGCGCCTCGAGCGCAAAACGCACCCGCCGCGAAACATCGATTTCAGAATCAAGATGATGGGCGTATGGCCCTCAACGTCATTCGCAGGCTCCACGTCGCCCTCACCCCGCCCCCCGCACACACGAACACGAACCGCGCGCAGCCTCGTACCGCCGAGCCCCGCGACGCCTTCGACCTCGGCCGGGCCGGCACGAGCGCCGCGAAGCTCGAGCGCGACCGCACCTTCGTGACCGGGCTCTACCGCGAGCTGCTGGGCCGCGAGCCCGACGTCGAGGGCTTCGCCGCACACCTGAATGGCCTGCGTGGAGGCATGAGCCACGACGACATTCGGCAGGTGTTCCTCACCAGCCCCGAGTACGCCGAGCGCCAGGCCGCGCTGAACGCGCCCGCGCCGCAGCCCGCGCCCGCACCGACGACCCCGCCCGCGCCCGCGCTCCCGCCCGAGCCTGGCGCCGCGCTCTCGACGGTGCCGATGCGCGCCGAGTACACGAACATCGCCATCGACCGGTCGAGCCCCGCCGCCGCCGCGAAGAGCGCCGCCGAGTGGGTGCGGCGCAACAAGCCCGAGTACTTCGACAAGGGCGACGACCGGCAGGTGGCGTTCGAGATGATGACGTGGGTCACCGGCGCGCTGCGCGCGAACGGCTTCGACGCGCACCGCGTGGTGAACCACCCGAGCCGCGCGGTCGGCGACGGCCTGCGCTACGGCTCCGACGCGGTGGTGGTGAACGGCCGCGTCTACGACGTCTACGTGGCGTGGGGTGACCCCGGCCGCGGCGACCCGACTGCGCAAGACATGGGGCCGTACGCGGCAGGGCGCCTGCGCGAATAGCTGCGCAGCGCGAGGCCGACGCGACCCGGGACGGGCGTTTGCGAGCTGGCGGGGCACTTGCTGAAGCCCGCCGCCATGCTCACTCTTCTGGCGTGTGGTGGCGGTAGCGGACTTGGTCTCGCCCACCTGCTCGGCATGTTCGGCTCGCTCGGCACGGCGCTGGTCATCTTCGGGACCCTGCTCTACGCCGTGGTCCGCGGAGTCGCGGCCCTGTTCGCGGGTCTCTTCGGCGAAGAGCCGGAAGCCTCGAACCGCCGCCGCTGAAGGCCGCCGTCAGCGGCCGGCGAGCACCTTCGACAGCCGCTCACGCTCGGCCCGCTCGTTCTCGAGCAGCCGCCTCGCCTCGTCGCGCTGCTCGAGCGTGAGCAACATCTCGCGGTGCAGCGCCTCGTACTGCCGCTCGACCTCACGCCACCGCTCGGTGACGCCGGCGAGCTCCTGCTGGGCGAACACGATGCCGGCCTGCATCTCGGTCATCTCTTTCTGGTGCGCCTCGGCGGCCTCGCGCTGCGCCTTCTCGTGCGAATCGGCGAGCTGCTTCGCGACCGCCTCGAGGCCCTTCACGCGCTCCTGCTCGGCGGCGAAGCCCGCCTCGAGCTCGCGCACCTTGGCGCGGGTCTCGATCAGCTTCTGCGCCATGATCTGATGCTTCTCTTTTTCCTGCGCGAGCTGCTGCTCGATCTGCACCAGGTTCCCCGCCGCATCGTCGAGCAGCCCCTTGTGCTCGGCCTCAGCCTCGGCGATCGCCTGCTGCGCCTCGCTCTGCGCCTTCTCGTGAACCGCCTTCAGCGCGGCGATCGTCTTCTCGTGCTCTTCGACCAGCTTCTGCTGCGCCGCCTCGTGCTCTTCGACCAGCTTCTGTCGCGCGGCCTCGTGCTCTTCGACCAGCTTCTGGTGCGCGGCTTCGTGCTCTTCGGCGCGCGCCTTCAGCGCCGCCTCGTGCTCTTCGACGAGCTTCTGTGACTTCGCCTCTTCCTGCTGCGACGCCACCGAGATGGCGGTCTCGGCCTCGGCCACCTTCGCCTTCATCGACTCGCGCTCGGCGATGGCGCCGTCGAGGCTCGCCTCGAGCTCCTTCACGCGCGCGGCGAGCGTCTTGCCGTTTTCGCGTTCGGCTTCGATCTGGTCTTTGAGCAGCTCCTCGTCGGCGCTCTGCTGACCCTTCGAGCTCTTCGCCGCCCTCAGCGCCTGCTCGAGCTCCGCTTCGGTCTTCTGGTGCGCGGCCTGCTCTTTCTGCAGCGCCTGCACGGCCGTGCGCGCCTCTTCCTTGGCGTGCTTCAGCTCCTCGGCTGCTCGCGTCATCAGCTCGAGCAGCTGGTCTTGTGAAGGGGCGGCCCCCTTGGCCATGCCAGGTCATTACTACGAGTCCGGCTGGGTACTAAGAAGGCTCCCGTGAAACTTCTCTACGGCACCGCCTGGAAAGAAGACGACACCGCGCGCTGCGTGCGTGACGCCCTGCTCGCCGGCTACCGCGGCATCGACACCGCGAACCAGCGCAAGCACTACCACGAGGCCCAGGTCGGTCAGGCCATTCGCGGCTTCCCCCGCGACCAGCTCTTCCTCCAGACCAAGTTCGCGTCGAAGAGCGGGCAAGACCGCCGCCTGCCGTACGACGCCGCCGCGCCGCTCTCGCGCCAGGTCGAGCAGTCGTTTCAGAGCTCGCTCGAGCACCTCGGCACCCGCTTCATCGACAGCTACGTGCTGCACGGGCCCAGCTCGCGTGAAGGCTGGCACCCGAACGACGAAGAGGTGTGGGCCGCCATGGAGGTGCTCCACCAGCGCGGCCTCGCCAAGGCCCTCGGCGTCAGCAACGTCTCGGCCGACCAGCTCGAGCTGTTGTGCGCGAAGGCGAAGGTGCAGCCGAAGTACGTGCAGAACCGCTGCTACGCGCGCACCGGGTGGGACCAGCGCGTGCGCGAGCTGTGCATGCAGCGCGGCATCACGTACCAGGGGTTCTCGCTGCTGACGGCGAACCCCGAGGCGGTGCAGAAGGCGGTGCCGATCGCGGCGAAGCACGGCGTGACGCCGCAGCAGGTCATCTTCGCGTTCGCGCTGGCGGTGGGCATGTTGCCGCTGACGGGCACGACCGACCCGCAGCACATGAAAGAAGACCTCGCGGCGGCGGCGGTGCAGCTCACGCCCGACGAGGTGAGGCTGCTGCAGTGATGGTGGCGCTGATGCTGGCGGTGGTGCTCGAGTGCAAGCCAGTCGAGCTCAGGCCCTACACGGTGAAAGGCAACACGAAGCGTGGCGTGAGCGTCGTCGTCACCGAAGCGGCGATGACGGTGAACGAGGGCGGCAAGGTGTTGTTCACCGACGAGCACCCACCGTTCAAGGTGCTCATCGCGAGCGACGACGGGTGGGTGGCGACGAAGGGGCCGTACCCGTCGGGCAGCGTCCAAATCGCGCCGGTGAAGGAGGGGGCGACGTTGGTGACGGTCGACCCGCTCGAGCACCTGACGGCAGATGAACGCAAGAAGGTGCCCGAGACGAGCTGCGGCACCTCGTGGTTCAAGGGGTGGAAGAACGAAGCCGCGGCGCTGGAGCTCGAGGTGGCGCAAGACCGAGCGCCGAGCCTGAAGGTGCGAGTGAAGCCAGACGGTACGGTCACCCGCTGACCGATACCGTGCCCGGCAGGCGTCCCCGGCCCCGTCCCCGGCCCCGGCAGTTCTGAAGTGACCGAGAGCGCCACGAGAACTACCCGGGCGCGCCACTTCACCGCAGGCGTGCGCAACGAGACCGCAAGAGGGGTGATTCCGACACGCCCTCATGTTCCACGTCACCATCGGCTCCGTCTCGCAGCACACGCTCACGCTCCGCCTCGAGGGTGGTCGCCCCCCGAAGGCGGCCTCCTTTCCCATCAACCTGCTCATCGAGCTGTGGAGCATGCTCGACGCCGGCGCCCCGAAAGACCGCGCCCTCGCGCACGAGAAACCGTGGGGCCCGGCGATGCGCGAGCTCAAGTCGCTCGCCCACGGCGCCGAAGAAGAGCTGACGAAGCTCGAGTACGACGCGCTGCGCACGCGCGGTCAGCTGCCGCGGCGGCTCTCGGGGCAGACGGCGCTGAGCTGGGGAAAGGTCGAAGACCGCTACACGGTCGGCATCGCGGGCGACCGGCTCGGCTTCATTCGGGTCTGCGCGCGGCTGGTCGCGAGCTACGAGCAGCGGGCCGTCGGCAAGCAGACGCTGGTGAAGGTGACGGTCAACGACCCCCAGCTCCTGGGCTTCGTGCATGCGGGAACCGAGGTCGATTGCCTCTCGAGCTGGTAGAACGGGCGCCCAGGTGGAGCCGGGGATCTCGAGTGCCATCGTCGCACCCGTGCTGCGAGCGCTCGCAGAGCTCGGCTTCAGCCTGCCTCCGCCGAGGGGTGACGTCGTCGCGAGCAGCGACGCGAACCAGCTCTTCGACGCCGCTGCGGCGAAGCTGAAGAGCGAGACGGTCGGTCTCGACGTCGCGCGCCGCGTGCCCATCGGCGCGCTCGGCATGCTCGACTACGCGCTGTGCACCAGCCCGACGCTGCGCGAAGGGCTCTCGCGCACGGCACGGTTCTACGCGGTGGCCACGCAGCGCGTGAAGCTGACGCTGCTCGAAGACGCGGCGACGGCGACGCTGCACTTCGAGCGGGTGAGCGGCGTGAACCACAGCCGCCATTGGATCGAGTTCTCCTACGCCATGATCGCCGAGCGCATTCGCGGCACGCTCGGCGCGCCGGTGAAGTTCCGCGAGGTCTCGTTCACGCACGGGCCGCCCGCTGCGAGCCAGGCGCACGACACCTTCTTCGGTACGAAGGTGACGTTCGCGGCGCCGCGCGACGTGCTGGTGTTCGACGCGGGCCTGCTGCCGCTGCCGCTGCGCACGGCCTCGTCGGCGCTGGCCGAGGTGCTCGAGCTCAAGATGAAGGCGCTCGAGCCCGAGCTCGCCCATGACGACCTCGTGCGCCGCGCCAAAGAGGTGGTGCAGCAGCTGCTCGACAAGAACGACACGTCGCTCGACGCGCTGGCGGCGAAGCTCGATCGCCCGAAGCGCACGCTGCAGCGAGAGCTGTCGCGTCGCGGCACGTCACACCAGACGCTCGTCGATGAAGCGAGGCGCACGAAGGCTCAAGCGCTGCTCGAGACGGGCGCGACGGTGGCCGACGTGTCAGAGCGCCTGGGCTTCTCAGAGCCGAGCGCCTTCTTCCGCGCCTTCAGACGGTGGACGGGCGAAACGCCGAAGCGCCGCCGAAGGCGCTGACCACCCTCACACGGCCCCGGCAGTCGAGAAGCCGGCAGAGAGCGAGCGCGTCAGACGAGCGAAGCGACGCGAACCATTTCCGTCCCCGTCCCCGGACCCGGCAGTTCAGAGAACGGCACGGCGCGAAATGACGAGCTACCGCCGCTTCCCGGGCTGAGCCTTCTTCACCGGCGCCGCCGGCGGCGGCGGCCTCGCCTGGGTCGGCTGCGCCTTCTTCACCGTGTTCGTCGACACCTGCACCGGCTTCTTCTGCTCGTCGTCGTCCTTCACCGCCACCGGCGGCGGAG
>JAEUJP010000074.1 GCA_016793725.1 Myxococcaceae bacterium | reverse complement strand
AGCGACATCACCAACGCAATGTGCAGACCGACCGAGAGCACGAGGGGAACCTACCCTGCCAGACCGTCCCCTTTGCGCCGCCACATGTCCGGGCTCCCGGCTCGTAGCATATCAGCCGAAATGTTTCAAAGCGTCTTCAGGTACGCGACCACGAACGGCACGTCGGCGGCGGGCACCGTGCCGTGATTGGCGCCCCCGCACGCCGGGTCGAAGCGCTGCTCGAGCGTGCGCGCGCAGCCGTCGTGCAGCCACGGCCCGCGCCGGCCCACGCCCTTCAAGCTCGGCACCTGAAACGGGCCGCCGGTGCCGACGTCGACCGTCGAGCCGTTCGTGAGCGCCGCGCCCGCGTGGCACACATTGCAGCCGCTCGCCTCGAACGCGGCGTGACCGCGCTTCGCCTCGACCGGGTCGACGGTCTCGGGCGCCGCGCGCGCAGGCAGCGCGTCGAGCCATCGCTCGAGCGCCGCGACCGTCGACGTGTCGGCGCGCGCCCCGCCCATGCGCAGCACCATCGTCTCGTTCATCACCGCGTCGAGGTTGCGCAGGCTGCCGTCCCAGTGAAACGGCGCCGTCGCGAGCAGCCCGCCCTCGAGCGACTGCGACCTCACGACCCGCGCGCCGAATCGCCACGTGTGCCCGTCTTCGTGGCCTTCAGGGTGGCACGACGCGCACGACACCCCGCTCGGCGACTGCGCGTGAAACACGCTGCGCTCGACCGGCTGCACGCGCTCGGGCACCACCGCGTCGCCCGGTACCGGCACGAAATCGCCCCGCACGACGCCGGTGCGATCGAAGTACGCGAGCTTGTCTTCGACGTAGCCCACGCCCGTCGGCGCCGGCGAGAGCCCGGTCGTCTCGGGCACCAGGCAGCCGCCACCCGCCGCCGGGCGTTCGAAGCCGTTCACCGCGTACTCGAGCACGTTGCCCGCGCCCGCGAACGCCACCGCCACCTTCGCGGGCGTCACCGCGACGTCGACGGGCAGGGCGCCCACGATCGGCGCCGACCACACCATCGTCTTCGACTGCAGGTCGAACACCGTCAGCGCCGACGACACCACGCTCGCCTGGCAGTACGGCCGCCCGTAGTAGGGCGCGCCCGCCGCCGGGTTCGTGAGCTTCGTCACCTCATCGTCGACGTGCAGCTGATGCACCATCACCACGCGCGGGCCATCGGCCACCGCGCGCCACGCCACCCGTGGGCTGAACGTCACCCCCGAGACCGGGAGCCGCGGCGGCGCCAGCCGCGTCACGACGTGGCCCTGCGCATCGAGCTCGACCAGCTCGGCCGAACGAAACGTCGTCGCCCACGTCTTGCCTTCGAACACCATGACGTCGCGCAGCTCGAGCCCGGTGTCGACGACGTGCCGGCCCTGGCCGTCGAGCGTCACCAGCTCGCCTCCTCCGCACGCGATCTTCAACCCGTTCGTGGCCGGGTCGTGCGCGACGCCTCGCACTTCTGCGCACGCGGTCAGCAGCGACGCCCCGTCGACGCGCGCGTTGCGCTGGGTGGCCTTCAGCCGCGCGATCTGCCCCGACCCGCGCAGCACCACCGCGAGGTCGCGCCCCGCCACCGCCGTGCGCGTCGGCTGGCTGCCTTCGGGAAACTGCAGCGTCGCGTGGCCGCTCGGCGTCACGAGGAAGACCGAGTCGCTGTCGGGGTCGGCCACCGCGGCGCGCCCGTCGCCGAGCTGCAGCACCGACGTGCCCGTCAGCGCCGCGCCCGCCTTCGCCCGCCGCCCGCCGACGCTCGCGCCGTTGCCGCCGCTGCTGCTCAAAGACGGCTCTGGCTCCCCACAGGCTACGACTCCCAGCAGAACGAATGTGGCCTTCTTCATCTCCGCCTCCTCGAGCTCCACTGACCCGCGCGGGCTCCGATTCGGCTCAGGGTCCCCGTTTTGCCGTATCGTACAAAGTGTGAGCCGCTCCTGGGGGCTCATGGGTCGACACTCCCGATGGCGAACGCGAAGCCGCAGCCCACCTCCAGCGACGCGCGAGAGGCCGACGTGGCCCAGCTCCGCTCCGGGGTGCCCGATGCCGTGCTCGTCGAGCGGGCGCGCGAGCACGACCGCGGCGCCGAGAGCCTGCTCTACCGCCGCCACGCCGGCGCGCTGCTCGCCATCGCCGGCCGCCTCTTGCGCAACTCGCACCACGCCGAAGACGCCGTTCAAGACGCGTTCGTGCGCGCGTTCGAGCGCCTCCACCAGCTCAAAGACCCCGCGATGTTCCGCTCGTGGCTCCTCTCCATCGTGGTCAGCCTGGTGAAGAAGCGGCTGCGCCGGCAGCGCCTGCTCACCTGGGTCGGCCTCGAGGCGCTCACCGACGTCACCCTCGAGCAGCAGGCCCACAGCCACCTCGACGTCGAGGCGCGCAACGAGCTCAAGGCCCTCGACGCGAAGCTCAAGACCCTGCCCCCCGCCCACGCCGTCGCGTGGAGCCTCAGGTACATCGAGGGCGAGAAGCTCGAAGACGTCGCAGCCGCGATGAAGAAGAGCCTCGCCACCACGAAGCGCTACATCGCCGCGGCCGAGCGGCACATCAGCCCGGAGCCCCCATGACGCTGCAGCGGCCCATCAAGTCGGTTCTTCACGAGGGCGCCTACGACGCCCCGGTCACGCGCGGGTGGCTCCGCGTGCAGCGCAAGCGCGCCGTGCGCGACACCGTTCGCAAGGGCGCGCTCGCCGTCTCGTGTCTGCTCCTCGCCGCCTCGGTCGGCTGGGCCGTGCGGCCGCTCTTCCCGTCGACGATGCCTGCGCCCGCGCCCTCCGTCGCGCCGGCGCCCCAGGTGGCCGCCGCTCCGCTCGACTCGCTCATGCAGGCCCTGCCGCGCGTGCACGCGCGCACCGTGGCCCTTCAGCGGCCCGCGCCCGCCGCCGTGCCCGCGCCCCCTGCACCCGCCCCGAAGGTCGAGCCCGCGGCCGAGCCCGTCGACGTCGTCGCCGCCCTGCTCGAGAGCGTGCGCCTCGCGTACGAGGCCGGTGACGTCTCTCGCGCGACCGCGCTGCTCCACGAGATCGGCGAGAAGCACGCCGATGACCCGCGCGCCGCCCAGGCGCTCTACGTGCTCGGGCTCATTCAGCTCGACAAGCAGGGCGACGCCGAGCACGCGGCCGAGAGCTTCACCCACGCCCTCGAGCTCTCGCCGGCCCCCGAGCTCGTCGCGCCGCTGTGGCAGGCGCTCGAGCGTGCGCGGGCGCTGCAGCAGAACCCTTGAGCCCGCGCGCGGCGTGCTAGTTTGCCGCGCGTGGTGCGTCGTGAAGGCACGGAGTCGGTGACCGCGGAAGCGACCGCCGAAGCCGAGCCATGCGGTGCAGTTCCTGCGGGTGAAAGTCCCGCGCGGGTAATCGCCGGAGAGCCCGGAAGCAGACCAGCACCTGAGGCGGAGACGCCGACTGGTGAAGCCTGGTGTCAGAAGCCCGACGCGGTGAAAGCCGTGCGCGGGAAGCAGCAGCGCGGGCCGCAACATGAAGTGAAGCCTGCCGCCTCGACAGAAACACAATCCGAGAGCCGAGCCGAGCACGTCACGGCGAAGGCGACCCTCATCGCGGACGAGTCCGGATGTGAAGTGATGAGTCTCGGCGGGGTAATGGGAGCAGCACGCGCTGAAGGAGCAGCACTGAACACGAGAGACCCGTCTCGCCGACCGACGTCGGGTGATGGCCGCGCGTATAAGTCGACGACGAAAGCGCACGGTGGCGAGCGGGAGTCCGAGGGGCCCGTAGTACCCATGAAGGCGGGTAACGCCGCTGGAGGGAAGGAGCCCTGCTCGTGTCGCGCTTCAACTGGGGCTGCGGGTGAGGGCATGGCGCGGAAATCCGCGTCCAACCACCCCGTCAGACAAGAGTCCGACGAGAAAGTCCGCCGGCTTCAGGCGAAGCTGTACGTCGCAGCCAAGCAGCAGAAGGGTCGCCGCTTCCACGCGCTGTATGACCGAATCCATCGGAGTGACGTCCTGTGGAAGGCGTGGGGGTGCGTAAAGAGCAACCGAGGTGCAGCGGGCGTCGACGGAATGACGCTCGAGGCAGTGGAGCAGTACGGAGTCGAGCGGCTCTTGAGTGAGCTGCAAGACGAGCTCCGCGCAGGTGAGTACGTGCCGTCTCCCGTGCTGAGGCGGTACATCCCGAAGGCAGATGGGCGGCAACGGCCGCTCGGCATCCCGACGGTGAAGGACCGCGTTGCACAAGCAGCGGCGAAGTTGGTGTTGGAGCCCATCTTCGAGGCGGATTTTCTGCCTTGCAGCTACGGGTTTCGGCCGAAGCGCAGTGCGACGGACGCGCTGGAGACCATCCGAGAGACGGCCAACGCCGGATGCAACCACGTGCTCGACGCGGACATCAGCGACTACTTCGGCAGCTTGAGTCACGAGCTGCTGCTGGAGCGCGTGTCGCGGCGGGTGTCGGACCGAAGGGTGCTGAAGCTGCTGAGGGGCTGGCTGAAGGCAGGGGTGATGGAAGATGGGCGCACGTCCGAAATGGTCTCGGGCACGCCGCAGGGCGGAGTCATCTCGCCACTGCTGTCGAACATCTACCTGCACTTCTTCGACACGGTGTGGACGCGGCAGTGCGCGCATCTGGGCACGCTGGTGCGTTACGCCGATGACTTCGTCATTGTCTGCAGGAGTCGCGAAGCCGTCGAAGAAGCCGAACGAAGAGTGCGCATCATCTTTGAGCGGCTGAAGCTCACGCTCCACCCGGAGAAGACGCGACGAGTAGAGCTAACGGAAGGGAAGGAAGGCTTCGATTTCCTCGGCTGCCATCTGCACAAGCGGATGAGCGGCAGGCTGCTCG
Organism: Myxococcaceae bacterium; assembly: GCA_016793725.1. Taxonomy (GTDB): domain Bacteria; phylum Myxococcota; class Myxococcia; order Myxococcales; family Myxococcaceae; genus Xiheicaenimonas; species Xiheicaenimonas phototrophica. The sequence goes on along the minus strand of JAEUJP010000074.1, from coordinate 3,043 downwards.
AGCAGACCGGCAACCGCTGGTACTACCTGAGCCGCTGGCCTTCAGCCCGCAGCATGAAGCGGGTGAGGGCGAGGATTCACGAGCTGACCGACCGACGCTGGCTTGGGGAGAACGACGTGCGCGCAGTCATCGCACGGCTGAACCCCGTGCTCCGAGGCTGGGGCAACTACTTCCGCACCGGGAACGCCTCTCACAAGTTCAACCAGGTGGACAGCTACGTCCATCGGCGGCTGCGTGACTTCATGGCGCGGCGCTACGGGCGGAACTTGAAACCGGGCCAAGCACACGCCTGGGACCGGAACTGGTTTTGGGACCACGGCCTGCATCGGATGCTCGGGACTGTCCGCTACCCCAAGCTGTGCAAGCTGCCCGTGAAGACACCCGTTAAGCCGTATGCCGGAAATCGGCACGTACGGATTGAAAGGAGGAGGGTGGAAACCGGCCGCGCGTAGCGGTACGGCGCCACCCCTCTACCAGTGTCGCGTGCTTTTGCTGTCGCGTTGCTCTTCGCGTCGTGTCTCGATTTCACCGAGGCACAGCGAAACTGCGTGAGAAACGGCCGGTGCGGCCTCGACGGCGGCGCGGCCGGCGGTGGTGCTGCGACCGCGGGCGGTGGCGACATCGCGCCTGCAGGCGGCGGCGAAGCGGGCGGCGGCGCTCCGACGGCCGGTGGTGGTGAAGCCGGCGGCGGCACTTCAGGTGGCGGCACCGCAGGTGGCGGCACCGCCGGAGGTGGCGGCACCGCCGGAGGTGGCACCGCCGGAGGTGGCACAGCGGGCGGCGGCATGCCCACGTTCTACGACGGCGGCGAGTCGTGCGACGGCGTCAGGCCGCGGCTCCAGTGCGACCCGCCGGTCACGCTCGCGAGCACCGGCCTGTTCAAGGCGCCCGTGCTCGGCTTCATCGACGGCGGCATGGTCTACGGCTGGGCGAATGGCCTGCGTTTCGAGCTGTTCACCGCGACCGACGCCGGCACCGTGAAGGTCGTCGACGAGGTCGCCGTGTCGGGCATCAACAAGACCGAGCTCTCGACGGCCTCTGACGTCTGGGCCGCCATCTACCATTCGGGCGAGAACAACCCGATTCGCTGCTTCGCGAGCTCGGGCTCGACGGCCGTGAGCCCCGGCGTCGCGGGCTACAACGGAGGCGCCGGGGTCGCGGTCTCGCCGTACGGCGACGTCGCGGTGGTGCGGGGCTACGCGATGGGCGTCACGAATTACATGGGCTGGTCGATGGGCGACGCGGGGTGCCCGGGGCCGTTCACGGCCCTGCGCGCAGACCTGCAGAGCGACTACCTCACGGCGCTCTGGTCGCCGGTCTACGGCTTTCGCTTCACGAGCTGTGGGCCCATCAACTCGGGCCTCGGCGACGTCGGCATCTCGGCGCCGCTGCCCGACGGTGGGCTCCTCTTCAGCTCGGTGCTCGAGAGCCACGGAGGGCCGGGTGACCAGAGCGCCTTTCTGTCGTCGAACGGCAACTACGCGCTCGTCGCGTTCAGCGCCGAGACCAGCACGCCGCCCTACACGTTGCTGGCGAGGTCGATACCCGTCGACCTCTCGACGCCGGTCGACGACACGTTCGACTACCCCATCACGCACACGTTCCTGAGCTGGCACTCGAGCGGCTGCGGCCCCGGCTGCATGGCGACGGCGTGGACCTCAGACCGACCGCCCTACAACCCGCACGTGACGTTCACGACCGACACACAGGTGGTGCGCAACCGCAGCGCCTCCGACGCGGGGTGGGACGTGGTGTGCAACACGTCACCAGACGACACCGAGGTGCGGTCGGCGTACTCGGGCGGCCGGCTGCACGTGATGGTCAGCGAGCCGAACCGCGTGCGGTTGTTCTCGTGCGACGTGCCACCTTAAGCCTCGAGACCGCCGATGCCGTCACCCGAGCTCCACCTCAACGCCTGCGCCCACTGTGGCTCCGAGGTCGCCCCCGGCGCCACGCAGTGCGGCACCTGCGGCAAGGTCATCACCCGCGCGCTCGCCGCCGTGGCCGCCTCGGTCACGAACACGCCCATCACCGGCCACGTGCTGCTCGGCAAGTGGCAGCTCGACCGCAAGCTGGGGCAGGGCGGCATGGGCGCCGTCTATCTCGCGCACGAGCTCGAGCTCGAGCGGCCGGTCGCGGTGAAGCTGTTGTCCGACTCGCTGTGCGACGACGCCGAGCTCGTGGCCCGCTTCGAGCGCGAGGCGCGCATGATGGCGCGGCTCGACCACCCGAACCTCGTGCCCATCTACGCGGTGGGCCGCGAGGGGCGCGTGCCGTTCATCGTGATGAAGTCGCTGCAGGGCGCGACGCTCGCGCAGTACCTGAAAGAGCGCGGGCGCCTGCCGGTGCGCGAGGTCATCGCCATCTCGCGCCAGCTCTGCGCCGGCCTGCAGTTCATTCACGACCACGGCGTCGTGCACCGCGACGTGAAGCCCGGCAACGTCTTCATCGCGCCCGACGGCCACGTCACGCTGCTCGACCTCGGCGTCGCGCGCGACGCCACCAGCGCGCTCACCCGCTCGGGCGTGCTGATCGGCACGCCGCGCTACATGGCGCCCGAGCAGATCGCCACGCAAGAGTGCGACCACCGCTCGGACATCTACTCTCTCGCCACCGTCGTCTTCGAGATGCTCACGGGCACCACCGTGTTTCCGAGCTTGAGCGACTACGAGGTGATGCGCGCCCACGTCGACCAGCAGCCGCCCGACCTCGAGAGCGTCGACGGCGTGCCGCCGCTGCTCGCCCAGGCGCTCAAGAAGGGCCTCGCGAAGCGCCCTGCCGACCGCTTTCAGAGCGCCCGCGAGCTCGGCCAGGAGCTCGAGCGCGTCACGCTCGCCGCCGAGGTGCGCGCGCTGCCCGACCCGCCGCTGAACGCGCTGCCCCTCGTCGTGCGCCCGTCGCTGCCGCTCGCGAACCTCGCGCCCGGCGGCACCCACGTCGACACCGCGCTGCCCCCGACCTCACCCAGCCGCCAGCGCGCGCTGAAGAAGCGCGGCTACGTCGTCGCCGCCCTCGTCGCGCTCGTCGGCGCCGGCGCCGGCGT